>NZ_SOHO01000014.1:0-77376 GCF_004403225.1 Cryobacterium sp. Sr8 | reverse complement strand
TGAGTGCTTTGGGATTCCAGAGTCGTGACCGGGCTTGGGAGCGTGGGTGGTGTCGCGATTGGCGTCGCGTCCCACGCTTCCCGGGGCGTCAGGCGCGGTAGCGCCTGGTGTTCACGTTCGGTGTTGTAATACTCATCGAAGGAGTCGACGTGGGCTTGGAGTTCGGCCATGGTGGCGGCGGGATCGCGCGCGTTGAGATACTTGTGCAGCGTTTGGTGGAAGCGTTCGTTCTTGCCCTGGGTGGTCGGTTTCGCGCGTTTGCCCGAGATCATCCGAACGCCCATCGCTTCGAGGTGGCGGATGAGCTGGTTCTTGTAGCCGCGGCGGTGCGTGTTCAGTGCCGACCCGTTGTCGGAGAGGAATTTCTGCGGGACACCGTGGCGTTCAATGGCCAGATTCACGACGCGGATGGCGGCCTCGCTCGTTTCTCCCGACGCAACCAGAGAGGCTAACGCGAGCCGGGAGTGGTCATCGACGAGTTGAAAGATCACCACCACCCGACCGGTCGCCAAAGTCCAATCGGTCGCGTCGATCTGCCAGCAGCAGTTCGGGGCCGGGTAGACGAATCGGCGAAACGCGGATCGTGGTTTCTTCCTGGGTTCGGCCACGACGACGCCGGCGCGGGTGAATAACCGCGCCAGCGTTGCCCGCGATGGCGGCGTGAGTCCCTTCCGGCGGAGGATGGCGTGGACGCTCAATGGTCCGCAATCCAGCCCTCTCCCTTCGAGCTCGATCCTGATCGTCAGGGCGAGTTCGATCATCCCCGGGGCCGTGGCCATCGGGTGGCTTTTCGGTTTCGTTGAGCCCAGCTCCAAGGCGGCCCATTGCCCGTTGGCGGTTGAGGCCGCGCGGATCTTGTAGAACCAGGCTCGGGACACTTTGTGCTGCTTGCAGAAGGCGCTTACCGCTCCGCGTGGCGCATCATCGGGCCAGGACGCGACCAACAGGCGGACCTTGACATCGGGCTTCATTTCGCTCATATCTGAAGCGAAACTCAGCCAACTGTCCACGATGTAGTGAGACACACTGTCCACGATGTATTGAGACAGAAGTGTCCAATATGTATTGAGACTTCACATGCCTTCGTTTCGAAATTGAGAGTACTTTTTCCGCAACTCAACGAGAAACGCGCCCGGCGCGACGCGTTCGCGGGGGCATGACCTACGGAATCACCGGCGCGACGAAGTTGAACGTCAGCCCGAGCACCCACACGAGCAGCAGCACCACCGGCAGGTGGAAGATGAACTGCAGGAACGTGAAACCCACCAGATCGCGGGCCTTGAGCCCGAGCACCGCCAGGAGCGGCAGCATGAAGAACGGGTTGATCAGGTTGGGCAGGGCCTCGGCCACGTTGTAGATCTGCACCGTCCAGCCCAGGTTCATCTGGACATCCGTCGCCGCCTGCATCACGTACGGGGCCTCGACCAGCC
This sequence comes from Cryobacterium sp. Sr8, assembly GCF_004403225.1. NCBI lineage: Bacteria > Bacillati > Actinomycetota > Actinomycetes > Micrococcales > Microbacteriaceae > Cryobacterium > Cryobacterium sp. Sr8. Next base: position 75,946 of record NZ_SOHO01000014.1, on the reverse strand, counting down.
ATTTGCCGCCGCCCGAGGGCACGAAGATGCCCAGGATGACCGTGTAGATCGCCACGACGACGGCGAAGCCGCCGCCGCTGCCCACGCTCGTGAAAAACTCGGCCAGGTGCTGCGACACGGTCAGCCCGCCGTTGCCGACCGCGCCGGTGAGGATCGCCGCCATGGCGGCGTAGAGCGGGAACTGCACGAGGATGCCCGCGGTCGCGGGGACGGCCTTGGTCACGGCCTGCAGGAAGTTGCGGGGCGTGCCGTGCAGGAGCAACCCGAGCATCAGGAAGATCAGCAGGTAGCCGTTGAGGTTGCTGACGACGGAGAGCAGCGGTTTCGTCAGGAACTGGGAGACCAGCCAGCCCAGGGTCATCAGTCCGGCGAGAATGGGCAGGATGCGGCTGTACTCCAGCCATTCACCCGGGCGGGAGCGAGGCGCCGCGGGAACCGGCGAGTCGTCGAGGTCGACGCCGAGTTCAAACGCCGTCTTGATCGCGTCGCCGCGCGGGGCGGAGAAGTGGGCGATGGCGACGGTCAGCGCGATGATGATGGCGCACATGGTCAGCGACTGCCAGGTGAAGATGGTGGTGCCGAAGTCCAGGATGCCGGTGACCTTCAGCAGCGCCGGCGGCAGGGAGGCCTCGGTGGCCTGCAGTTGTGCGGCCGAGGACGACATCCCCAGCGCCCACACCGCGCCGAGGCCCATGAACGCGGCAGCGCCGAGGGCACGGTAGTCGACGCGCAGGTCGACCCGTCGGGCGATGGCGCGGGCCAGCAGCCCGCCGAAGACCAGGCTCAAGCCCCAGTTGAGGAAGGAGACCGACATCGAGAGGAAGGCCACGAAGCTCACGGCGGTGGCCGCGCTCTGCGGCACGGCGGCCAGGCGGTTGATCAGCCGGGCCACCGGCGGGGAGGTCGCCAGGACGTATCCGGTCAACACCACCATCGACATCTGCAGGGTGAAGGCGGTCAGGTCCCAGAAGCCGTTGCCGAACGAGTCGACGATGGTCTGGGGAGAGGACCCGTTGGCCAGGGCCGCGAGGGCGACGATGAAGACGCCGACCAGGGCGAAGACATACGCGTCCGGGAACCACTTCTCCGTCCATCGGGCCAGGGTCTGGGCAACGCGTGCCAGCCCCTTTTCGGTCGTGGTGTCCTGTGTAAGCGTTGTCATGCGGCCGGAACCTCTTCGTTGAGTAAATCGTCGGTCTTCGTGGCGGATGCCGCGTGGCGGATGCTGCGGGCGCCGGCGCCCCCGAACGGGGGTGCGCGCCTCTGGCAGGCTAGGGGTGGCGTCGCCGGGTGTCAATTCACGCCCGCGGTCCGACGTGGACCCGCCGGTCGCGTAGCGTGGGGCTCGTCAGTATTTCGGCAGTTCCTCGTAACAGCGTTGTCAGGAGAACTCATGAAGAAGCACCATTCCGCCATGGAACTCGATGAGCGGCTGGTGATGGTCCGGCGCGGCACTGAGCACTTCGCCGAGGCCCTCGCCGAACTCTACGACACCGATCTCGACGGAGATTCGCTGCTGCCGGGCTGGACCCGCCGCCACGTCGTGGCGCACGTCGGCTACAACGCCCTGGCGATTGCCCGCCTGGTCGACTGGGCGACCACCGGTGTGGAAACGCGCATGTACGAGTCGCCCGACGCGCGCGACAGCGAAATCGCCCACGGGGCCGCGCTCAGCGCGAAGGAACTGCGCCGCCTCTTCGAGCACTCGGCCGCAGAGCTCGAGCGCGCCTGGCGCGGACTGCCGGAGAAGAACTGGACCAAGCAGGTGAAGACCTCCTCCGGGCGCATGGTGCCGGCCACGGAGACGGTGTGGATGCGCACCCGCGAGGTCTGGATCCACGCTGTCGACCTGGACGACGGGGCATCCTTCGACGACATCCCTGCCGAGGTGCTCGAACACATCCTCACCGACGTCACGGACGACTGGAAGGCGCGCGGCGAGGACGCCGGGCTGCGGCTGGAAGCCACCGACGGGACGAAGCCCGTGTTCGGCGACCTGGCCGCCGACGCGGAGGTCGTGTCCGGGTCGCTGGCAGATCTGGCCGCGTGGGCGACGGGCCGAGGCGTCGACGGCGTCACCTCGAGCACGGAGCTCACGGACGCACCGGTCTGGCTCTAGCTTCAACGGATTTCGAGTTGCGCGGGCGGCACGCCGTTGCGCTGNATTTCGCTCATATCTGAAGCGAAACTCAGCCAACTGTCCACGATGTAGTGAGACACACTGTCCACGATGTATTGAGACAGAAGTGTCCAATATGTATTGAGACTTCACATACCCTCATTTCGCGCGGGAAGGTACTTTCTCCGCAAGTCAGTGCTGCGGACGTCGCTGTGGCGGCGCTCAGTCGGCGGCGGTGTCGGAGCAGTGCAGGTCGAGCGTGCAGGTGTTGGGGCTACTGAACGGATGCAGCTCCTCCGCCGAGAGGGGGCCGTCCGCCTGCTCGAGGATGCCGCGCAGCAGACCGAAGTGCACCCGGCAGACCTCGGGATGCTCCGTGACCAGGTCGGCGAACGGGCAGCCGTGCAGGTGGACGTGCAGCCCGTCCTCGGACACGCTGCCGTCGAACCCGACGTCATCCAGGTGGTCGTCGAGCGCATCCAGTTGTCGGCTCAGCGACGGCGACGGCCGGCACGGCGCCGGCTCGGCCGACAGCATGCGCCGCACCTGCTCTCCGTGGCGCAGCGCCGCGGCGACCTTCGCTTCCCGGATCGATCCGGCCCGGTGGTCCGCGCCACGGGGCGCGGCGTAGACGATCCGCGGGCGCCCCTTGCCGTCGCGCGGTTCGGTCTCGGAGGTGACGAAGCCGGCGTCGATCAGGCGGTGCAGGTGCTCCCGCGCGGTGTTGGGGTGCAGGCCGGTGGCCTCGGCCAGCTGCTCGACGGTCATCGCCCCCTGCCGCTGCAGCAGATCGAGCAGGGTGATCCTGCGCAGCGACGCGAGCGTGCGGTAGCTCGGGGCGCGGGCGGGGCACATCTGCCCATTATGCGCCAGCGGGCGTTCGGGAGGTAAGGCGGCGGGCCGGAGCGGACTATTCGGTTCCCGCGCGCGGTGCCCGCCGCGGGGGCGGCGGCGGAACATTCTTCGCCAGGGCGATGTCGGCCAGCAGGATCGTGACGAGGCCGCGCCGGGTCTCGACCACGCAGCTCGCGTCGTCGACGGAGCGCAGGTAGCCGACCGCATCCGTGAACCCGCCCTCGATGCGGTGGCGCACGACGATGCGCGTGCCGGGGAGCGTGCCCGAGACGAACCGCACGGCGTCGGCGGACATCAGCGCAGCAGGCTGAACGCTTCGACCCGCCTGGACTCGCCGGCGACCAGGATGGTGTCGCCCGCCTCGAGCACCGTGTCGACGGTCGTGTAGCTCCAGCCCGAGACCGGCCGGTTGTAGGCCGTGACGGTGACGAAGTGCGTCGCCCGCACCCGGGCCTCGCCCAGCGGCACGCCGACGAGGTCCGGCGGCGTCGCCATCTTCACGAGGGCGAAGTTCTCGCCGATCTCGATGTAATCCTGCATCACCCCGCGAACGAGGTGCGCGACCCGCTTGCCCATCTCCTTCTCCGGCCGCACGACGTGGGCGACGCCCAGCTGCTCGAGGATCTTGCCGTGCGGCTCGCTCACCGCCTTGGCCCAGATGTTGGGGATCCCCATCTTGAGCAGCAGGGAGGCCGTGAGGATGTTGGCCTGGATGTCGCCGCCGATGGCCACGACGACGCTGCTGAAGTCGGGCACCGACAGCTGGCGGAGGGTTTCCTCCTTGGTCGAGTCGGCGCGCACGACGTGGGTGAGCAGGCCGTTGTGCGCCTGCACGATGTCCTCGTCCGCGTCGATGCCGAGCACCTCGGTTCCGCTCTCCATGAGTTCGATGGCGAGCGAGCTGCCGAACCGGCCGAGGCCGATCACGACCACGGCGTCTTCCTCGGCCATGCGGGCGGGCTGGCTGTGACCAAAAAGCGAAAACTTAGCCAATGATGGGCCTCTCCTTCGGGAGTTCGTACGTGCTGCGGCGCTGCCGGAGGGCGAGCGCCGATGCCAGGGCGACCGGCCCGAGCCGGCCAATGAACATGAGCAGCATCAGGATGACCTGGCCGGCCGCGGGCAGCCCGGCCGTGATCCCGGTCGACAGGCCGACGGTGCCGAAGGCCGAGATCGACTCGAAGAGCAGCCGGTCCAGTGAAATGTCGGTGAGGAGCATCAGGGCGGCGGTGGAGATGACGACCACGCCGACGGCGAGCAGAACGATCGCGATGGCCTGGCGGTGCACGGCCCGGGAGAGCCGCTTGCCGAACACGTTCACCGAAACCTCGCCGCGAACCTCCGCGAGCAGGATGAAGAACAGCACCGCGAAAGTGGTGACCTTGATGCCGCCCGCGGTTCCGGCCGGACCACCGCCGATCAGCATGAGCACGTCCAGGCCGAGCAGGCTGGCCGAGTCCATCGCGCCCGTGTCGACGCTGTTGAAACCCGCCGTCCTCGCCTGCACCGACTGGAAGAACCCGACGAGGATCTTGTCCTGCCAGACCAGCGGGCCCAGCGTTGCGGGGTTGGACCACTCCACCGCGGTGAGGTAGACCGTGCCGGCCACCAGCAGGGTGATCGTCGCCGCGAGCACGATCCGGGTGTTCATGTTCCAGAGCAGCGGCGAGCGGAGGTGCTTGCGCAGCTGCACGATGACCGGGAAACCGATGCCGCCGAGGATGACCGCGAACGCGATCGGGAGGCAGACGAACGGATCCGTCGCAAACGAGATGAGGTTGTCGCTGAACAGCGCGAATCCGGCGTTATTGAACGACGAGACGGAGTGGAACACGCCGAGCCAGATCGCCCGCCCGACCGGTTCGCCGTAACCGGTGAGGAACCGCAGGCTGAGGATCAGCGCCACCGCGAACTCGATGGCGAGGGACATCACGACGACGCCCCGCACGAGGCCCTTGACATCCTCGAGTCCGACGCTCTTGATCTCTGAGGCGGCGTTGATCCTCGACCGGAGCGACATCTTGCGCGCGATCGTGAGGCCGACCACCGAGGCGAAGGTCATGATCCCGAACCCGCCGACCTGGATCAGCAACAGGATGACGACCTGCCCGAACGGGGTCCAGTAGGTCGCGGTGTCGACGACGGTGAGCCCGGTCACGCACACGGCGGAGGTCGCGGTGAAGATGGCCTCGAGGAACGTCGCGCCGCCGGCGCCCGCCTTCGCGATCGGCAGCAGGAGCAGGGCCGTGCCGATCAGGATGGTGCCGGCGAATCCGCCGGCGACCACCTGCGCCGGGTGAGGCCGCCGGCGCGTCTTCACTCCGCCCGGGGGGCTCGACCGTAGGTGCACTGGCCCACTCTACGCCGGGAATCCGTCCGCGCAGGCCGCCTTTCTCGCCTCGGATTCCGCCGGGTTCCGTCGCCGCCCGATCGCAGGCCACGACTGCGATCCGAGCCTCCGTGGCGGCCCGGCCACCGGCATCCGCGCCAGCATTCCCCCCGGCATTGCCCCCGATAAGGGCAGATCCGACCAAACCGGATTGCGGCGGGCTCCGGACCACTTATGCGGCCCGAGTGAAACCGAGGCCGGGACAGAACTAACGAATAGGAGTTCAACATGAAGAACATCACCAGGAAGATCAGCGTTTTCGGAGCAACCGGTGCCGCGGCAACCGCCCTCATCGTCGGCGGCATGATCGCCCCGGCCCAGGCTTCGACCCTCGACGACGCGCAGGGGTCCAACGCGACCAGCGCGACCTCATCGATCGACGGCGCCCTGTACCGCGCCCTCTCCGGGAACGCGAACGGCAACGGTGCCTCGACCGGCCCGCTGCTCAACGGCCCCGTGCTCAACGGCCCCGTCGTGGACCGCTCGCTGACCAGCGACATCAATGATGTGGCTTCGGGCAACGCCATCGCCAGCGGCAACGACGTGCCGGTGGCCTCGGGGAATGACACCTCGGTGAGCGCACCCGTGACCGCTCCCGTCACGGCCCCCGTTGATGCTCCGGTCGACGCTGCGGTCGATGCTCCGGTCGGCTCCGCGAACGACACCGACCTCGGTGGAGTGTCGGGCGACATCGGAGCCGGTGTCACCGACGTCGTCGACGGCGCCCTGGGCAACCTCGACCTCGGTGCCGTGCTCGGCGACTAACAGATCAGATCACCGGCCGATCCGGTGGCGACAGGGCGGTTCCCTCCGGGGAGCCGCCCTGTCGCGTGACCGCGTGCCCCCCGTTCTGTGGCTACGCGGCGCGGCCCCCCGTGCGCCAGACTGGGTGCGGGGCGGAAGAACAGGGCGAAACAATGACGGTTCCGCTGGGCGAACGCACCCGTGCCGCCGCCGTGCGCCCGCACCCCTACCCGTTCCAGCAGTGGACCATCGCGATCCTTCTGCTGATGGCCCCGATCTTCGTCGTGCTGTACTGGCTCACCGTGCCGACGGGGTCCTGGCTGCCGGTCGCCGTGGCGCAGGCCGCCCTGACCCTGTTTTTCGCGCTCGCCGTGACCTCGTACTACCTGACCGCCATCTGGGCTGATGACGCCGGGCTGACCACCCGGGACGTCTTCGGCCGCCGACGCACCTACCCGGTCGGCGGCATCGGCGGCGTGGTCCGGCTCGACCTGTACCGGAGCGGCTCCCTCGACGTTCGCCCCCAGCTATTCCTCGTCGACCCTGACGGTCGCCTGCTGACCCGGATGCACGGAACCTGCTGGGAAATCGAGGCCATGGATGCGGTCGCGAACGCGCTCGGCGTGCCGGTGACGCAGGGACCGGAGCCCCTGACCCTGCGCGACCTCAGCCAGAGCCGGCCCGAGCTGCTGCACTGGTTCGAACGGCGATTCGCCGCGCTTTCGATCGACTTCTGACCGAACTGGGGGTGCCCGGTGCGGGAAACCCCCCGAACGGTGTCTACGCGCCGGCCTGTCGATGGGTCATACTTCCATAAGCCGGAAGGGGGGAGCCAAGGTGAGATTCACTGGGGTGAGAGGGGTGCGCCAGCACGCTCTCCGACCCCGCGGGCGTCTGCTCCGGCATTCGGCGATCGCCATGCTGGCCCTCTTCTCCCCTATCTTCGCCGTGCTCTACTGGCTGACCGTTCCCGAAGGCACCTGGCTGCCCGTTGTGGCGGCCCAGGCCGGCGTGACCGCCGTGTTCGGCCTCGGCGTGGCTGCGTTCCACCGCACCGGCATTTGGGTGGACCACGCGGGCATCACCGAACGCGGGTTCTTCGGGCGTGTCGACAGCTTCCCGGCTGCCAGTGTCGGCAGCATCCTGATGCTCGACCTGTACCTGGGCGACGCGCTGGACACGAACGCGCACCTCTTCGTCGTGGGCGTCGACGGACGACGCCTCGTTCGGATGCGCGGGCAGTACTATTCCCACGCCGCGATGAACACGGTGATCGAACAGCTCGGCGCGCCGGTCGTGCGCGTGACGGAGCCGATGACCCTCCGCGAGCTGAACCGGGCACGCCCGGAGCTGCTCTACTGGTTCGAGCGCCGCCTGGTCGACCGCACCGCCTGACGGCTAGCGGCGCCGCCGGGTGCCGAAGATGCCGGTCACAATCCCGGTGAGGATCGTCCTGGTCGCCCGGGAGCCGAGCACCTCCTCGAGCACGGTCTTCTGCGGCTTCGACGTGGCCCGGGTCCGGGTGCGCGACTGCGTCCGGGTCTGGCGCATCAGACGGTCGTATTCGGCCTGTGCCTTCTTTTCCGCCCTGGCCTGCTCGGTCGCCGCGGCCTGCTCGGCCTTCTCCTGCTCGGCCGCAGCCCTGGCCCGGTCGAGCTGCTCCTGCGCGTCGACCGCGGCCTGGTTTGCGGCGGCCAGTTTCTCGGCCAGCATCTCCCGGGCCGAATCGCGGTCGATCGCGGTGCCGTACCGGGCCAACAGCGGCGAGGCCAGGACCGACCGGTCGATCTGCTCCGGCGCCGTCGGCGACATCAGGCCCTGCGGGGCCCGAAGCCGGGTCCACGCCACCGGGCTCGGCGCGCCCTTCTCGTTCATCACGGTCACGATCGCCTCGCCGGTGCCGAGTCCGGTGAGCACCTCGTCGAGGTCGTAGCCGGAGTTCGGGAACGTCGACACGGTCGCCCGCAACGCCTTCGCGTCATCCGGGGTGAACGCCCGCAGCTGATGCTGCACGCGCGAGCCGAGCTGGGCGAGCACGTCGCCCGGCACGTCCTTGGGGGTCTGGGTGACGAAGAAGATGCCCACGCCCTTCGACCGGATCAGGCGCACCGTCTGCGTGATCGAGGCGAGGAAATCCTTCGACGCGTCGTTGAACAGCAGGTGCGCCTCGTCGAAGAAGAACACCAGCCTGGGCTTCTCGAGGTCGCCGACCTCGGGCAGGTCGTTGAAGAGGTCGGCGAGCAGCCACATCAGGAAGGTCGAGAACAGGGCGGGCCGGTCGGCCACGCCGGGCACCTCGAGCAGGCTGACGATCCCCCGGCCGTCGGCGGCGGTGCGCAGGAACTCCATCGTGTCGATCTCGGGCTCGCCGAAGAACACGTCGGCGCCCTGGTTGGCGAAGGTGACGAGTTCCCGCAGGATCACCCCGACCGTCGCCGCGGACAGGCCGCCGAGCTCGGTGAGCTGGCCCTTGCCCGCGTCGCTGACCAGGTAGCTGAGCACGGCCCGCAGGTCGGTCAGGTCGAGCAGGGGCAGGCCGGCCTGGTCGGCGTAGTGGAAGACGAGGCCGAGGCTCGACTCCTGCACGTCGTTCAGGCCGAGCACCTTGCTGAGCAGCAGCGGGCCGAAGCCGGTGACCGTCGCGCGGATCGGGATGCCCCGGCCGATGCCGCCGAGGGAGAAGTACTCCGTGGGCGAGGCCGCGGGGACCCAGTCCTGGCCGATCGCGGCGGTGCGGGCGAGGAGCTTCTCGCTCGGGGTACCGGCGCTGGCGATGCCGGACAGGTCGCCCTTGATGTCGGCCGCGAAGACCGGCACGCCGTGGGCGGAGAACTGCTCGGCCAGCACCTGGAGGGTCTTCGTCTTGCCTGTTCCGGTGGCCCCGGCGACGAGGCCGTGCCGGTTGGTCATCGCCAGAGGGATCCGGATCGGCACGTCGGGGCGGGCCTCGCCGTTGACGAGGGCGCCCAGCTCGAGCGCGGGGGCGTCGAACGCGTAGCCGGCCCGGATCCAGTCGACCTCGGCGTCGCTGAGCGGTGCGGCGGGGGCAGCGGGCGCGGCGGGCACGGATGCGGCAGGCACGGCAGGCGGGGCAGGCACGGCAGGCGGGGCAGGCACGGCAGGCGGGGCAGGCACGGCAGCTGCCGCCGCGGTCGCGGCTGCCTCTGCCCGCTCGACGGCCGCCACGGCATCCGCCTGCGCCTGCTTCGCTGCGGCGAGCGCCGCGTCCGCCTCCGCCCTCAGCTCGGCAACCGGATCCACGTATTCGCTCGGAGTCATGGCGGCATCCTATCGCCGGTGCCGAGGCATCCGCGGGCGGCGCTAGCGATGGATGGTGACCGGGGCTACGAGCGCCCAGTCGCGCACGAGATCCTCCCGCACGGTGACCCCGGTGCCGGGCCCGCTGGGCACGGCGAGCTGACCGGCGTGCTCCCCCGTGCCGAGCACGAAGGGCTCCTCGACCAGGTCCTCGGCGAAGTAGCGGCTGCTCGCCGAGGTGTCGCCGGGCAGGATGAAGCCGGGCAGCGCCGCGAGCGCCACGTTCGCCGCCCGGCCGACGCCGGTCTCCAGCATCCCGCCGCACCACACCGGCACCTCGTGCGCCACGCAGAGGTCGTGGATGCGCACCGATTCGAGGTAGCCGCCGACCCGGCCCGGCTTGATGTTGATGATGGATGTCGCGCCGCGTTCGATGGCGTCGAGCGCCACGCCCACGCTGACGATCGACTCGTCGAGGCAGACCGGCGTCTCGATCGCCCTGGCGAGGGCCACGTGGGTGGCGATGTCCTCCTCGACGAAGGGCTGTTCGATCAGCACGAGGTTGAACGGATCGAGCCGGCCCAGGTGGGCGATGTCGGCGGCCGAGTAGGCGGTGTTCGCGTCGACCTGCAGCAGCATGTCCGGCCCGATCAGTTCGCGTACCGCGTATACCGGGATGAGGTCCCAGCCGGGTTTGATCTTGAGCTTGATCCGCCGGTAGCCCTCGTCGACATAGCCCGACACCTCGTCGAGCAGGGTGTCGAGGTCGGGGCTGATCCCGACCGAGACGCCGCAGTCGACCCAGTCGGTGACGGCGCCGAGGTAGCCGCCGAACGAGACGCCGGATGCGCGCAACTGCGCGTCGAGGACGGCCGCCTCGAGCGCGGCCTTCGCCATCCGGTGGCCCACGACGAACGCGGTGAGCGGACCTACCGTCTCGGCGGTGACATCCGTCGCCTTCAGCAGGGCCGGGGCCAGGTAGGTGCGGATGACGTGCTCGGCGCCCTCGACGTACTCGGAACTGTAGAGCGGCCCCTCCATCGCGACGCACTCGGCCCAGCCCTCGGCCTCGCTCGTGCGCACATGCACGAGCAGGAGCACGCGCGTGGTCTGCCGGGCGAAGGACGTCTCGAACGGCCGCACGAGCGGCATCGCCACGCGGTGCAGGGTGATCGATTCAAGTTTCATTGGCGGGCTCCGTCGGTGGGTTCGGCCGGGTCCGGGGTGAACACGTAGTCGTTGTCGGCGTTGAGCTCCGGGCGCAGGCCCTGGGCCATCGCGGCGTGGAACATGACCCTCGATTCCTCACGGAGCAGCTCTGCGGCACGGGGATCGTCGGCCCGCAGGTGTTCGAAGTCGACGTTCAGCGGAAGACTGCCGGTCGTCGACCAGGCCTGCTGCGGTCGGCCGGCGAGCGCCCGGCGAACGCGTGGCGAATCCAGTCGCCACTTCACCTCGAAGCGGTCGCTGCGGTCGCTGCCGCTGACGGCGTCGTCGAGGCGCCCGTAGAAGTCGGGCAGGAACTTGACCACTTCCGCGCCCAGTTTGACCAGGTTGAAGTGGGCGTTGCGGCGGATGAGCGGGTCGAAGGTCCACCGCATGTCGGCGACTCCCTGCTGCAGGCACACGGACCGCTGGAAGAGCTTGAGGGCGTAGCCGACCCCGCCGCTTCGTCGCCACGGCACGACGGCCGCCATGTGCGAATGCAGGTGGATGCCGTCGGACCAGCCGAGGAAGCCGAGCGTGGCCCCGACCGGCTTCCCGGCCGCGGTCGCGATCAGCACGGTATTGCCCGCGTAATCCAGGGCGAGCAGCATCGACCGGTCCGGGCTGCGGCCGGGACCCCAGGTGCGCTCGAACATGCCGATGATGGCGTTCATATCGCCGGGGTCGGCCATCCGCACGACCACGCCCGCGGCCTCGGCCGCCGCATCGGCCTGGCGGCCGGCTTCGGCCACAATTTCCGGATCAAGAGACATGCAACGAGTAGACCACATCCGGCCGCCCGGGTCAGCCCCGCGTCCTGCCGAATCCGACGGACACTTCGGCCGGGAGGCTAGTGGCCGCGGCCGGAGACGACGTCGGCGATCGAGGCGAGGGGCGAGGTGGTGCGGCGGCGGGTCAGCTCGGCGCGATCCGCCCGGGAGTAGGCCTGGTACAGCGCGTGCACCGCGAGCCAGCGCAGCGGCTCGCGCTCCCAGTTGCGCACCCGGTGGTTCACCCAGGGCAGCCCGGTGAGCGCGCTCTGCCGGCCGAGGATGAGGTCCCGCAGCGTGCGGCCGGCCAGGTTCGTCGTGGTCACCCCGGTGCCGACGTAGCCGCCGGCCCAGGTCAGGCCGGTGCCGCGGTCGAGGCCCACGGTGGCCGCCCAGTCCCGGGGCACACCCAGCACACCCGACCAGGCGTGGTCGATGGCCGCGCCCTTCGTCGCCGGGAAGAAGCGGGTCAGGATGCCGCGCAGCGCCTCGACCGTGCTCGCCGGGGTCTGCCCGTCCGAGTCCGTTTTCGAGCCGAACCGGTACGGCACGCCGCGGCCGCCGATCGCGATGCGGTCGTCAATGGTGCGCTGCGCGTACATGTAAGCGTGGGCCATGTCGCCGAGGGTTTCGCGGCCGGTCCAGCCGATGCGCTCCCAGACGTCGGCGCCGAGCGGCTCGGTGGCGATCAGCGAGGAGTTCATCGGCAGCCAGGCGCGGTGCAGGGCCTTGAGCCCGGCCGTGAAACCCGCCGTGGCGCGCACGACGAACTCGGCCTCGACGGTGCCATGCTCGGTGATCGCCCGGTGCGGGGCGATCTCGCTCACGGTGGTGCCCTCGAAGATCTCCACGCCCAGCGCCTCGACCACCCGGGCCAGCCCGAAGGCCAGCTTGGCCGGCTGGATGCGCGCGCAGTGCGGATGCCACATCGCGCCGGTGGTACCGACCACGTTGATCCGGGCGGTGGCTTCCGCCCGGGAGAGGAGTTGGACATCCGCCATCGACCACTGCTGTTCGGCGCGCGCGGCGGCCTCGAGCCGGCGTTGCTGCGGTTCGTCGTAGGCGACCGTGAACTCGCCGCCCTTGACGATGTCGGCGTCGATGCCCTCGACCGCTGCGACCCGGATCACCTCGTCGACGGTCTCGTTCATGCGGGCCTGGAACCGTTCGGCGGCCTCGCGCCCGTGGCTCTTCACGTACTGCTCGCGGCCGCCGGTGATCGAATTGGTGAGCCAGCCGCCGTTGCGCCCGGATGCCCCGTAGCCGGCGAACCGCTGCTCCAGGATCACGATCCGCAGCGCCGGGGCGGCCTTCTTCAGGTAGTACGCGGTCCACAGCCCGGTGTACCCGGCGCCGACGATGCAGACATCGGCGCGCGTCGAACCCGGCAGGGCCGCGCGCGGCGCGGGCCGCCCGATCTGCTCCCACCAGAACGACACCTCCCCGTTGATCACGTCGCTCCTGCCCCGCAAACGCGCCCCCGGCATCCCGCGAAACCGCAGTTGTGCGCGTTATATCGACGTTTTAGCGCGCACAACTGCAGTCTCGCGGGTATCACAGGCGGTCCTGGAGGCCCCAGGGCTGGCCGTAGCCGCCCTCGGACTCCGGCGCGGACATCAGGTCGAGGAACGGTTTCGCGTCGAAGGCCTCCGGGCCGAGCACGCCGATGCCGCCCCAGGTGCCCGCGGCGAGCAACTCGAGCGCGATGACCGGGTTCAGCGCGGTCTGCCAGACGACGCACTGGGCGCCGTACTCGGCCATCGTCCACTCGTTGTCGGCCACGTGGTACAGGTACACCTCGCGCGGGGCGCCGTCCGGGCCGGTGCCGGTGACCCACACGCCGGCGCAGGTCTTGCCGGTCATCCGCGGGCCGATCGTGGCCGGGTCGGGCAGGCAGGCGGCGACGACATCTCGCGGCGCCACCATGGCCGGGCCGGAGGCGCTGCGCACGCGCACCGGGTCGACGCTGTCGAGGCCGAGCAGGTGCAGGGTCTTCAGCACGCCGATGAACTCCTCGCCGAGACCGTACTTGAAGGTGACCCGTTTGGCGTCGAGCCAGCGCGGCATCAGAAGCACATCCTCGTGCTCCACGTTGACGCACTCGACCGGACCGATGCCCTCCGGGAAGTCGAACATCTCCGGTTCGCTGAACGGCGGGGTGGTGAACCAGCCCCTGTCCTTCTCGAAGATGACCGGCGGGTTCAGGCACTCCTCGATCGTGGTCCAGATACTGAAGGACGGCGCGAAGATCTCGTTGCCGGCCTCGTCGCGCACCACCAGATTGGCGCCGTCGCGGGTGCCGAGCTCGTCGATCTCGCTGAACAGGTGATCGGATGCGTAGCGCGCGAACACGTCGGAGAGCCCGGGCTCCACGCCCATGCCCACCAGGGCGAGACGGCCGGCGGTTTCCCAGTCGCCGGCCTGGGCGAACTGGTCGTCGCCGAGCTTGACCCCGGTCTGCGCCGTCGGGTCGGTCGGGTGCGGCTCGGAGAGGCTCATCGCCATGTCGAGGTAGTCCGCGCCCGCGGCCAGCGCACCGGCGAAGATGGTGGGCACGAACTTGGGCTCGACGGCGTTCATCACGTGCGTTGCGCCGTGTTCACGGGCGACGGATGCGACCCGGTCCGGGTCGGAGGCGTCGATCTGCGCGGCGGTGAACCGACCGGCGACATCCGCCCCGTGCCCCGCCAGGATCGCCGCGATCGTACGCTCGGCGCGGCCGAGGTCGTAGTCGCTGACGATGACGTGCTCGTAGAACGAACGGCGGGCGATGATCTTCGCGAACGCGTCACCGACGCCACCCGCACCGACAAGGAGAATCTTCATTCCTCGACGCTATCGTGCGGCATCCGTCGCTGTCTGCCCCGTCTGCTGCCGAATTCGACGGAGATTCCGACCAACAGCGAGCTTTTACGACGTTTCGGGGCTTATTTCGGAGTTTCTCCGTCGAATTCGGCGGGCCTGGGCTCGGGCTGCGGCTCCGGCTTCCCGGGCTGCGTCGTCCCGGGCTGCGTCGTCCCGGGCTGCGTCGTCGCGGGCGGCGGATGCGCGGCCGACCGGCGCTGCAGGGCCAATTCGTGCTCGCCGTCGAGTTTCGCGGCGAACGGCGCCCAGACCACGATCGCGACGCCGACGCCGAGCAGGGCGCCGCCGATCGTGTCGGAGAGCCAGTGGGCGCCGAGGTAGGTGCGGCTGAACATCATCAGGACCACGTAGGCGACCCCCGAGATCCAGACCCAGAGCCGCGGAAAGATGATGGCCAGGGTGACGGCCATGGTCGCGGCGTTGCCGACGTGTCCGGAGGGGAAAGACCCGAAGTCGACCTGCACGAGGATGTCTTCCGGCCGCGCCCGGCCGAACGACTTCTTGAGCAGTTGAACCATGCCCGAGCTCACCAGGGTGGCCGCGAGGTAGTACCCGGCCGCCCAGGGCCGTTTCATGATCAGCAGCACGACGATGATCACGGTTGGGATCACGAAGATGCCGAGGAAATTGCCGCCGAGGGAGTTCATCAGGTAGGACAGGAAGTCCAGGACCGGCCCGCGATCTTCGGCCACCTCGGTCATCCACCGGGTGTCGAAGGGGAACGGCGCGCCCTTGTCCCTGACCACGACGATGAAGCCGATCAGGGCGGCCAGGACCACCGCCACGACTCCGCTCACGATCCACCACCAGTGAGCGACGCGCTTCGCTTGCGGTCGGGCGGCGACTTCCGGGTGTTTCTGGCTGTCGTCCATCCGTCAATGGTAGAGCGGCGGCTGCGGGAACTGCCACCATCTGCGGGATCCCGCGAGCTGAATCGCGGACAAAGTACCTTCGTTCGGCCCGGGAAGGTACTTTGTCCGCAACTCAGCGAAGTGCGGGGCAGGGCGCGGGGGCAGGGGGCGCGGCGGCTAGTGCGAGAGCGCGGCCACCCGGTGCGGCCGCACGACAAACCACAGCGCGAGGATCGAGACGAGGGCGGTCGACCCCATCACGGCGCCCATCGGGATGGCGTTGCCCACGCCGAGAAGCCCGACGACCGGGGAGATGAGGCCGGCAACGCCGAAGTTCCCGGCGCCGAGGAGGGAGGCCGCGGTCCCGGCCTCGTGCCCGTGCGCGTTGAGGGCGATCACCTGAACGCTCGGCAGCGTGAAGCCGCAGGCGGCGATGAAGAACCACAACGGAACGAGGATGCCCCAGAGCCCGGCGCCGGCGGAGTCCAGCAGCACGATGGCCGCCGCGGTGACCGCCAGTACGACGGTCGACACGGTGAGGATCCACTGCGGTCCCACGTTCCAGCGGTGCATCAGCCGCGAGCTCAGCTGCACGCCGAGAACGATGCCGAGGGAGTTGACGGCGAAGAGCATGCCGTACTGCTGCGGGCTGAAGGAGTACACCTGCTGGAACAGGAAGGAGGAGGCCGACAGGTAGGAGAACAGCCCGGTGAAGGTCATCGCGCCGATGATCGCGACGCCGACGAACGTGCGGTCACCCAGCACCGACCGGTACCGCTGCGCCAGCGAGTTGTGCCCAACGGCGTGGCGTGCGCTCTCCGGCAGCGTCTCGACGATCCAGAGCGCAACGGCCACGATCACCACGGCGCCATAGGCGGCGAGCACCCAGAAGATGCCGCGCCAGCTCATCACGAGCAGCAACTGCGAGCCGATCACCGGGGCGAGCACGGGCGCCAGCCCGCTCACCAGCGCAAGGCGGGACAGCATCCGCACCAGCGGCTTGCCGCCGAAGAGGTCCCGCACCATCGCCAACGCGACGACCGCGCCGGCCGCGGCGCCGAAGCCCTGCAGCAGGCGGAAGACCCCGAGCCAGACGATGTCCTGCGACAGCGCCGCGCCCACGCTGGCCAGGATGTGGAACCCGGTCGCCAGCATGAGCGGCAAACGCCGCCCGACCTTGTCGCTCCACGGCCCCACGACCAGCTGGCCGAAGCCGAAACCGATCATCGTTCCGGTCAGGGTGAGCTGGATGGCGGCGGCCGAGACCCCGAGTTCGTTCTCCAGGGTCGGGAAGGCCGGAAGGTACAGGTCGATCGTGAACGGCCCGAGTGCCGTGAGCGCGCCCAGCACAATGATGTAGACCAGTCGCTGGCCGCGGGAGAGCGCATCCCCCGGGTGGCGCGCTGTCGAGGCCAGCTGCGCCTTCGCAATCACAGGGATGATGCCAGTAGTCAATTCGGGGACCTCGGTCTTGATGGGTGAAACGCACGGATGCGCGGCGAGCACGCGGCCCAAGTCACAGGCGTCGGCACCAGCAGCGGAAAGAGGACCGCCCGTTGAGTCAAGGCGAGACCCACTCCCGGTATTCCCGTTCGGGGGCCGGGAATCCGTTCGGATTGTCCAGCAGCCGCTCGAAAGCGAGCTCGGCCGCGCCGATCATGAGCAGGTTGGAGCCGAGCTCGGCGGCGCTGATCCGCACACTGCCAAAGGATGCGCCGAGCGCCATCGACGACACCCTGGCGAGCAGGCGCTCCGGGTCGACGGCGTGCAGCGCGGCGAGGAAACCGCCCAGCACCACGAGCTGGGGGTTGAGGATGTTCACGGCGCCCGCGAGCGCGACCGCCAGGTGGCCCTGCTGGCGATCGACCTCGGCCCGGACGGCGGGCGAATCGGAGGCCAGCAGCGCCTGCTCCAGCTCGTCGGCATCCGCGCTCACCAGGCCGAGCGCATCCAGCAGCTCGCGCCGGGTCACCTCGGCCTCCAGCGTTCCGGCTATCCCGGCGGAATCCGTGCGGTCGCTGCCGCTCACCCGCGTGTGCCCGAATTCCCCCGCGTAGCCGGCGACGCCGCCCACCGCGTTCCCGCCGACGATCATGCCGCCGCCGATTCCGCTCGCGCCGCCGTTGAGGTAGATCACATCCGCCATGCCCCTGCCCGCACCGAAGTAGCGCTCGGCCATCGCTCCCAGGCCGGCGTCATTCGCGGCGCGAACCGGGTAGCCGGTGGCCCGCTCGAGCATCTCGGTGAGCGGCGCATCCACCCAGCCGAGGTGCGGCGCGTGGCGCACGAGGCCGTCGTGAGCCCGCACGAGCCCGGGAACGGCGACGCCGATTCCGACGACCCGGAAGGCCGACTCAAGTTCTCCGCGCATCCCCTCGATGACCGCCGCGGCAATGTTCACGGCCTCCGTCACGCTCGGCGAGCGTTCCGTGGGGTAACGGATGCGCCGGTGCACGCTCCCGTCGAGCCCGACGATGCCGATGGTGACGGCGTCGATCTCGGGGTTCACGGCGAGCGCGACGACCCGCCCGCTGACGGCCACGATCGGGCTGGGCCGGCCGACCCGGTTGGTGGCGTCCGGCTCGCGCTCCTCGACCAGGCCCAGGTCGGCCAGTTCGCCGACTAGCGCTGCGATGGTGGAGCGGTTCAGTCCGGTCAGGCGGGTGAGCCGGGAGCGCGAGGCTGCGCCGTCGCGATGGACGAGCCGGAGGATGACGGAGAGGTTGCGCCGGCGCACGTCGTCATGGCTGGATCCCTGCACCTGTCCTCCACCGCCGCTCGTTCCGCCCCGGTTCCCCATGATACGTTGCCAATCTCAACAAATCAGGGAGAGCATCGAATGAGAATTGTTGTCACCGGCGGAAGCGGAAAACTCGGCCGCAGCGTCGTCACCCGTCTGCGCGGCGAGGGCCACCAGGTCGTCGTCTTCGACAAGGAAGGCGCGCGCGGGCCCGGTTTCCTCGGCATCGACCTCACCGACTACGGCCAGGTGGTCGACGCGATCTTCGGCGTCGACGATGTGGCGCCCGGCTTCGATGCCATCGTGCACCTGGGGGCGATCCCGGCCTCCGGCCTGCGCCCCGACGTGGCGACCTTCCACAACAACATGCTCGCCACCTACAACGTGTTCCAGGCGGCCCGGCGGGCGGGCATCAAGAGCATCGTCTACGCCTCGAGCGAGACCGTGCTCGGCCTGCCGTTCGACATCGACCCGCCGTACCTGCCGGTGGACGAGGAGTACCCGGCCCGCCCGGAGAGCACCTACTCGCTGGTCAAGCACCTCGAGGAGCAGCTCGCGATCCAGCTCGTGCGCTGGGACCCCGAGCTCAGCATCAGCGCCCTGCGGTTCTCCAACGTGATGGACCCGGAGGACTACGCGGCGTTCCCCGCCTGGGACGCCGACCCGATGCTCCGGAAGTGGAACCTGTGGGGCTACATCGACGGCCGCGACGGCGCCCAGGCCGTGTCGCGCGCGCTGGCCACGGCCAGGCCCGGCTTCGAGGCGTACATCATCGCGAACGCCGACACGGTGATGAGCCGCTCGAGCGCGTCGCTGGCCGCGGAGGTCTTCCCCGGCGTCCCGGTCGCCGCCGGCCTCGGCGAGCACGACACGCTGCTCTCGATCGAGAAGGCGAAACGGATGCTCGGCTACGCGCCCGAGCACGGCTGGCGCGACCACGTGGCGCCGACCGGCTGACGCGGGCCGCGGGTCTACACGCCGAAGACCGTCCGGTCCAGGAAGTCGTTCCGGAACTTCCGCTCGGGGTCCAGCCGCGCGGCGAGCGCCCTGAAGTCGGGCAGCTTCTCGTACAGCGGCGCCAGCGTCGCGGCGTCGGCGTGGAACAGCTTTCCCCAGTGAGGCCGGGCCGCGAACGGAGCCAGCCGCGCTTCGATCAGCGGCAACAGGTTCTCCACCGCTTCCGCTTCCGGCTTCCAGGTGAGGTGGAGGCCGATCCCGGCCCGCCTGTAGTTCGGGCTGAGCCAGAGGTCGTCGGCCGCCACCGTGCGGATTTCACTCACCTGCAGGAGCGGTGAGATCTGCCCGGCGAGGTCCCGCATGACCTCGATCGCGGCGACGGCATGCTCGCCGGGCAACAGGTATTCGCTCTGCAGCTCGTCGCCGCTGCTCGGCGTGAATCCCATCCTGAAGTGCGCCAGCCGGTCCGACCACGGGCCGGGCACGCCGAGCTGCTTCGTGCAGTTTTCCGCGCTGACCCCGGGCAGGGGATGCCGGTCGCTCGTGGCCGCCGTGCCGCCGAAGAACTCCGGGCGGCCCTCGAAGCGCGCCCCGGCATCCGTTCGACTCTTCAGCCACGCCTGCCCGACGGTGTCGCCGCGCCAGTCGGTGAACAGGCTGACGCTGTAGGCGCTAGCGGACACCTCGTCGAAGCGCTCGAGCACCCGCGCCCAGGGCAGGTTGTCGAAGACGTCCTGGCGCACCTCGAAGGCGGGCTGGATGTCCAGGGTCACCCGCGTGACGACGCCCAGGGCGCCGAGCCCGACGACCATCCCGGCGAAATCGGGGGTGTCGGCGCGGGAGACGGTGAGCAGGTCCCCGCAGGACGTCACGAGCTGCAGGGCGCGGACGGCGGTGGCCAGGTTGCCGTTGCGGTTGCCCGACCCGTGGGTGGCCGTGGCGATGGCGCCGGCCACGGAGATGTGGGGCAGGGAGGCGAGGTTGTGCAGGGCGAACCCCTGCCGGTTCAGGGCCTCGGCGAGCACGCCGTAGGTGGTTCCGCCGCTGACGGAGACGGTGGCGGCCCGGCTGTCCACGACGATGTCGGGGGCCAGGTTCTCGAGTGAGACCAGCACCCCGGCCGAGTCGGCGCCGTCGTTGAAGGAGTGGCGCGAGCCGAGGGCGTGCACGTGCGCTGCTGATGCGACGACCTCCCGCACCTGGTCGAGCGTGGCCGGTCGCCGGATGGCCGTCGCGCCGTAGCGGTGGTTGCCCGCCCAGTTGCGTACTTCGGTCACGGCTTGCGCCTCCACTCGGTTCATCCTGGTTCCAGCCGGGTCGATTCCAGCCGGCACATTTGATGCAACTCACAACATAACAACAAGGCCGCGGGATGGGGGGCGTGACGCCCTGGCCCGCGACCCTCCCGCTACCCACCCGTAACCCTCTCGGGGTCGGCCCCGGCGCGTTCGCCCGCGTCGGTTCCGGCGCGCTCGCCCGCGGGCAGCCTTGGCGCGTACGCCGGCCGGCGCACATTGACATCGCCCGGGAAAGGAATATGTTTATACCCAGAACATTTACCGTGGGCGGTCCCGCCCGCGCCAATCCCGATTCCCCAGGAGCCCTCGATGGCGATCGCCCCCACCCCCGACGACAGGTTCTCTTTCGGCCTCTGGACGGTCGGCTACACCGGCGCCGACCCGTTCGGCGGTCCGACCCGGCCGCCCCTGGACACGGTCGAGGCCGTCACCCGCCTCGCCGAACTGGGCGCCTACGGGCTCACCTTCCACGACGACGACCTGTTCCCCTTCGGCTCGTCCGACGCCGTGCGGCAGACCGAGATCGACCGCCTCAAGCAGGCGCTCGCCGACACCGGCCTGGTCGTTCCGATGATCACCACCAACCTGTTCAGCGCGCCCGTGTTCAAGGACGGCGGCTTCACCTCCAACGACCGCGCGGTGCGCCGTTTCGCGCTGCGGAAGGTGCTGCGCAACATCGACCTCGCCGCCGAGCTCGGCGCGCAGACGTTCGTGATGTGGGGCGGGCGTGAGGGCGCCGAGTACGACGCGGCCAAGGACATCCGCTCCGCGCTCGCCCGCTACCGCGAGGCCGTCAACCTGCTCGGCGACTATGTCACCGATCGCGGGTACGACATTCGGTTCGCGATCGAGCCGAAGCCGAACGAGCCGCGCGGGGACATCCTGCTGCCGACCGTCGGGCACGCCATGGCGTTCATCGAGACGCTCGAGCGGCCGGAGCTGGTCGGTGTGAACCCCGAGGTCGGGCACGAGCAGATGGCCGGGCTCAACTTCACCGCGGGCATCGCCCAGGCGCTGGATGCCGGCAAGCTGTTCCACATCGACCTGAACGGCCAGCGCGGGATCAAGTACGACCAGGATCTCGTCTTCGGCCACGGCGACCTGCACAATGCGTTCTCCCTCGTCGACCTGCTCGAGAACGGCGGCCCGGGCGGCGGGCGCGCCTACGACGGGCCGCGCCACTTCGACTACAAGCCCTCCCGCACCGAGGACACCGCCGGCGTCTGGGATTCGGCCGCGGCGAACATGCGCACCTACCTGCTGCTCAAGGAGCGCGCGGTCGCGTTCCGCGCCGACCCGGAGGTGCAGGAGGCGCTCGCGGCGTCGCGCGTGCCGGAGCTGGCGCAGCCGACCCTGGCGGCGGGCGAGAGCTACGACGACCTGCTCGCCGACCCGGCGTCGTACGAGTCGTTCGAGCCGGACGCCTACTTCGGCGCCCGGGGCTTCGGCTTCGTGCGGCTGCAGCAGTTGGCGCTCGAGCACCTCCTCGGCGCCCGCTGACCCGACCGCCGGCCGCCCGTCACCCCTTCCCTCCCCGTGGCCAACCCGGTGAAGGGGTGCCGGTGCCCTCCCCCTTCCCCCCGGGGGCCAACTCAGGAGATTCGGTATCCGCGGCGCCGGCAGCCGCGGAATCCTGCGGGAGTCGGTCGGCGGCATCCGGATTCTCCTGAGTTCGCCACAGGAACCAGCGCACCACAGGAACCAGCCCACAGACGCACCACCCACTGAGCGGAGAATGACGCCATGACGCTGGTTGCCGGAGTCGACTCGTCGACGCAGAGCTGCAAGATCGTGATTCGGGATGCCGCCACCGGGGCGTTCGTGCGGAGCGGCCGCGCGCTGCACCCGGCCGGCACCGAGGTCGACCCCGCCGCCTGGTGGGACGCCCTGCTGCTGGCGATCGCCGACGCGGGCGGCCTCGCCGATGTCGCCGCGATCTCGGTCGCGGCGCAGCAGCACGGCATGGTCGCCCTCGACGACGCCGGGCGGGTCATCCGGCCGGCCCTGCTCTGGAACGACACCCGCAGCGCCCCGGCAGCCGCCGCGCTGGTGGCCGAGGTCGGCGCCGGCGAGTACGCGCGCCGGGCCGGCTCCGTGCCGGTCGCCTCGTTCACGGTGACGAAACTGCGCTGGCTGCGGGACGCCGAACCGGCCCATGCCGCGCGCGTGGCCGCCGTCGCCCTCCCCCACGACTGGCTCGGCTGGCGGCTGCGCGGATTCGGCCCGGCGGGCGAGAGCCCGCTCGGCCCGGTGCTCACCGAGCTGACCACCGACCGCTCCGACGCGAGCGGCACCGGCTACTGGTCGCCCCGCACCGGCCAGTACGACCTGGACCTGTTCGAGCGCGCGCTCGGGCACTCCGCGTTCCTCCCCCGCGTGCTCGGCCCGGCCGACAGCCCCGGCGCCACCGCCGCCTTCCCCGTGCGCTCCCCCTTCCCGGGTTCCCAATTCGACGGACCCACCCCCGGCAGCCGGAGCGAGGTGCCGGCCGGGATCGTCGTGGGAGCCGGCGCCGGCGACAATGCGGGCGCGGCGCTGGGCCTCGGCGCCGGAGCGGGCGACGTGGTCGTGTCCATCGGCACGAGCGGCACCGTCTTCGCCGTCACCGACGAGCCCGCGGCGGATGCGACCGGCACCGTCGCCGGGTTCGCCGACGCGAGCGGCCTGTTCCTGCCTCTCGTGGCCACGCTCAACGCCGCCCGGGTGCTCGACTCGATCGCCGGGCTCCTCGGCGTCGACCACACCGAGCTCGGCCGGCTCGCCCTCAGGGCGGAGCCCGGCGCGGGCGGCTTGGTGCTGCAGCCCTGGTTCGAGGGCGAGCGCACGCCGAATCTGCCGGATGCCACGGCATCCGTGTTCGGGATGACCCTGGCCTCGACGACGAGGCCAAACCTCGCGCGCGCTGCGTTCGAGGGGCTGCTCTGCGGGCTCGCCGAGGGTCTCGACGCCGTTCGCGGGCAGGGCGTCGAGGCCGAGCGCATCCTGCTGATCGGCGGGGCCGCGCAGAACCCGGCGCTCCAGGCGATCGCCGCGCAGGTGTTCGACCGCCCGATCGTGGTTCCGGCGCCCGGCGAGTACGTGGCCGACGGCGCGGCGACTCAGGCCGCCTGGGCTCTCACCGGCGAGCGCCCGGCGTGGCCGCTGGCCCTGGCGGCGCGGCCGGCAGGCGACTTCCGTCCCGTCATCCGGGCCCAGTACGCCGAGCGCGCCCGGCACATCCGATAGGCCGCCGTCCGCCGGCGGCCCCTGTCATCATGCCTCCAGCACCGCACCCTGGGCCGCTTCCGACCGCCACCGGCCAACGCGCCGCGCGCCGCCCCGCGCGCCGCCGCAACCGCGCGCCGCCCCTAGACCAGCGTCTCGCCGATGTACCCGCCCTCCGCGCACCCCGGCGGGATGGCGAACACCGCCGAACCGATCGGGGTGGTCCACTCGCCCAGCAGGTCGAGCTCGTCGAGGCGCCGCTGGATCGGGACGAACTGCCGGTCGACATCCGCCTGGAACGATGCGAAGAGCAAACCCGCGTTGGAGATGCTGCCGCCGGTCGGGGCGTCGTTGTAGTTGTAGCCGCGGCGCAGGATGCGTTCGTTCGGGTCGGCGGATCGGGCGCGGCGCAGGTGCGAGAACTCCGGGATCACGGGGAACCCGATCGCGGTCTTCGCGGCGAAGTCCGGCTCGTCCGTTTCCCGGCTGCCGGTCAGCGGAGCACCGTTAGTCAGGGTGCGCCCGACGGACGCCTCCCGCCCCGGCCGGTCGAGCCCGTCCCACTTGTCGAGGTCCATCCGGATGCGCCGCAGCACGAATCCGGTGCCGCCCGCCAGCCAGCCGGGGCCGTCCGCCGCGCCCCAGACCAGCTTCTCGAAGTCCGGCGTGCCCGGGACCAGGTTGACGGTCCCGTCGACCTGGCCGAAGAGGTTGCGCATCGTCGTGCCCGGTTTCTCCGAGCCTGACGCACGGCGGAATCCGGTCTGAACCCAGCGCAGCGCCCCGAACGACCGGCTGTCCTTCAGGAGCATCCGGGTCGCGTGGGCGACCGTGAGCGGGTCGTCGGAGCCCACCTGGAGGAGCAGGTCCCCGCCGCCCCAGGCCGGCTCGAGCCGGTCCACGCCGAAGGCGGGCAGCGGCCGCAGCCAGCCGGGCGCCGCGCCGCCGGCCCGCTCGACAAGGCGTCGGCCGACGCCGATCGTCACCGTGAGCCGGGCCGGCCGGACCGCGAGTTCGGGCTCCGCGTCAGCCAGTGCACCCTCCCCCTGGCTGAGCCGCGCCGCGTCGTCCGTGAGGATCCGCAGCATCCGTCGCAGCGCCGCCTTGTCGGTCTGGTCGGCGAGGTCGAGGGCCAGGTAGGTGACGTGCGCCTGCGGGGCGGTCTCGATGCCGGCCTGATGCGCCCCGTAGAAGGGCACCGTCGCCGCCCCGGTGAGGGCCGCCTCGGCCGGGGGCTCTGCCGCCTGGCCGCCTGACCGGCCGGCCAGGTCGATGCCGATGGCCCCGGCCGCGCCGATGCCCGCTGCCGCGCCGCCGAGGAGCAGGTGCCTCCGGCTGAGACGGCGGCCGGCCGCCGGTTGCTGGCCGGCCGCCGGTTGCTGGTCGGCCGGCGGTTGCTGGTCGGCCGGCACTAGTTGCCCATGTCCATGTCGCCCTCGTAGGACTCGTTTCCGCCGGAGAAGTCCTTGGCGGGGGCGTCGAACTCGAAGATCGATCCGTCGGACAGGGTCAACGTGAACGTGACCTCGTCGCCGGCCTTCACCGGGTTCGCGAGGCCCATCAGCATGATGTGGTTCGCGCCAGGGGCGAGTTCGAACGAGTCGCCGGCCGGAACGACGTAGCCGCCGTCCGTCTCCTGCATGACCATCTCGCCGGAGTCGTTGGCGACCGTTTCGTGCAGCTCGACCGTGGCCGACGCCGGGGTGGCCGCGGACACGATGGTCACGTCCTCGTCACCCGTGTTCTCGAGCACACCGAATGCGGCCGACATGCCGCCGTCTGCGGCCTTCATCCAGGCCCCGTCAATGGCCAGCGAGTCGGCCTGCTTCGTGGCGGCGGCGGCGGGGGCCGCGGGGGCGGCTGTGCCGGCGCAGCTCGTGAGCGTGAGCACGACCGCGGCGGCGACGACGGCGAAACGGGTGGCGGGGGTGATCTTCATGTGCTGGTTCTCCTGGGCAGGTCGGTGTGCGCGTCGGTGTGCGGGGTCGATTGTGTTGTGAATGAGTGAATTCCGGGCCGGCGATGTGCGGGTCACGGGCGGCTCTTCTTCCTGCGCAGCACGGCGAAGACGGCGAAGGCGGCGAGCCCGATGCCGGCCCCGATGAGGCCGACGCCCCACAGGGGCAGCCCGCCGGTTTCGGCGGCGGATGCCTCGGCGCGCGCATCCGGGTACTCGGACTCCGAGTGCGTCCCGGCTTCCTCGTCCTCGCCGGCTTCCTCACCGGTGGAGCTGCCTGCTCCCGGCGCCTCCGCCGGCGGCTCGTCCCCCACGGAGAAGCGGAAGGTTCCCGAGATGGGGTGTCCGTCCGCGGACACCACCCGCCAGCGCACGTCGAAGGTGCCGTCGGGCAGGCCGGTCTTGAGCGGCTGCACGACGGTTGCGCCGTCGATGGCCATCGGCCCGTCTACCCAGTCCTGTCCGCTCTCGTCGACGACGAGCATGAGCGCGCCGACGGCGATCACCTCGTCCGTGAACTGCATGGTGACGTCGGCGGGTGCCGTGTCGAGCTGCTCGGACTCGGCCGGAGCGGTATAGGTGACCTGGTCGTGCGCGTTGGCGGCAGGCACGAAGGGGCCCAGCACGGCGAGGGCGGCCAGCGCCAGAGCGGCGGCGGCGCGGCGTTTGCGATGGGGGTGAGGGTGGGGATGGGGATGGGGATGGGGGTGGGAATGGACATGGAGCTGGGTCATGAGGCTGTTCCTCCAGAGGGGGGTGGAGCCAGGGTCGCGGGACCCCGGGCTTGCGGGCTTGCGGGCTTGCGGCTCGCGGATGCGGTGCGCGGAACGACCGTCCGGGGCCGGAGGTGGCCTGAGTTGGCCTGAGTTGGCCTGAGTTCACCCGAGGGCGACGAATTCGCGCCGATCAGTCCCGGTGCCGGCCGATAGGGGCGCGTAGCCCCCGGCGGACCAGTCGGGCGAGGCGAGGTGAGGCGAGGCCAGACGCGGCCAGCTCGAGCCAGGCGAGGCCGGCTCAGACCGGGCGAGGCCGGCTCAGACCGGGCGAGGCCGGGCGAGGCCGGGCTCAGGTCAGGCCGGGCGAGGCCGGACTCAGGTCAGGTCAGGTCAGGTCAGGTCAGGTCAGGTCAGGTCAGGTCAGGTCAGGTCAGGTCAGGTCAGGTCAGAAGACGGGACGCGGCCGCGGCGGTCCGCGATGGGGCGTGCTCGAGAGCAGAACGCCCAGGTCGGTGGGAACGAATACCGCCGCGAGCGCGGCGCGCACGGCGCCGGCATCCAGTCGCACCGGCACGACGGCGAAACCGGCGATGAGCACGGCGGCCAGCCTGGTCCGGGTGAATTCGACCAGCGACCAGAACGTCTTCTCGCCACGGCGGAGGGCGACGATCGTCACGACGGCGGCGAGCGCGTGGGCGACCCACATCCAGGCTCCGAGGTGCGCGAGGCCATGGGAGGCGACGGCCGGAGCGGCCGCGGCCACGGATACCACGCCCGCGTGGTGGGACGCGCCCGTCTGCGTCAGCGTGGGGGCGCCGGCGGCGCCCATGCCGAACAGGAGGTGGAACAGGAACTGGCTGAAGCCGACGGACACCGACAGCCGCACCAGCGAGAGGGACTTGCCGGCCAGGGCGATGCTGACCGGTACGGCGAACGCCATCGCGAGCGCGACGCCCATCAGCCCCGGTGTGCTCCCGCCGCCGACAAGATGCGAGAAGGCCGCGACGAAGACGGCCACGGATGCGGTCAGCCATCCCCTGGCCAGCCTCGCCCACCTGGTAGTCATCACATGTCTCCAACACGGCAGCACCCTCGCCTGTGGAGGGGCTCTTCACTGTCCATCCTACCGACGCGGCCCGCGTCGGCCCGAACGTACACTGGCAGGGACGGGAGGCACGGCATGCGCATCTACGGAAGTACGACGGACGACGCGACCCGCTGCGTGCACTACGCCACCGCCCTCGACATCGTCGCGATCAAGTTCCGGTGCTGCGGCCGCTACTACCCGTGTTACCAGTGCCACGCCGAGGGCGAGACGCACCCGGCCGTGCGGTGGCCGGCGGCGGAATGGTCGGAACGAGCCATCCTCTGCGGCGAATGCCGCACCGAGCTGACGATCACGGCCTACCGGCAGACCACCTCCTGCCCGGCCTGCGGCGCCGCGTTCAACGAGCGCTGCGGCCTCCATGCCCACCTGTACTTCGAGGTCCCCGAGCCGGCGCCTGAGCCGACCCCCGAGCCGGCCACAGCACCCCCGGAGGGTATCCGGGAGTAGCGCTACACTGGCGGCACACTGCAACCGAGGAGGGATTCCGCGGATGGGCCAGCCGACCGAGACGGCCGTGATCGAGGTCAAGGGCGTGCACTGGGCCTCGTCCAAGGCCGTCGCCGAATCCGTGCTCGGGCGTCGGCCCGGGGTGAGCAGGGTCGAGGCGAACCCGGTGGCCCAGACCGCCACCGTGACCTTCGATCCGGAGCAGACGTCGATTGCCGACCTGGCCCGCTGGGTTCGGGACTGTGGCTACCACTGCGTCGGCCGCTCCGTCCCCGAGCACATCTGCGACACGATGGCGGAGGCACACGCGGCGCCGCACACCGAGGCGGCTTCCGCCCCGGCCCACGCCGATCCCGCAGGCCACGCAGGCCACGCAGGCCATGCCTCGCCCGCAACCCGGAGCGCGCAGGATGCCATGGGTCACGGCGGCCACGGCGAGATGTCCATGGACGCCATGATCCGCGAGATGCGCAACCGGTTCGCCGTCGCCGCCGTGCTGTCGGTGCCGATCACGCTGTGGTCGCCGATCGGGCGCGAGGTGCTCGGCTTCACCGTTCCGGCGCCCTTCGGCCTCCGCGACGACGTCTTCGCGCTGATCCTCTCCCTCCCGGTGATCTTCTACGCGGCCTGGATCTTCTTCGACGGCGCGTACCGGGCGCTGCGGGCGCGCACGCTCGACATGATGGTGCTCGTCGCCGTCGGCGTGGGGGCCGGCTGGCTCTACAGCCTGGTCGTGACGCTCACCGGCGGCGGCGAAGTCTTCTACGAGGCGGCCACCGTGCTGGCCAGCTTCGTGCTGCTCGGGCACTGGTTCGAGATGCGCGCACGGGGCGGGGCGAACGATGCCGTGCGCACCCTGCTCGAGTTCGCCCCGCCCCTGGCGCTGGTGATCCGTGACGGTCAAACGGTGGAGGTACCGAGCTCCGAAGTGCTCCCCGGGGAGCTGATGCTGGTGCGCCCGGGGGCCAGGATCCCGACCGACGGCGTGGTCGAGGAGGGCGAGTCCGAGATCGACGAGTCCATGATCACCGGGGAGAGCCTCCCGGTTGCCAAGGCCGTCGGCTCCGGCGTGATCGGCGCCACCGTGAACACGACCGGAACGCTCCGGGTGCGCGCGACGAAGGTCGGGGCGGACACCGCGCTGGCCCGGATCGTGGCGCTGGTCCAGGAGGCGTAGAACTCGAAGGCGCCCGGGCAGCGGCTGGCCGACCGCGCGGCATTCTGGCTGGTGCTCGTCGCCCTGATCGGCGGCGGCGTCACGCTCGGGGCCTGGCTGCTGGCCGGCGCCGCGCTCCCCACCGCGATCCTGTTCGCGATCATCGTCGTCGTCATCACCTGCCCGGATGCCCTCGGCCTGGCCACTCCGACGGCCATCATGGTGGGCACGGGGCTCGGCGCGAAACGCGGCGTGCTGTTCAAGAACGCCGGCGCCCTCGAGACCTCGGCGCGGATCGACACGGTCGTGATGGACAAGACCGGCACCCTCACCCGGGGCGAGCCGGAGGTCACGGATGTCATCGCCGTCGGCATCGACGAAGACTCGCTCCTCACCCTCGTCGCCGCAGTGGAACGGGAGTCGGAGCATCCGCTCGCCGCCGCCATCGTCGCCTACGCCGAAGCCGGCCACGCGCCCCCCCCCTCGCCCTCGCCCTCGCCCTCGCCCTCGCCCTCGCCCTCGCCCTCGCCCTCGCCGAACCGTGAGTTCGGCACCTTCGTTGGGGAACGAAGGTTCCAAACTCACAGTTCGGCGGGGACCCCGGCCGCGTCGGATTTCCGGAACGTTCCCGGGCATGGCGCCGGAGCAACGGTGCAGGGGCGGCGCGTGTTCGTCGGCAACCGCAAACTGATGCTCGCGCAGGGCATCGACCTCGCACCGGTGGCGGCGCAGCGGGACGAACTGGCGTCGACGGGGCGAACGGCGGTGCTCGTCGCCGTCGACGGCCGGGCGGTCGGCGTCATCGCCCTGGCCGACGCGCCTCGCGAGAGCGCGGCCGCAGCGGTGGCCGCGCTGCACGACGCCGGCATCCGGGTCGTCATGCTCACCGGCGACAACGAGGCCACCGCCAGGCGCATCGCCGAGAAACTGGGCAT
The DNA here is from genome assembly GCF_004403225.1 of Cryobacterium sp. Sr8. Lineage (NCBI taxonomy): Bacteria > Bacillati > Actinomycetota > Actinomycetes > Micrococcales > Microbacteriaceae > Cryobacterium > Cryobacterium sp. Sr8. The sequence continues at coordinate 46,371 of NZ_SOHO01000014.1, read as the reverse complement.
CGACACCGTGATCGCCGAGGTGCTGCCCGAAGACAAGGCAGCGAAGATCGCCGAGCTGCAGGCATCGGGCAAACGCGTCGCCATGGTCGGCGACGGCGTCAACGACGCCCCGGCGCTGGCGCAGGCCGATCTCGGCATTGCCATCGGCGCAGGCACGGATGTCGCCATCGAGACGGCGGACGTCGTGCTGATGCGCTCCGATCCGCTCGACGTTCCCGTGGCCCTGCGCATCGGAAAGGGCACCCTGCGCGAGATGCGGCAGAACCTCGGCTGGGCCATCGGCTACAACGTGATCGCGCTCCCGATCGCCGCCGGCGTGTTCTACCCGTCGCTCGGCCTCATGCTCAGCCCGGAGATCGCGGCGATCTCGATGTCCGGCTCGAGCGTCATCGTCGCCGTCAACGCGCTGCTGCTGAAGCGGCTTCCGCTGCCCCTGCCGGCCGGAGCCGGCCGAGCCTAGCTGGCGGCGAGCAGGTCCTTGAAGTCCTGGATCTCCGCCTCCTGGGCCGCCACGATGGCCTCGGCCAGGGTCTTCGCCTCGGCGTTCTTGCCGGTCTTCAGCTCGGTCCGGGCCATCGCGATCGCGCCCTCATGGTGGATCAGCATCTGCTGCAGGAACAGCCTGCCGGCCTCCGGGCCCGTCGCATCCTCGAGCGCGGACATGTCCTCCTCGGACATCATCCCGTCGGTCCCGTGGTCCATGTCGGCCATGCTCCGGTCGGCGCCCCAGGCGTCGAGCCAGGCCTCCATCTGCTGGATTTCCGGCTCCTGGGCGGCCTTGATCCCGGTGGCGAGGTCGACCACGTCCTGGTCGACGCCGTCCGTGTCGAGGATGATGTCGCTCATCTCCACGGCCTGCTCGTGGTGGGGGATCATCATCTGCGCGAACGCGACGTCCGCCGCGTTGAAGGATTCCGAGGCCGCCGGGGCATCCGAGGCACCGGACGTGGCGCCGGCGCAGCCGCTGAGGGCGAGCGCGGCGGCCACCACCGCCGCGGCCAGGAGGGAGGTGCGAGAGGTGTGACGTCTGTTCGTGAGCATGGTTCTATCCAATCATGGTGCAGCGGCGGGAAGCGAGGAGCCGTTCGAGGTCAGCGCGCGGCGGCGAGGTCCCGCCGCTCGGCGGAGTCGGCCTGCGCCGCGGGCGCGTCGACGCGGAGCCCGCGGAAGCCCCGCAGCCGGAGGCTGTTGCTCACCACGAACACCGACGACAAGCCCATCGCCGCGCCGGCGATCAGGGGGTTGAGCAGGCCGAGCATGGCCAGCGGGATCGCGGCCACGTTGTAGGCGAAGGCCCAGAACAGGTTGGCCTTGATGGTGGCCAGGGTGCGCCGGGACAGCCGGATGGCATCCGCGGCGGCGACGAGGTCGCTCCGCACCAGGGTCAGGTCGCTGGCCTCGATCGCGACATCGGTGCCGGTGCCCATGGCGATGCCGAGGTCGGCCGTGGCGAGCGCGACGGCGTCGTTCACGCCGTCTCCGACCATCGCGACGACCCGGCCCTCCCGCTGCAGTTCGCGGATGACCTCGGCCTTCTCGGCCGGGAGCACGTCGGCGCGCACCTCGGTGATGCCGACCTCGGCCGCGACCGCCCGGGCGACGATCTCGTTGTCGCCGGTCAGCAGCAGCGGGCGCAGGCCCAGGCGGCGGAACTCGGCGACGGCCGCCGCGCTGTTCGCCTTGACCACGTCGGAGACGGCGAGGATGCCCCTGGCCTGCCCGTCCCAGGCGACCGCGACGGCGGTCTGCCCTCGGGACGCGAACAGGGCGAGGGCGTCGGCGAGCTCGGCCGGAAGCGTGATGCTCCACTGGTCGGCGAGCCAGCGCGGGCGTCCGACCAGCACGAGGTGCCCGTCGACGACGGCCTGCACGCCGAGGCCGTCTTCCGAGGCGAATGATTCGGCGGTGGGGAGCGCGGCCACGCGGTCCAGCGCCCCGGCGGCGATCGCCGCGGCGATGGGGTGCTCCGAGCCGGTCTCGGCGGCGCCGGCGAGGCGCAGCAGCTCGTCTTCGGCCACGCCTGCGGCGGGAACGGCGGCGACGAGGGTCATCCGGCCGGTGGTCACGGTGCCGGTCTTGTCCAGCACGATGGTGTCGACTCGGCGGGTCGATTCGAGGATCTGCGGCCCCTTGATCAGGATGCCGAGCTGGGCGCCGCGCCCGGTGCCGACGAGCAGGGCGGTCGGGGTGGCCAGCCCGAGGGCGCAGGGGCAGGCGATGATCAGGGTCGCCACGGCCGCCGTGAAGGCCACGACCGGGCCGGCGCCGATGAGGAGCCAGACCGCGAGGGTGGCCAGGGACAGCCCGATCACGATCGGTACGAAGATCGCCGAGACCCGGTCGGCCAGGCGCTGAACGTCGGCCTTGCCGGCCTGCGCCTTCTCGACGAGCCGCCCGATCTGGGCGAGCTCGGTGTCCGAGCCGACCCGGGTGGCCCGCACGACGAGCCGGCCGCCCGAGTTGAGCGTGGCGCCGACGACGATCGCGCCGGGGCCGACCTCCACCGGAACGGCCTCGCCGGTGAGCATGCTGGCGTCGACCGCCGAGTTGCCCTCCACGACCTCGCCGTCGGTCGCGATCTTCTCGCCCGGGCGGACCACGAAGAGGTCGCCGACCACAAGCGATGCGGTGGGGACCCGGGTCTCGACCCCGTCCCGCAGGAGCGTCGCCTCCTTGGCGCCCAGTTCCAGCAGGGCCTTCAAGGCCGCGCCGGAGCGTCGCTTCGCCCGTGCCTCGAAGTAGCGTCCGGCCAGGATGAAGACGGTGACCGCGGATGCGACCTCCAGGTAGATCTCGTCGGCCCCGGCCCCCGGTTCCGCCGTGAAGGAGAACTCCATCGTCATGCCGGCCATCCCGGCCATGCCGAAGAACAGCGCGTAGAGCGACCAGCCGAGCGAGGCGAGCACGCCGACGCTGATCAGGGTGTCCATCGTCGCCGCGCCGTGGCGGGCGTTGACCCAGGCCGCGCGATGGAAGGGCCAGGCGCCCCAGACCGCGACGGGCGCGGCGAGGGTGAGGGCGAGCCACTGCCAGTTCGTGAACTGCAGCGCAGGAATCATCGACATCAGCGCGACCGGCGTCGCGAGGAGCGCGGAGACCATCAGCCGGTGCCGCAGGCTGACCACTTCCGAGTCCGCCTCGTCGACGGCATCCGGGCGGGCAGGGGGTGCCGGCAGCACGGCCGTGTACCCGGTCGCCTCGATGGTGGCAATCGCGTCGTCGACCGTGGTGCCCTCCGGCACGAACAGGGTGGCCTTCTCGGTCGCGTAGTTGACCGAGGCCTCGACGCCGGGCATGCGGTTGAGCTTTTTTTCGATCCTCGCCGCACAGGACGCGCAGGTCATCCCGCCAACGACAAGTTCGACCTGCTGCCCGCTCATCAGGGCTGGGTCACCAACTCGTAGCCGGCCTCGTCGATCGCAGCGGCGACCGCGGCGGGGTCGAGCGCACCCACGCTGGAGACGAGGACCTTCGAGACGCCGCCCGACACGAGCGCGACCTCGACATTCCGGGCGCCCTCGATCCGGCCCAGTTCCTCGGTGACACTCTTCACGCAGTGTCCGCAGGTCATGCCGGAGACCTCGAGGATGCTCGTGGTCAGGTCGGTGTCGTTCTGGTCAGTTGCGCTCATGAGCTGCAGTCCCTTTCGATGGCGTACCCCCCAGGGGTACCGCAATCACTATACTCCTTATACCTCCGGGGGGTATAGTGTCGGCATGGAAGAATCGACCGAAACGGCGGCAATGCCCCACTCGGGCCCGCACGGGTACATCTCCAACAAAGACGACTACCTCAAGCGGCTGAGCGCGCTGCAGTCCGTGGCGCTCGGGCTGCTCGACGACCACCTGAACCACTGCGTCGTGGATGCCGCCGCGGCCGGCGGTCCGGAAGCGGACCTGAAGATGCGCGAGGCCTCGGCCGCGATCGCCCGTCTGGTCCGCTCCTAACCAGCCGGCGGCCGCGCGCACCCACGCCAGCGCGGCCCACGTCAGCGCACGTCAGCCCACGTCAGCGCACCTCGATGTCAGCGCACCTCGATGACACCCATCATGCCGTTGTCCTCGTGGTCCAGGATGTGGCAGTGGTAGACCGAGCGGCCGGTGAAGCGATCGAACGCGATGCGCACCCGCACCCGGCTTCGCGCCGGCACGTTCACGACGTCCTGCCGCGGCACGGCTTCCACCTCCCGCCCGTTCACCTCGATCAGCTGCATCGGCCACACGTGCAGGTGCACCGGGTGATCCATCGGACTGTCGTTGACCAGCGTCCACTCCTCGACGCTGCCCTCGGCGGCCGTCGTGTCCACCCGGCCGGCATCGAACTCCCGGCCGTTGATGGTGAAGCTCATCATGCCGCCGCCCATTCCTGCCCCCATGCCCATGGCGAAGGTCAATTCGCGCCGGGCCGTCACGGGGGCGGAGCGGAGGTCGCGCGGCGTCGGCTGGGCGGAGACCTCGGGCAGGGCCGGGACGGCTTCACCCTCAACCGCCAGGGTCGCCAGCAGCACGGCGCCCGAGAGGGTGCCCGGTGACCCGCCGCCCATCATTCCGCCGGCGTCGCCCCGGTCGTAGGGCGCGGCGCGCAGGGACGCCGTGCCGGCGGTGGTGGTGACGAGCAGGTCCGCCCGGTTCCCGGGGGCCAGCAGCACTTCGTCCACGTCCCGCGGGCTGCTGAAGCGGCCGGAGTCGATGCCGATCAGTTGCAGCCGCGCTCCGTCGAGCCGCAGCCGCAGGTACCGGGACACGCAGGCGTTCACGACCCGCCATCGTTCACGTTCGCCCGGGCGCGCGGCGAGCCGGGGGGTGAGCCGGCCGTTGACGAGCACGAGGTCGCCTTCACGGCCGAGCATCCGGGCCATCGGCGAGACGTCGGCGATCTGCCCCGAGCCGTCCAGGCTGACGTCCGAGATCAGCAGCAGGCGCTCCCTGGCCGCCTCGATGGGTTCGGGATCCTCGACGATGATGGCCCCGAACAGTCCGCCGGCGACCTGGTCGGCGACCGTGCCGTGGTGATGCGGGTGATACCAGTACACCCCGGGCGGATGATCGGCGGGCAGCTCGTACTCATAGTCGAAGGCATCCCCCGGCTCCACCATGACGAACGGGTTGTCCCCCGAGCCCTCCGGCGAGACGTGGAGCCCGTGCACGTGCAGGTTGGTGGGGTCCTGGAGTTCGTTCCGCAGCCGCACGCTGAGCCGGTCCCCCGCCTTCAGGCGAAGCGTGGGCCCCGGAATTCCCCCGTTGAAGGTCAGGGCGCTCGCGTCCCGGTCGCCGAGCCGAACCCGGCCGCCGGCCGCCGTCAAACGAACCCTGAGCCGGCCGGCCTTGCTGGCCAGCTCGGTCGGCTCGGCGAACCGCGGCCCGGGCGGAGTCCGGACGCTGGAGCCCCAGAGCAGTCCGGCGCCGCCGACCGCGGTGGCCGTCACGCCGAGTCCGCCCAGGAGCAGGATGCCGCGACGGCTGATCAGTTGCATCACCGGTCCTCGTCGAGCACCCGGAGCTGTTCGCGGTACTGGTCGGCGGTCAGCTCCCCCTTCGCGAATCGTTCGTCGAGGATCTCGCGAGCGCGAGTCCGGCCGGACGAAGTTCCGTAGCCGGGCGGTCCGCCACGGCCGCTGCCGGCGGACAGCCGCACGATCAGCACGACGAGCAGCGCAATGCCCGCGACGAGCAGCAGCCCGAGGAGCCACATCCAGTCAAAACCGCCTCCATAGCCCCACATCATGTCGGTCTCCTCTCGCTCTTTCCCTGATGGCGACGACGTTACTCCCTCGCCGGCCTTGACAGGCTCCCCTAGCGGGGCTGGGATGACGCGACGGGTGCGGCAGACGAAGACAAGCTGACCGCCGCCCGTCAGATTCAGTTGCGGACAACGAACCTTCAGCGTCGCAACGAAGGGTGTTTCTCCGCATCTCAACCTCTCACCCCGGGCGATCTGCCTGGCGCTGGCATCCCGCTGCTCAGCGAAGCCCGCAGCGCGCGGGAAAAGGTTGCACGGGCATTTGTATGCGCTTACACTCGGGGGTCAGTCACGAACGTCAACGACGACACGAAGGATCTGCACCGCCATGACAACCATTCCTGCTTTCACCGCGGCGACGCTCGCCGCCACCCGCCGACAGTTCCTGGTCGGCGGCGCGGCCGTCACCGCGGTCGGCCTGGCCACCGCGCAGACCACGCCGGCGCACGCCTCCCCGTTCGCATCCGGGACCTCAGACGGCGTCGACCGCGGCACGATCCAGCGATGGGCCCGCGACACGTGGGCCTCCCTCGTCGCGATGACCGACCCGGTGACCGGGCTGCCCGCCGACAACATCAGCGGCCCCGTGGACGAGCCCCGGCGCAGCGGCTACACCTCCCCGACGAACATCGGCGGCTACCTCTGGAGCGCGGTCGTCGCGCGCGAGCTCGGCATCATCAGCGCCGGCGAATGCCTCGAACGGCTGACCCGAACGCTGACCACCATGGCGCGCCTGAAGCACCACGAGCCCAGCGGGATGTTCTACAACTGGTACGACGAAGCCACCGGCGACGTCGTGACCACGTGGCCGGAGGACGGCAACACCGTCTACCCGTTCCTCTCCAGCGTCGACAACGGCTGGTTCGCCGCCGCGCTCATGGTGGTGCGCAACGCGGAGCCCCGCACGGCCAGGCTGGCAAACGGCATCCTGAAGAAAATGAACTTCGGCATGTTCTACAACAAGGATGCCCGTCCGGGCATCGGGGCCGGCCTGCTCCGGGGCGGCTTCTGGGACGTCAAGCCGGCGGTCAACACCGCCGAGGGCAACTACCTCGGCAACTCGCCCGACGTGTTCTACACGCTCAACCACTACGACATCCACAACAGCGAGCCGCGCATCGCCAGCTACATCGGCATCTCCCGCGGCCAGATCCCTGCGGCCCACTACTTCGCCACCCAGCGGGTCTTCCCGGACACCTGTGACTGGTCCTGGCTCGAGCAGAAGCCCGTCGGCGACCACCAGACCTATCACGGCATCGACGTCTTCGAGGGCGCCTTCGCCTACCGCGGCATGCACATCGTGCCGAGCTGGGGCGGCGACATGTTCGAGGCGCTCATGCCCGACCTATTCGTGCCGGAGGCCGCCTGGGCACCGAAGGCCTGGGGCGTCAACCACCCGCTCACCGTTCGAGCCCAGCGCGAGTTCGGGATGGACGACGCGAAGTACGGGTACTGGGGCTTCTCGCCGGCCAGCCGCCCGGGCGGCGGCTACAGCGAGTGGGGCGTCGAGGCGATCGGGATGAACCCGGACGGCTACGTGTCGGACATGGAACGCACCCACTACGACGGCGGCTTCGCGGGCTGCCGGGAAGGCACGAGCCCCGCCCCGGCCTGGGGCGACGGTGTCGTCACCCCGCACGCGGCGTTCCTGGCGATGCAATACGAACCGCGGCAGGCCTTCGACAACCTCGTCAAGATCGAACGAGAGCTGAAGGCGTACGGTGACGGCGGCTTCTACGACGCCGTGGCCGTGAAATCCGGCCTGGTTGCCCGGCGTTACCTCTCGCTCGACCAGGCGATGGTTCTCGGCGCCATCGGGAACGTCTTCTGCGGCGACGTCATCCGTCGCAACTTCACGCGCGGGGCCGTGCAGGACACCATCAAGCCGCTGATTTCGATCGAGGAATTCGGCGCCGGCATCATCGCCTGACCACGCCAACGCCCGCGCTCCTGCGCCGGCATCCGCCGGCAATCCAGTTCAGTTGCGGAGAAACAACCTTCAGCGTCCCAACGAAGGGTGTTTCTCCGCATCTCAACCGCTCACCCCGGGCGATCGACTCCAGGAGGTGCTCGGCCGCGGCGGCATGGGCGCGGATCGCCCGCTCCTGAACGACCTGGCCCTTGCCTTGAGCGCCGTCGGCTCCCAGCACGCTCCGACCGGTCCCCGGTAGGGTCAGCTTATGAGCTCTTCCGGCAGGCCTCGTCGGCGAGCGCCCGCCACGCCCCGACGCAGGGCGCCCGCGGCAACCACGCCCCGACGCAGCGCGCCCGCCAGGTCCACGACACGGCGGCGGGTGCCCGCGCCGCCCCGGCGCCGGTGGCGCGCGCCGGTGCTGATTGCCGTCGCCATGCTGGTGGCACTCGTTGCCGCGCTGGCGGTGCCCGCGGCCGTGGACCGCGCCGAGGAGCGCGCCGCCCCCGTCGCGTTCAACTCCGGGTTGATCATCAGCGACTACAACTTCTTCAACCCCTCGGCCATGACGGAAGAGGAAATCCAGGCCTTCCTCGAGGCGCGCACGTGCTCCCCCGCCGATTCCTCGAGCTGCCTCTGGGAGTACCGCGAAAGCACGACCGCCCAGCCGAACCAGGGCTCCGGCCACTGCACGCGCTATGCCGCCGCCCGCAACGAGCCGGCCAGCCGCATCATCGCCAAGGTCGCCCGAGCCTGCACGATCAGCCCCCGGGTGCTGCTCGTGCTGCTGCAGAAGGAACAATCCCTGATCACCCGGCCGACCGCATCCGGTTATCTGCGCGCCACCGGCTACGCCTGCCCCGACACGGCCGACTGCGACGCCCGGTACTTCGGGTTCTTCAATCAGGTCTACCGCGCGGCCTGGCAATTCCGCCAGTACACCCAGGAGCCGGAGCGCGCCTACAAGATCGGCACGGTCGACGTGGGCTTCCACCCGGATGCCGCGTGCGGCGCCGAGCCGGTAGGGATTCAGAACCAGGCCACCGCGAACCTGTACAACTACACGCCGTACCAGCCCAATGCCGCGCTGCTGGCCCGGCCGGGCACCGACGGGGATTCCTGCTCGGCGTTTGGCAACCTGAACTTCTGGCGCTTCTACACTCGCTGGTTCGGGTCGACCGATACCGAGCCGTTCCCTTCCTACCTCGACCAGTGCCTCAACCTCGCCGGCGGCCAGGCGTGCGAGGAACCGAACTTCTTCGCCCGGCTTTCTCCGCTCCGCTGAGGCCGATGGCGCGTAGTGTCGTGCTCGGGAGGACAACATGACTGAGACAACGATCGTGGCCTGGGACGGCTCGGCGCCGGCGCGCTCCGCCCTCGAGTGGGCGGCCCGGTGGGCGTCCGGCGGTGATCTCACGCTCGTGCGCGTCCTGGAAGACTCCATCGGAATCACGGACTACATCGTCGACGACTCCATGGTCGATGCGGCGCGGGCGGCGCTCGAGGATGCCGCGGCCGAGGTGCGGCTGGCGCATCCGGACCTGCGCGTGGAATCCGAATTCGTGCGGGGCGACCCGATCGGCGAACTCCGACGGCGCTCTGCACCGAACCGGCTCGTCGTCGTCGGGACGCACCGGCGCGAGGGCTCGAAGCTGCGATTCGAGTGGTCGGTGGGCGCACGGCTCGCCGCGAGCGCACGCGGCCCGGTCGCGATCGTGCCGGAGACCGACAGTGCGACCCGGTCAGGAGTGGTCGTCGGCATCGACGGATCGACGGCCTCCGACGCCGCCGTGGCGTTCGCCGCGGAGCATGCGAGCCGGTCCCACCAGCCGCTCCGCATCATCCACGCCTGGCAGGAGCCCCCGGTCTGGCAGGGCCCGGATTCCCTGGACCCCGTGCCGAGCCAGGACTTCCTCGATTCCCTCGAGGACACTCACCAGCAGATCCTGAATGAATCCGTGACGAAGGTGACGGATGCCTGGCCCGAGCTCCCGGTGCGGGGCACGCTGATGCACGGCCCACCGCAGCCGGCCCTGCTGGAAGCCTCCCGCGGCGCGGCTGTGCTCGTCGTGGGCAACCACGGCCTGCACGGGGTCGAACGCCTCCTGCTGGGGTCGGTGAGCCACGCGCTCGTGCTGAACATCGTGTCGCCGACGATCGTCATCAGCGCGCCGCCGGAAACCTGAGCGAACGTCTCGTTCGGCCTGTCGTAGGGCACCGCGCCCGCAGAGCAAAATCGCAGTCACCAGTGCGCTGCCTCCGGGCCCGAACGAGCCAGGACGCCTTCCCGTAATCCCAGCTCAGAGGCTATTTCTCCCGCGGGAGCGGTGACACGCCCGGCGTGCGACGGCAGCCCGAATTTCGCGGCTCCCAGCATCCACGGAGGCTCGGCATCCGGCGCGTCCCTAAACTCGCCGGGTGACCACGTGCGGCCCCCGTCGGATCATCGCCGGACCGGCCGCAGGCAATCGAAAGGATCCACAATGAACAAGAACACGATCTCCACCCGCACCTCCGCCACCCGCACCTCCGCCACCCGCACCTCCGCCACCCGCACGAAGCGCGTGGCCATTGGCGCCGCATCCGCCCTGGCCGCGGGCGCGCTGCTGGGCGTTGGAGCCCAGGGCGCGACCGCCGCGCCGCTGAACGCGTCATCCGACACCGAGTCGAGCAGCAGCTCTTCGGTGCACGCCGGGACCAAGGGCGCCGTCCTGGCCGCGCTGAAGGTGGAGCTGCGCGCCGACCTGTCCGAAGGCACGGACATCGGCGACAAGGCACAGAACGTCGCCGAGACCCTGTCCGGCCACGCGGCACTCTTCGAGCGCCTGCCCGAGAAGCTGCAGACCGACCTGACCTCCCTGAAGGACGCATCCGAGGCCGACCGCACCACGCTCGCCACGACGATCACCGCCACGGCACTGGCCGGCGGCTACGGCGAACAGGTGAAGGAGTTCGCCCAGGAGATCCAGGCCGACCCCGCCCACCCGCTGGACGGCCTGCGAACCGTCCTCCAGGGTGACCAGGCGGAGGCCGGCGCGAAGGGCCAGTCCGTGGAGAAGATCGCCCAGAAGCTCCTCGACAACCCGGTGCTCTTCGACAAGCTCCCGGAGTCGCTGCAGACCGACCTGACGGCGGTGAAGGATGCGTCCGACGCCGACCGCGCCGCCGCCCTGCAGAACGTCGAGACGTCGGCGCTGGCCGGCGAGTACGGCAAGACCCTCCAGACGATCGCCGAGCGGATCCTCTCCGACACGCACGCCACCGGCGGCGCACACGCCGAGACCGAGACCGGAGGAAACTAGCCTCCGTCTCACCCGCTGACACTGCCGAAGGCCGGGAACCCGTGGGGTTCCCGGCCTTCCGGCGTATCCTGCCCGGCCGCCGCCTAGCGCGAGCTCTGCAAATCCCAGCGGTGGGGACATCCGTCGCCCACCCGGGTCGCGACGGCCGACGTCCGGCTTTTGGACCGCACAGCAATCTGGCGAGCCACCCGTAGGATGGCGTCCATGGTGTCCTCCGCATCGGGAGATGCTGCGCCCGCGTTCCCTGGCCTCGTCCCCGAGCTCCTGATCACCGATCTCGCCACGAGCCTGGATTTCTGGGTTGCTCTGTGCGGTTTCGAGATCCTCTACGACCGTCCGCAGGAGGGTTTCGCCTACCTTCAGTACGGAACGGCGCAGATCATGCTCGAGCAGATCGGAGTCGGTCGGAATTGGGTCGCCGACACCCTCGAAAGGCCCCTGGGCCGCGGCGTGAATTTCCAGGTCTCGGTGCCGGCGATCACGCCCCTGGTCGAACGCCTCGCGGCATCGGGCTGGCCGCTCTTCATGGCCCCCGAAGACAAGTGGTACCAGACCGGCAGCACCGAGGCCGGAGTGTCCCAGTTCCTGGTGCAGGACCCGGACGGGTACCTCATTCGCTTCACTTCGCGGCTCACTGTGCCGGTTCGCTGACTGTGCCGGTTCGCTGATCCGCCCGGATGGGCGCACCCTGCGTCGACCTGGCCAGTTCCGGTCGAGTTTGACCGGTACACCGGGCAAACTCGACCGGAAGTCTCAATCTCAGACCAAGCAGAGCGGGCAAGGGGTGCACGCGCTTTAATGAGGCCATGGCCGAAAACAAGACCCAGCCGACGGATTCCTCCGTCGAGAACTTCCTCGACGCGGCGACGCCCGCCCGCCGCCGCGAGGACGGCAAGGCCCTCGACGCGATCTTCCGCGAGGTGACGGGCGCCGACCCCGTCATGTGGGGTTCGTCGATTGTGGGCTACGGGAGCTATCGCTACGTGTCGCCCGCGAATCCCCGCACGCGCGGCGACTGGATGAAGACCGGATTCTCGCCGCGCAAGGCGCAACTGTCGATCTACGGGCTCAAAGGCCTCCCCGAGGGCGCCGCGCTCCTCCCGCAGCTCGGCGCGTACACGGAGGGCGCGGGGTGCGTCTACGTGAAGACGCTCGACGACATCGACCTCGACGTGCTGCGTCGCCTCGTCGCGATCGCCTGGTCCCGGGGCGACGACCCCGCTTAGAAGTCCCAGTCCGAGTCTTCGGTGTTGACGGCCTTGCCGATGACGTACGAGGAGCCCGACCCGGAGAAGAAGTCGTGGTTCTCGTCGGCGTTCGGTGACAGGGCCGACAGGATCGCCGGGTTCACGTCGGTGACCGACTTCGGGAACATCGGCTCGTAGCCGAGGTTCATCAGCGCCTTGTTGGCGTTGTAGTGCAGGAACTTCTTGACGTCCTCGGTCAGGCCGACCTCGTCGTAGAGGTCCTGCGTGTACTGGATCTCGTTCTCGTAGAGCTCGAACATCAAGTTGAACGTGTAGTCCTTGATCTCGTCGCGGCGCTCCTGGGAGACCCGTTCGAGACCCTTCTGAAACTTGTAGCCGATGTAGTAGCCGTGCACCGCTTCATCCCGGATGATCAGGCGGATGAGGTCGGCCGTGTTGGTGAGCTTGGCGCGGCTCGACCAGTACATCGGCAGGTAGAAGCCCGAGTAGAAGAGGAACGACTCGAGCAGGGTCGAGGCGACCTTGCGCTTGAGGGGGTCGTCGCCCTGGTAGTACTCCATCACGATGGAGGCCTTCTTCTGCAGGTTCACGTTCTCGGTCGACCAGCGGAACGCTTCGTCGATCTCCTTTGTGGAAGCCAGCGTCGAGAAGATCGACGAGTAGCTCTTCGCGTGCACCGACTCCATGAACGCGATGTTCGTGTAGACGGCTTCCTCGTGCGGGGTGATCGCGTCGGGGATGAGCGAGACGGCGCCGACGGTGCCCTGGATCGTGTCGAGCAGGGTCAGGCCGGTGAACACGCGCATGGTCAACTGCTGCTCGATCGGGGTGAGCGTGTTCCAGGACTGGACGTCGTTCGAGAGGGGGATCTTCTCGGGCAGCCAGAAGTTGTTGACGAGGCGGTTCCAGACCTCGACGTCCTTTTCGTCCTCGATCTTGTTCCAGTTGATCGCGTCAACGTGGGAGACCAGCTTGAGCTTGTCAATCATGGGTTTCTTCCTTCAGTGGTTCGTAAATCGAGCTTGTCGAGATCGGCATTCGTGGTCTCGACAAGCTCGACCACCGGTGCATCCGTTAAGGCTGCAGCCTTAAAGCATACAAGAGACGCAGCCGTCCACCTCGGTCCCTTCCAGCGCGAGCTGGCGGAGACGGATGTAGTAGATGGTCTTGATGCCCTTGCGCCAGGCGTAGATCTGGGCCTTGTTGATGTCTCGGGTGGTGGCAGTGTCCTTGAAGAAGAGCGTCAGCGACAGTCCCTGGTCGACGTGCTGGGTGGCAGCCGCGTAGGTATCGATGATCCTCTCGGCGCCGATCTCGTAGGCGTCCTGGTAGTAGTCCAGGTTGTCGTTCGTGAGGAACGGCGCCGGGTAGTAGACGCGGCCGAGCTTGCCTTCCTTGCGGATCTCGATCTTGGAGGCGATCGGGTGGATCGACGAGGTCGAGTTGTTGATGTACGAGATCGACCCGGTCGGCGGCACGGCCTGCAGGTTCTGGTTGTAGATCCCGTGCTCCATGATCGACGCCTTCAGCTCGGCCCAGTCGGCCTGGGTCGGGATCGCAACGCCGGAGGTCTCGAACAGTTCGGAGACCCGCGGGGTCGCCGGCGTCCAGGCCTGGTCGGTGTACTTGTCGAAGAAGGCACCGGATGCGTAGGTCGAGTCTTCGAAACCGTCGAAGGCACGCCCGCGCTCGATGGCCAGCTTGTTCGAGGCACGCAGCGCGTGGAACACCACCGTGTAGAAGTAGATGTTGGTGAAGTCGATGCCCTCTTCGCTGCCGTAGAAGATGCGCTCACGGGCGAGGTAGCCGTGCAGGTTCATCTGGCCGAGGCCGATCGCGTGCGACTTGTCGTTGCCGTCTTCGATCGAACGGACCGAGGAGATGTGGCTCTGCTCCGACACCGAGTTGAGGCCGCGGATCGCGGTCTCGACCGTCTGGCCGAAGTCGGGCGAATCCATCGACAGGGCGATGTTCATCGACCCGAGGTTGCAGGAGATGTCCTTGCCGATCTTGTCGTACGACAGGTCCTCGTTGTAGGTCGTCGGGGTGGCGACCTGGAGGATCTCCGAGCACAGGTTCGACATGTTGATGCGGCCCTTGATCGGGTTCGCAGCGTTGACCGTGTCCTCGAACATGATGTACGGGTAGCCGGACTCGAACTGGATCTCCGCGAGCGTCTGGAAGAAGTCGCGGGCCTTCATCTTCGACTTCTTGATGCGCGGGTCGTCGACCATCTCGTGATACTTCTCGCTGACCGAGATGTCCGCGAACGGCACGCCGTAGACGCGCTCGACGTCGTAGGGCGAGAACAGGTACATGTCCTCGTCCTTCTTTGCGAGCTCGAAGGTGATGTCGGGCACGACAACGCCGAGGGAGAGCGTCTTGATGCGGATCTTCTCGTCGGCGTTCTCACGCTTGGTGTCGAGGAAGCGCATGATGTCGGGGTGGTGCGCGTGCAGGTAGACCGCGCCGGCACCCTGGCGGGCGCCGAGCTGGTTGGCATAGCTGAAGGAGTCTTCGAGCAGCTTCATCACGGGGATGATGCCGCTTGACTGGTTCTCGATCTGCTTGATCGGCGCTCCGGCCTCACGGATGTTCGTGAGGAGCAGCGCGACGCCACCGCCGCGCTTGGACAGCTGCAGCGAGGAGTTGATGGCGCGGGAGATCGACTCCATGTTGTCTTCGATGCGCAGCAGGAAACAGGAAACGAGTTCACCGCGCTGCGCCTTGCCCGAGTTGAGGAAGGTCGGGGTGGCCGGCTGGAACCGCCCGGCGATGATCTCCTCGACGAGGGACACCGCGAGCTTCTCGTCGCCCTGGGCGAGGCCGAGGGATGTCATCACGACGCGGTCCTCGAAGCGCTCGAGGTAACGCTTGCCGTCGAAGGTCTTCAGCGTGTACGAGGTGTAGTACTTGAACGCACCGAGGAAGGTCTGGAAGCGGAACTTCTTCGAGTAGGCCAGGTCGTTGAGCTTCGTGATGAACTCGAACGTGTACATGTCGAGCACGGCCTGTTCGTAGTACTCCTTCTCGACCAGGTAGTCGAGGCGTTCGCGCAGGCTGTGGAAGAAAACCGTGTTCTGGTTGACGTGCTGCAGGAAGTACTCCCGCGCCGCTTCACGGTCCTTCTCGAACTGGATTTCCCCGTTCGGGCCGTACAGGTTGAGCATGGCATTGAGGGAGTGGTAATCCATCTCCGCGCCGACAGACGGGGAGAGCTGCGACTTCACGGCTGTTGCTTCCAAAATGATTCCAATCCTTCGTGGACGATGCGCACATCATCCGGCGTTCCGAATACTTCAAATCGATACAGGTGGGGCACCTGGCACTTCTCGGCGATGATGTCCCCGGCGAGGCAGTACGCCTCGCCGAAATTCGTGTTGCCGGCGCTGATGACGCCGCGGATTAGCGAGCGGTTCTTCTCATCATTGAGAAACCGGATCACCTGTTTGGGGACTGCTCCCCCCTGGCCGCCCCCGCCGTAGGTCGGGATGCAGAGCACATAGGGTTCGTCGACCTTCAGCGGCTCGTCCCTGGCATAGAGAGGGATGCGTGCCGCGGGAAGGCCGAGCTTCTCCACGAACCGGCGAGTGTTGCCGGACGTGCTGGAGAAATAGACGAGCTCAGTCATTGGGCACCCCCTCGGTGGTCGGGAGCTGGTCGGACGGACGTGTGGAAACTACGCGATGCGTGCTGCCAGCTCGTTGATCTTGTCCGGGCGGAAACCGGACCAGTGGTCCTCGTCGGTGATGACGACGGGGGCCTGCAGGTAGCCCAGGGCCTTGACCGCTTCGAGTGCCTTCTCGTCGACCGACAGGTCGAAGATCTCGTACTCGATGCCCTTGTTGTCCAGGGCACGGTATGTCGCCGTGCACTGCACGCAGGAAGGCTTGGTGTAGACCGTAATTGCCATCGCTGGGGCCTCTCTCATTGCTCACAAGGTGTGGATTTGGGTGTTCGGCATATGCGCCGAACCGATGCTTCAATACTACATCTAGTGATTGTGTCCGGGCACGGCCACTACATGCAGTAATTACAATTATGTGGTTATCCACCGACATTCCACCGGTTCTACACAGCCTCGCCCGGCCCGGTTGAGCCAGTTTCCGCGGTGCCGCAGGGAGTTATCCACAGGCCCGAAAGGGGGTGGCCGGTTTGCCTGTGGAATGCGCGGCGGCGTGTCGCGGCGGCATGCGAAAGGCCCCGGCATCCGAAGACGACCGGGGCCCAGCGCACAACGGATGCCGCGCGTCAGTGGCCGCCCGCCCGTCGCTTGTTGTACACGTCGAAGGCGACCGCGAGGAGGAGCACCAGGCCCTTGACGGCCTGCTGCCATTCGATGCCGATGCCGAGGATCGACATGCCGTTGTTCAGCACACCGATGATCAGGCCACCGATGATGGCCCCGCCGATGGTGCCGACGCCGCCGGTGACGGCGGCCCCGCCGATGAACGCGGCCGAAATGGCCTCCAGTTCGAAGCCGTCACCGGCCTTCGGGCCGGCCAGGTTCAACCGCGCCGTGAAGATCAGGCCGGCCAGGGCGGCCAGGGTCCCCATGTTCACGAACAGGTAGAAGTCGACCTTGCGAGTCTTGATGCCGGACAGCTCCGCCGCGTGACGGTTGCCGCCGATGGCGTAGATGTGGCGGCCGAAGACCGTGCGCGTCATCACCGTGCCGTAGACCATGACCAGCACGGCCAGCACGATCAGGGTCACCGGTACACCCTTGTACGCGGCCAGGGCGTACGCGAAGAAGCCGATGGCCAGCGTGATGAGCGCAAGCTTGACGATGAACCAGGCCAGCGGCTCGACCTCCTGGCTGTACTTCTGACGGCCGATTCGCGTGCGAACCTGCTGTGTGATGAGGGCGAGGATGGCCAGCGCGGCGATGCCGAGGGTGAGCGGATCAAGCTCGTATTCGCCGAACAGGTCGGTGAGGAATCCGTTTCCGAGTGCCCGATATTCGCTCGGGAACGACCCGATGTTCGAGTTGCCCAGCACGACGAGGGCGAGTCCGCGGAAGATGAGCATGCCGGCCAGGGTCACGATGAATGCGGGAATGCCCACGTACGCGATCCAGAACCCCTGCCACACGCCGACCAGGGCGCCGATGCCGAGCGAGAGGATGATCGACAGCCACCACGGCAGACCCCAGTGCACCGCGAAGACACCCGAGCAGGCACCCACGAAGGCGGCAACGGAACCGACCGAGAGGTCGATGTGGCCCGCGATGATCACCATGACCATGCCGACGGCGAGCACGAGGATGTACCCGTTCTGCACGATCAGGTTGGAGATGTTCTGCGGCCGAAGCAGAATGCCATCGGTCAGGAAGGCGAACAGCAGCACCACCAGGATCAGGGCGATGAAGATGCCGTTCTTGCCCAGGTCGGCGATGACGTGGGTCAGCCGCGAGGCCGCCCGTGCAACGGCCGGCTTGGTGTCCGCTGCCGGCTTGGTGTCGAGATCACTCATTGTTTCTCCTCTTCCGCAGCGCCGACGCTAGCGGGCCTTTTCCATGGTCATGTGCTTGATGAGGGTCTCCGGGGTGGCTTCCTTGATCGGGAACTCCCCCGTGATCCGGCCCTCGGAAATCGTGTAGATCCGGTCGCTGATGCCGAGCAGTTCCGGCAGCTCGGACGAGATGACGATGACGCCCTTGCCCTGGGCGGCGAGCTTGTTGATGATCGTGTAGATCTCGTACTTCGCGCCGACGTCGATCCCTCGGGTGGGCTCGTCGAGGATCAGGACATCCGGGTCGGAATAGATCCACTTGGAGAGAACGACCTTCTGCTGGTTGCCGCCGGAGAGCTTGCCGGTCTTGACGAGCACGTTCGGGGCCTTGATGTTCATGCTCGTGCGGTACTCGTTGGCCACCCGGTATTCCTCGTTGTCGTTCACGAGGCCCGCTTTCTCGAGCTTCTTCAGCGACGCCATCGAGATGTTCCGCTTGATGTCTTCGATGAGGTTCAGGCCGTAGGTCTTGCGGTCCTCGGTGGCGTACGCGATGCCGTTGTCGATGGCTTCGGACACCGTCCGCGTTTTGATCTCCTTGCCGTGCTTGAACACCCGGCCGGTGATCTTGCTGCCGTAGGACTGGCCGAACAGGCTCATGGCGAACTCGGTGCGCCCCGCCCCCATCAGCCCGGCGATTCCCACGATTTCCCCGGCGCGCACGTTGAGGTTCACCGCATCGACGACCAGGCGCGAGGTATCCTGGGGGTGGTATGCCGTCCAGTCCTCGACGCGGAGGATCTCCTCGCCGATGTGCGGCGTGTGGTCGGGGTAGCGGTGCTCGAGGTCGCGGCCGACCATGTCCTTGATGATGCGTTCTTCCGTGACGTCGGTCTTGGCAATCGTCTCGATGGCCTTCCCGTCTCGAATGATCGTGACCGCGTCGGAGACCTTCTTGATCTCGTTGAGCTTGTGGCTGATGATGATCGACGTGATTCCCTGGCCCTTGAGGTGCAGGATCAGGTCCAGCAGGTGGTCGGAGTCCTCGTCGTTGAGGGCCGCCGTCGGCTCGTCCAGGATGAGGAGCTTGACCCGCTTGGACAGGGCCTTGGCGATCTCGACGAGCTGCTGCTTGCCGACGCCGATGTCCATGATCCGGGTGGTCGGGTTCTCCCGTAGGCCCACCCGGGCGAGCAGCGTGGCAGCCTCGTGATTGGTCTTGTCCCAATCGATGAGGCCCAGCGCGCCCTTCTGTTCGTTGTTGAGAAAGATGTTCTCCGCGATGGAGAGGTAGGGGCTGAGTGCCAGCTCCTGGTGAATGATGACGATTCCCTTGGCCTCCGAGTCCCGGATGTCCTTGAACTGGACCACCTCGTCTTCGAAGACGATGTCGCCGTCGTAGGTACCGTGCGGGTACACACCGCTGAGCACCTTCATCAGCGTCGACTTGCCGGCCCCGTTTTCCCCGCAGATGGCGTGGACCTCGCCGCGTGCGACGTCCAGCGTCACCGTCGACAGCGCCTTCACGCCCGGGAAGGTCTTTGTGATGCTGCGCATCTCAAGGATGTTGGTGGTCACGTCAGTACCTTCTTCATTCGCCGTTCTGCTTCCTTGCCTGGTCGTGCCGTCCGGCCGGTGGGTGATGCAAAACTACTCCCCCACCGGCCGGAATGCACTCGACTACTCCGAGCGATCCGAAGTTGTTAGCCGTTGATTTCCTTCTCGGTCCAGTAGCCGGAATCAACCAGGACCTTGTTGACGTTGTCCTTCACCACGATCTGCGAGTCGAGCAGGTACGAGTCGACGACCTTCTTGCCGTTGTCGTAGTCCTTGGTGTTGTTGACCTCGGGCTTGTCGCCGTTCAGCAGGGCAACAGCCATGTCCACGGCCACGGAAGCGAGCTTGCGCGTGTCCTTGAAGATGGTGCTGTACTGCTCGCCGCCGTTGATGGCCTTGACCGAGTCGAGCTCGGCGTCCTGGCCCGAGATGATCGGCCATTCGGCTCCGGTCGAGTATCCCGCGCCCTCGAGTGCGGAGATGATACCGCGCGAGATGCCGTCATAGGGCGACAGCACCGCGTTGACCTTGGAACCGTCGGAGTACGTGGAGGTCAGGATGTCCTCCATGCGGCTCTGCGCGGTTTCGCCGTCCCAGCGGAGCGTGGCAACCTGTTCGATCTTGGTCTGCTTGCTCTTCACGACGAGGGTCTTGTCGTCGATCAGCGGCTGGAGCACGTCCATGGCGCCGTCGAAGAAGAAGAAGGCGTTGTTGTCATCCAGCGAGCCGGCGAACAGCTCGATGTTGAACGGGCCCTTGGGAGCGTCGGCGGCAGCCTTGCCCTCGAGGTCGGTGAGGCCAAGTCCGTTCAGCAGCGAGGTTGCCTGCTGCTGGCCGACCTTGAAGTTGTCGAACGAGGCGTAGTAGTTGACGTTCTCGGTGTCGCGGATGAGGCGGTCGTACGCGATGACGGGGATGTCCGCGTCGGCGGCATCCTGCAGCACGCTCGTGAGCGTGGTGCCGTCGATCGAGGCGATGATCAGGGCTTCCGCGCCCTTGGTGATCATGTTCTCGATCTGCGAGACCTGAGTGGGGATGTCGTCCTCCGCGTACTGGAGGTCGACCTTGAAGCCCTGTTCTTCGAGCTGGCTCTTGACGGCGTTGCCGTCAGCGATCCACCGCTCGGAGCTCTTGGTCGGCATCGCGACGCCGATGAGACCGCCGTCGCCCTCGCCGGAGCCTCCGTCGGTCCCGGGGGAGCAGGCAGCCAGCGAGACAACCATGGCGCCAGCGGCCACGATTGCGAAGAGTGCTTTCTTCTTCACTGTGTTTCCTTTCGTTTTTTATTTGATCGACATTGATGTCAAATGTGCGTGAGGTGGTGCGGGAGGTGGGATTACAGGCCTTGTGCCAGTCGGTAGTAGGCCTGGTTCCAACGCACCTCGCGCGTGAAATCGCGCAGGGTGGTGGCTTTATCGATCACGAGAAGCTCGGTGCGAGCGATCTCGGCGAAATCGTGGAACACCTCGATGCCGACGGCGGTCGACATGACGGTGTGGTGGGCCGCGCCGGCGGTGAGCCAGGCGGCGGCGGATGTCTGGAAGTCGGGCTCCGGGCGCCAGACCGCACGGCCGACCGGGAGGTTCGGCAGCGCCTCGGTCGGTTCGACGACCTCGACGACGTTGGCCACGAGCCGGAACCGGTCGCGCATGTCGGACATGGCCACGACCACGGCGGGTCCCGGGTCGGCGTTGAAGACCAGGCGGACCGGGTCCTCCTTGCCGCCGATGCCGAGCGGGTGGATCTCCAGGCTGGCCCGCGAGGTGGTCAGCGACGGGCTGACCTCGAGCATGTGTGCGCCGAGGATGAGCTCGGAATCCGGGGTGAGGTCGTAGGTGTAGTCCTCCATCAGACTGGCGCCGCCGGGCAGGCCGGAGCCCATCACGTTGGCGACGCGCACGAGAATGGCGGTCTTCCAGTCGCCTTCCGCACCGAACCCGTAGCCCTGCGCCATCAGGCGCTGCACGGCCAGGCCGGGCAGCTGGCGGAGGGCGCCGAGGTCCTCAAAGTTCGTCGTGAAGGCGCTGAATCCGCCGGCCTCGAGGAAGGACTTGAGGCCCAGTTCGATCGCGGCGCCGTAGCGCAGGGAGTCGTGCCGGCCGCCGCCGCTGCGGAGCTCGGGGACGACGTCGTAGAGGTCCTCGTACTCGGCGACGAGGGCGTCGATGTCGGCGTCGGAGGCGGAGTGGACCGCCTCGGCAAGCTCGTTGACCGGCCAGGTGTTCACCTGCACGCCGAACCGCAGTTCGGCCTCGGTTTTGTCGCCCTCGGTGACCGCGACGTAGCGCATGTTGTCGCCGAACCGGGCAAGCTTCATCGTGCGGGATGCCGCCCAGCCGGCGGCCGCGCGGGTCCAGGTGCCGATGCTCGCGCTGACGACCGGGTTGGACACGTGGCCCACCACGGTCTTGCGCGCGACACCCAGCCGGGTCTGGATGTAGCCGAACTCGCGGTCGCCGTGCGCGGCCTGGTTCAGGTTCATGAAGTCGAAGTCGATCTCCGCCCACGGCAGCTCGACGTTGGCCTGCGTGTGCAGGTGCAGCAGCGGCTTCCGCAGGGCGTCGAGCCCGGCGATCCACATCTTCGCGGGCGAGAAGGTGTGCATCCAGGCGATGAGCCCGATGACGTGGTCGGACGCGTTGGCGTCGAGCGCGGCGCGGCGGATCGACTCGGAGTCCTTGAGCACGGGCTTCCAGACGACCTTCACCGGGATGTCGCTGCTCGCGCCGAGGGCTGCGGCGATGGCCTGGGACTGATCGGCCACCTGGCGCAGGGTCTCCTCGCCGTAGAGGTTCTGGCTGCCGGTGAGGAACCAGACCTCGTAGTGATCCAGGGTGGTGGAGAGTGCTGGCATTAGAGAATTGCTCCCTGCGGTGCTTGTCCGTAGACGTTCTGGTACCGGTCGAAGAGCGTGTCGATGGCGGCCTGCGGGAGCGGGATGAGTTCCCCGGCCTGGCGGGCGATGTGCACCGTGCGGGCGACATCCTCGACCATGACGGCGGCCTTGACGGCGTCCCTGGCGTCCTTGCCGATCGTGAACGGGCCGTGGTTCTGCATCAGGACCGCGCGGGAGCGGTGGCCGGTGAGCACCCCGACGATCCCGCGGCCGATCGAGTCGTCGCCGATGATCGCGAACGGGCCCACCGGGATGTCCCCGCCGAACTCGTCGGCCATGGCCGTGATCACGCACGGGATCGACTCGCCGCGGGCGGCCCAGGCGGTCGCGTAGGTGGAGTGCGTGTGCACGACACCACCGACATCCGCCATATTCCGGTAGACGTATGCGTGCGCGGCGGTGTCGCTGGACGGCGATCGTTCGGCGCCGGGAGTGTCCGGGATGACGACTCCATCCAGGCCGCAGAGGATCATGTTCTCGGGCGCGAGATCGGCGTAGTCGACGCCGCTCGGCTTGATCACGAACAGGTCGGCGCCCGGCACGCGGCCGGAGACGTTGCCGCCGGTCGAGACGACCAGCCCGTAGCGGGTGAGTTCGGAGTGCAGGCGGGCGACGTCCGCACGCACGCGGGCGATCGCCACCTCGATCTGCGGGCCGTAGGTGCTCATGCCGATGCCTCCGTCGTGGTGGCGGCCTCGCGCTTGAGCGCCTTGAGCCGGTGCATGACGTTGTTCGTGCCGCGCCCGAAATAGTCGTGCAGCAGCGAGTATTCGGCGAACAGCTTATCGTAGGCCAGGGAGGATTCTTCGTTCGGGGTATAGACGTTCTTGTTGAGCTTGCCCATCGCCTTGCCGGCCGCGCGCACATCCGGGTACGCACCGGCCGCGGCGGCGGCATGGATGGCCGAGCCGAGCGCGGGGCCCTGTTCGCTGGCGATGGTCGAGATCGGCAGGCGGAGGATGTCGCTGTAGGTCTGCATCAGGAACGCGTTCTTCAGCAGCCCGCCGGCGACGATGAACTCGGTCACCGGCACGGCGCTGGCGTTGAAGGTCTCGACGATCACGCGGGTGCCGAACGCGGTGGCCTCGAGCAGGGCCCGGTAGATTTCCTCGGTCCGCGTGGTCAGCGTCGTGCCGATGACCAGGCCGGAGAGTTCGTGGTCGACGAGCACCGAACGGTTGCCGCTGTGCCAGTCGAGGGCGACCAGGCCGTGGCCGCCGATGGGCTGGTCCTTGATCAAATCGGTGAGGTACTGGTGCACGCTCAGGCCCGCTGCCGCGGCTTCGGTGAAGTACCGGGCTGGCACCTGGTTGCCCACGTACCAGGCGAAGATGTCGCCCACGCCGGACTGGCCGGCCTCGTAGCCGTAGAGGCCGGAGACGATGCCGCCGTCGACGACGCCGCACATGCCGGGCACCTCGGTGAGGTGGTCGGAGTTCATGACGTGGCAGGTCGACGTGCCCATGATGGCCACCATCTGGCCGGGTTCGACGGCCTGTGCGGCCGGGCCGGTGACGTGTGCGTCGACGTTGCCGACCGCGACGGCAATTCCCGCCGGCAGCCCCGTCCAGGCGGCCGCCTCCGCCGAGAGCGTGCCGGCGGCATCGCCGAGCTGGCCGACCTCATGCGCGACCTTGTCGTTGGCGAACCGGGCGAAGTCCGGGTTCAGCGCGCCGAGGAAGTCCTCGCTCGGGTAGGCGCCGTCCTGCAGGATGCCCTTGTAGCCGGCGGTGCAGGCGTTGCGCACGTAGGTGCCGGTCAGCTGCCAGACGATCCAGTCGGCGGCTTCGACCCAGTGGTCCATCCGGTTGTACAGCTCGGGATCTTCTTCGAGGAGCTCGAGGCCCTTGGCGAATTCCCACTCGCTGGAGATGAGGCCGCCGTAGCGCGGCAGCCAGCCCTCGCCGCGCAGGGCCGCGAGGTCGTTGATCCGGTCGGCCTGCGGCTGCGCCGAGTGGTGCTTCCACAGCTTGACGTAGGCGTGCGGACGGCCGGCGTACTCCGGCAGCTCGCAGAGCGGGGTGCCGTCGGCGAGCACCGGCACCATCGTGCAGGCGGTGAAGTCGGTGCCGATGCCGATGACCCGGGCGGGGTCGATTCCGGCGTTGGCCACCGCGGCGGGCACGGCGGTCTTGAGCACGTCGACGTAGTCCTGGGGCACCTGCAACGCCCACTCGGGCGGGAGCGCGGCGCCCGTGGCGGCGAGGGTCGTGTCCATGACCGCGTGCGCGTAGTCGAGCGTGGCGGAGCCCAGTTCGGCTCCGTCGGAGACCCGCACCACGACCGCGCGACCGGACAGCGTTCCGTAGTCGACCCCCAGGACGTACGACTCGTCGCCTGCTGGAAGAACAGCGTCTGGCTGCGCGACGGTCGTGCTCACGAATCGACTCCCTTGTCTGCGGTGCTGCTGATGCGGCAATGTTGCGGTCCAATGTGAACGGTCACATTTGATCTTGTCACTTTAGCCGACACCATGATTTGCCTGTCAACCCCGAAACATATCGTTTTGGTAACGCCCGGCTTCCGCCCTCGACGAACGCCCGGATGCGCGGGGAGACGGTCCTAGAAAGACGGCGGCGCGGTGGAGGCGCGCACGATGAGCTCCGGCACGATGGTTCCGGGGTAGCCCTCGGCTTCGCCGCCGAGGCTGCGGAGGAGCAGGGCGATGCAGCGCCGGCCCAGTTCGGGGAAATCCTGGCGCACCGTGGTGAGGGGCGGCCAGAAATGCGCCGCCTCGGGAATGTCGTCGAAGCCGACGACGCTCAGGTCCCCCGGCACGTCCAGGCCGGCCTCGCGGGCCGCGTGAATCAGGCCCAGGGCCATCTGGTCGTTCGACGAGAAGATCGCCGTGAAGTCGCGCACCCGCAACAACTCCCGGCCGGCGTGGTACCCGAAGTCGGCGGTCCAGTCGCCGAGGATCGGCGCGGTGGTGGGCACGTCCCTGGCTCCCATCTCGTCGAGGAATCCGCGCATCCGCGCCTCGGCCTCGATCCAGTCCTGCGGGCCGGCCAGGTGGTAGATGTTGCGGTGGCCGAGGTCGATCAGATGGCGGGTGGCGAGCCGCGCGCCGGCGATCTGGTCGACCGAGAGGGCATGGTCGTCCAGCCGCCCGGTGGACTGGAGCGTCACATACGGAACGTCGATCGACAGCTGCTCGAGCACGTCGAAGACCCGCACCTGGGGCGCGATGACCACGATCCCCTCCACGGCCTGGAGCATCAGGTGGTTCAGTGCCTCCTCGATCGACGCCCGGTCACCCGAGACGAGATTGGCGGTGTTGACGTAGTATCCGGCCTCCCGGGCCGCGTTCTGGATCGCGGCGATGCTGCTGGCGGGGCCGTACTGATCGCTCGACGCCGACAGGATGCCGATCGTGCGCGACCGCCCCCGGGACAGCGCGCGGGCGGCACGGTTCGGCCGGTACTGGAGTTCCTCCATGACCTGCAGCACACGCGCCTTTGTGGACGCTTTGATGCTCGGATGGTTGTTGAGCACCCGCGAGACGGTCTGGTGCGAGACGCCGGAGAGGCGCGCGACATCCCGGATGCTGGGCGGACGCCCCTTGGGCAATTCGACGGTCACGGAGATACCTTGCTCGCATGTGCACGGTCACAACTGTGAGCGCACGTCAATTATGCACGGCGAATGTGACGGTCACATGAATTATTCCGCCGACAGCGCGGCGAATTCGTCGGATGCCGCCGCGGGCATATGCTCCCCGAGGCGCGCCGGCCGCCGGGCCGACGGCGCCTTCCTGGCAGAGCCGCTATTTGCGGGGCAGGGCGCGGTCCAGGTCGTCGATCAGGTCGGCGATGTCCTCGATACCGACGGACAGTCGCACGACGTTGTCGGGCACCTCGAGGGCTGTGCCGCGTACCGAGGCATGCGTCATCTCGGACGGGTAGTTCACGAGCGACTCCACGCCGCCGAGGGACTCGGCCAGCTGGAACAGCGTCATCGACTCGGCGAACTTGCGCGCCGCCTTCGCGCCGCCGGCGAAGGCGATCGAGATCATCCCGCCGAAGCCGCTCATCTGCTGTTTGGCCAGTTCGTGGCCGGGGTGGCCGGGCAGGCCGGGGTAGTAGACGGCGCTGATCGCGGGATGCCTGTCCAGGTGTTCGGCGATCGCCTGCGCGTTGCTGCAGTGGCGGTCCATCCGCACGGACAGCGTCTTGATTCCGCGGATGGTGAGCCAGGCGTCGAGCGGGGCGGAGACCGGGCCAGCCGCGAACTGCAGGAACCTGGCCTTCTCGGCCAGTTCGTCGTCGTTGATGATGAGCGCGCCGCCGAGCACATCGGAGTGGCCGCCCAGGTACTTCGTCGTCGAGTGCACGACAACATCGGCGCCGTGCGCCAGCGGGTGCTGCAGGGCGGGCGAGGCGAACGTGTTGTCGACGACGACGACGAGACCGGCGCGATGGCCGATGTCGGCCAGCTCGGCGATGTCGCTGATCTTCATCAGCGGGTTGCTGGGCGTCTCGACCCAGAGCACCTTGGTCTCCCCCGGGATGATCGCCTGCTCGACCGCGCGCAGGTCGGACATTTCCACGGTGGTGTTGCGCACGCCCCACGGACCGTGCACGCGCTCGATCAGCCGGTGCGTGCCGCCGTAGACGTCGTTGCCGAGCACGATGTGGTCGCCGGGTGAGAGGATCGCCCGCAACAGGGTGTCTTCCGCGGCGAGGCCGCTGGCGAAGGAGAGTCCGTGCTTGCCGCCCTCGAGGGCTGCGAGCAGGGTCTCCAGCGCGGTGCGGGTGGGGTTTCCGCCGCGGCTGTATTCATAGCCGCCGCGGAGTTCGCCGATGCTCTCCTGCACGAAGGTCGAGGTCTGGTAGATCGGCGGGATGACCGCGCCTGTCGTCGGGTCGAACGCCTGCCCGGCGTGGATGGCGACGGTGTCGAATTTGTGCTTCCTGGCCATGGGGATTCTTCTCTCTGTCTAAGCGCTCAGGTAGGTGAGCAGATCGTGGCGGGTGATGACGCCCAGCGGTTTGCCGCCGTCGGTGACGAGCAGTGCGTCGTTGTGCGCGAACGCGGCCCGAGCGGCCGCGACCGGCTCCTGGACGCCGATCAGGGGCAGCGGATCGCCCACGACCGCACTGACCTTGTCGGTGAGTTTGGCTTCACCGGAGAAGACGAGGTCCATCAGGCGCCGCTCGTCCAGCGCACCGACGACTTCGCCCATGACGACCGGGGGCTTGGTGGCCAGCACCAGCAGCTGGGAGACGCTGGACGAGGTCATCGCCTGGATCGCGTCGTGCACGGTGTCGCTCGGGCGCACGTAGACGAACGCGGGCGTGCCCGCCTTGGAGGTGAGCAGGTTGCCGACGGTGTGCCCGGCCGGCGCGTTGCTGAAACCGTAGCTGCGCATCCAGCCGTCGTTGAAGATCTTGCCCAGGTAGCCGCGGCCGCCGTCGGGCAGGAGCACGACGACGACGTCGTCTGCGGTGAGGGATTTCGCTGCCCGCAGCGCGGCGACGACGGCCATGCCGCTCGACCCGCCGACCAGGATGCCCTCTTCGAGGGCGAGCCTGCGGGTCATGGCGAAGGAGTCGGCGTCGGACACGGCGATGACCTCGTGCACGACGGTGGGATCGTAGGCCGCCGGCCAGAAGTCCTCGCCGACGCCCTCGACGAGGTACGGCCGGCCGGTGCCGCCGGAGTAGACGGAGCCCTCCGGGTCGGCGCCGATGATCCGCACGCGGTCATCCGACACCTCGCGCAGGTAACGCCCGGTTCCGGTGATGGTGCCGCCGGTGCCGACGCCGGCGACGAAATGGGTCACCGTGCCGTCGGTGTCGCGCCAGATCTCAGGGCCGGTGGTCTCGTAGTGGCTGAGCGGGCCGTTCGGGTTGGCGTACTGGTTGGGCTTGAAGGCACCGGGGATCTCCCGCGCGAGCCGGTCGGAGACGCTGTAGTAGGAGTCGGGGTGGTCGGGGGCGACGGATGTCGGCGTGACGACGATCTCGGCGCCGTAGGCCGTGAGCACATTGCGTTTGTCCTCGCCGACCTTGTCCGGCAGCACGAAGACGCACCTGTAGCCGCGCTGCTGGGCGACGAGGGCGAGGCCGACGCCGGTGTTCCCGGACGTGGGTTCGACGATCGTTCCGCCCGGCAACAAGCGCCCGTCGCGCTCGGCCGCATCAATGATGCGCACCGCGATGCGGTCCTTGGCGGAGCCCCCGGGGTTCAGGTATTCGAGCTTGACGAGCACCGTGGCGGCAATGCCGTCCGTGACCTTGTGCAGCTTCACCAGCGGGGTGTTGCCGATCAGGTCAAGAACGGTGTCTGCGATTTTCATGGGACCCTTCGTCGTGGGGCAACGCCGGGCAGTCTGGCTCCGGAAGGCAGCACGGGCACGACGCCCAGTCGAACACGGTCCCATTCTATTGACGTTCTCTTGACGGCCGAAGGCAGCCACCAGACTGTGAAGTGGCTGTGAGAGACCCCGAAGGCAGCCCAGAGGGCGAGCGGATGCGTTCGGATAGAATTGAAGTCCACCGAGAGAGGCCCATCGTGACCCCTGCACCACCGTCCGCCACGCCGCCGAACGCCAGCGCCGCGAGCGTCAAGCAGCAGCGTGCCGCGCAGCGTGCGAAGAAGCTCGAGGAGTACCACCGGCAGCAGAAGCGGAGCGCCCGCCGGCGCCGGATCTGGCTCATCGCCGGAATCGCCGCGGCCCTCGCGGTCATCACGATCGTGGTCCTGTCCGTGGTCATGACTCCGCAGAAGGCCCCGGATGCGACGTACAAGCCGGGCAGCGAGGGCGCCTCGATCGAGGGCGTGGAGACGTTCAAGAATCCCGCCGGGCACGTGGAAACGCCGGTTGACTACCCGGAGACCCCGCCCACCGGCGGAGAGCACAGCGCGACCTGGTTGAACTGCGCCGTCTACACGGAGCCGGTCCCCAACGAGAATGCGGTGCACGCGCTCGAGCACGGCGCGATCTGGGTGACCTACGACCCCACGATCAGCAAGGCCGAGCTCGAGTCGCTCCGGCTGCAGGTGCCCTCCACCTTCGTCGTGCTCTCCCCCGCTGACGACCTGCCCTCGCCGATCGTGCTCAGCGGCTGGAATGCACAGCTGCAGCTCGACTCGGCCTCGGACAAGCGCATCCCCGCGTTCTTCGAGGAGTACTGGCAGGGCGGCCTCGCCCCGGAGATCGGAGCACCGTGCACCGGGGGAATCGATGCCCCCGGCAAGGTCTCCTAGGCCGACTCCGGTGCCTCGGATCCCGGGTCTTCCCGCACGCGTTGCCGTGATCCTCGCCGTCGTCGCGATCGCCGCCGTCGTCGGGATCGCCTCGTTCTCGCTCGGCCGGCTGAGCACGCTCGCCGACGCCCCGCCCTCCGGCACCAGCGCGGAGGCCGGATTCGCCCGCGATATGCAGGTGCACCACAACCAGGGCGTCCAGCTGGCGCTGGTCGTGCGCGACCGCACGGATGACCCGGCTGTGCGCCTGCTCGCCTACGACATCGCCGCGACCCAGGCGCAGCAGTCCGGCCAGCTCTTCGGCTGGCTCACCCAGTGGGGCCTGCCCCAGGCCGGCCGCGAGCCGGCGATGATGTGGATGACCCGCGCGGGCCGCTCCGGCGAGGAGCACGGTCATTCGGCGGCGGCGGGCGAGGGCCAGGCCATGCCGGGGCTGGCCACCGACGCCCAGGTCGCCGAGCTGACCGCGGCATCCGGGACGCAGGCCGAACGGATCTTCCTGACCCTGATGATCGCTCACCACCAGGGGGCGGTCGAGATGGCCGAGGGTGTGCTCGACCGCAGCGACAACGGGCCGGTGCGGTCGTTCGCGCAGGCCGTGGTCACCAGCCAGAACTCCGAGATCGAGCTCATGACGAGCATGCTCGCCGCCCGCGCCTAGCCGGGCTCTCGCGCGCCACCCTGGTTGAGTTGCGGAAAAAGTACCTTCGTGGCGACAGTGAAGGTACTTTTTCCGCAACTCAACCCGCTCGGAGTGCATAAGGAGAGTGGAGGGCGGG
This sequence comes from Cryobacterium sp. Sr8, assembly GCF_004403225.1. NCBI lineage: Bacteria > Bacillati > Actinomycetota > Actinomycetes > Micrococcales > Microbacteriaceae > Cryobacterium > Cryobacterium sp. Sr8. The sequence goes on along the minus strand of NZ_SOHO01000014.1, from coordinate 16,312 downwards.
GAGAGCGTCAGTCGGTGATCTGCTCCGAGTAGAGGCGGGCGTACACGCCGTTCGCCGCGAGCAGCTCGGCGTGCCTGCCGCGTTCGACAATCCGGCCCCCGTCGACGACGAAGATGACGTCGGCGGTGACGATGGTCGAGAGGCGGTGCGCGATGGCGATGGTGGTGCGCCCGCGGCTGGCGGTGTCGAGCGCCTCCTGCACGACGCGCTCCGAGATGGAGTCCAGGGCGCTCGTCGCCTCGTCGAGGATGAGCACTTCTGGGTTCTTGAGCAGCACCCGCGCGATCGCGATCCGCTGCTTCTCGCCGCCGGACAGGCGGTAGCCGCGCTCACCCACCACCGTGTCGTAGGTGTCGGGAAAGGATGCGATCGTGTCGTGGATGTTCGCGGCCCGCGCGGCCGTCTCGAGCTCTTCAGGTGTCGCGTCGGGCTTCGCGTAGCGCAGGTTCTCGGCGATTGTCGCGTGGAAGAGGTAGGTCTCCTGGCTGACGATGCCGATGTGGGAGACCAGCGACTCCTGCTCCAGTTCCCGCACGTCGACGCCGGAGAACAGCACGCGCCCGGCCGCGACCTCGTAGAACCGCGGGATGAGATAGGAGACGGTGGTCTTGCCGGCCCCGGACGGTCCGACGAAGGCCGCGAACTCGCCGGGCTCGATCGTGAAGGACACGTCGTCGAGGGTGGGGCGGGAGTCGGCGGCGGCATCCGGGTAGCGGAAGGTGACCCGGTCGAACTCGACCCGGCCGACATCCGGCCCATCGGTGGGCACAGCCGCCGCCGCCGGTGCGTCGCTGATCGCCGGAACCAGGTCCAGGTACTGGAAGATCCGGGCGAACAGCGCGCTCGAGGTCTGCAGGTCGAGCGCGACCCGCATCAGCCCGAGGAGCGGGAAGAGGAGCCGGGCCTGCACGGTCGTGAAGGCGACGATCGTGCCGGGGGTGACTTCCGTCTGGCCGTTGACCATGAGCGCGCCGGCCACGAGGTACACGATGGCCGGGATGCTGGAGAGGAACAGGCTGACCATCGCGAAGAACCACTGGCCGCTCATCTGCTGGCTGATTTGCAGCCGGATCTGGTTGTCGTTCTCGTCGGCGTAGCGCCTGATCTCCGTCTGCTGCCGGGTGAAGCTCTTCGAGAGCAGGATGCCGGAGACGCTCAGGGTCTCCTGGGTGATCGCGGTCATGTCGGAGAGCGATTCCTGCGTCTTCGAGGCGATCCGGGCACGCACCTGGCCGACCCGGCGCTGCGCGATCACGAGGATGGGCATCAGGATGACGGCGACGATCGTCAGCTGCCAGTTGAGCAGCAGCATGGCCACGAACGCGGCGATCACGGTGACGATGTTGCCGAGCACGCTGGAGATCGTGTTGGTGAGCACGCCGGCCACGCCGCCGACGTCGTTCTGCAGGCGCGACTGGATGACGCCGGTCTTCGTCTTGGTGAAGAAGCTGAGTTCCATCGCCTGAAGATGGGTGAACAGGCGCACCCGGAGGGCGCCCATCACGGTGTTGCCGACGGTGGAGGTCAGCCAGGTCTGCCAGACGCCGAGCAGCACGCTGCCGAGGTAGACGGCGATCATCAGCCCGACGAGGAAGGCCAGCCGCTCGAGGTCCGGCGGGCCGTCCTGGGGGAAGAGCCCCTCATCGAAGGCGCGCTGGGTGAGGAGCGGCGGGAGCACCGACATCGCGGCGCCGATGAGCACGAGCACGATCGTGACGATGAGGGCCGCGCGGTGCGGCGCGAACAGTCCGAGGATCCGCCGGAGCAGATTCGGGATGCGCGGAGCCTCGGCATTCTCGGCGCGCTGGGCCGCGACATCCCCGCCGCTCACGCGGGAGCGCGACCTGCCGCCGCCGTGCATTCCACTCATAGCCTTACCCTAAGCGCGATGGCCGACCGCCCTATTCCCGCCTTCCCGCCGTCCCGTGGCCGTTTCCGGCCCGCGGCATCCCGCCGACGGCCCGCTACCCCTTCGTCGAGCCGGCGAGCAGGCCGCGCACGAAGAAGCGCTGCAGCGCGAAGAACACGATCAGCGGAACCAGGATGGAGAGGAACGCGCCCGCCGTCAGCAGGTGCCAGTCCTGCCCGCGGCTGCCCGAGAGCTCGGCCAGCAGCTTGGTCATGGGGGCGACCGTGCCATCGGCGAAGATAAGGGCCACGAGCAGGTCGTTCCACACCCAGAGGAACTGGAAGATGGCGATGGATGCGATGGCGGGCATGGTCAGCGGCAGCACGATGCGAAAGAATATCTGCCCGTGTCCCGCGCCGTCGACCCGCGCTGCCTCGATGACCTCGGACGGAATCTCCGACACGAAGTTGTGCAGTAGATAGATGGCCAGCGGCAGGGCGAACATCGTGTGGGCGATCCAGACCTGCGAGTACCCGCCCGCGGCGAGCGATTCAACGACCGGGTAGCCGAAGATCTCGCCCTGGGAGAAGAAGAGCAACAACGGGACGAGAGCCATCTGGATGGGCACGATCTGCAGTGCGAAGACGCCGATGAACAGGAAGTCCTTCCCACGGAAATCAATCCAGGCGAAGGCGTAGGCGGCCAGGCTCGCGATCATCAACGGGATCAGGGTCGCCGGCAGGGTGATCGCGAGGGAGTTGATGAAGGCACCCGCGAGGTCGAGCTGGCTGTTGCCGGCCGCGAGCGCTTCCGAGTAGTTGTCGAGGGTCCAACCCCAATTCTCGAAGACGGTCCACCACCCCGTGGTGCGCACTTCCCGGGCCGGACGGAACGAGGAGACGAACAGCCCGAAGGTGGGGATTGTCCAGAGAACGGCGATGACGAGGGCAGCGATCGTCGCGCCGCGGCTGGTGAGTCGCTTCTTGGTCCTGATGGCGGCCGAGTTCTCGGCGCGGCGCTCTCCGCGACGCAGCTGCCGCTTCGTGGCAGGGTCGACTGGAAGTTCTGTGGGCAGTACCGCGCTCATCGGATTTCCCTCTGCTTCTTGATCTGGCGGGCATTGTAGACAACGATCGGCACGACCAGCAGGAACAGGATCACGGCGAAGGCGGCCGAGCGCCCCAGCTCGAAGTTCTTGAACTGGGTGTACATCTCATTCGCGATCACGCTGGTGTCATTCGAGCCGGCCGTCGTGGTGCGCACAATGTCGAAGACCTTGAGCGACACGATGGAGATGGTGGTGAGTACCACGATGAGGGCGCTGCGGATTCCGGGAACGGTTACGTTGGTGAACTGTTGCCACGCATTGGTGCCGTCGAGTTCTGCCGCTTCCATCTGTTCTGCCGGCACGCCCTTGATGGCCGCGGAAAGAACGACCATGGCGAAGCCCGTCTGCACCCAGATCAGGATCACGATCAGGAAGAGCGTGTTCCAGGGAGCGACGGCAAGGAAGTCGACGGGCTGCCCGCCGAACGCGACGACCACGGCGTTGAGGAGCCCGATCTGTTCCACGTCGGCCGGCCGCGCCGTATAGACGAAGCGCCAGATGATGGAGGCGCCGACGAGGGAGATTGCCATGGGCATGAAGACCAGGATTTTGAAATACTTCTCGCCGCGGCTCTTGTCAATGAACACGGCATAGGCGAGTCCGGCGATGGTCGACACGGTCGGAACGACCAGCACCCAGACGATCGTGTTGAAGACGATCCGGATGTTCTCCGGCTGGGTGAAGACCCAGGCGAAGTTCTCGAACCCCACGAAGCGATCGCCGCGTGAGCTCATGAACGCCTGAACCGTGGTCTGGATGGTCGGGATGATCAGGCCGATGGTCAGCAGGATGATGGCCGGTGTCAGGAAGCCCACGAGCTGAAACAGATAACCGGCGCCCTTGCGGGAGCGGTAATCGAGGATGAAGAAGAGGCCGCCGAGCACGGCAGCGCCCGCGATGGCCCACCAGTAGGATCCGCCGACCGCGAGCAGCACAACCGGCGCCGCAATACAGACGACAAGGCGGATGACCGTGTAGATCTTCCCCGAGCGCGGTGCGATTTCCACGAAGAAGAGAATGGCCCCCACCACGGCGGCGAAAGCGAGGATGACAATGGGGATTTGCAGCAGGGTCGGCAATTGCGCCAGCCAGGCGAAGAAAGCGGACATATGAAACCTTTCGAGCAGGACGCCGGACCCGGGGGGTGTGGGCCGCCCGCGTTGAACGGGCGGCCCACGGTGGTGTGAACCCGTTAGTTAGACGGCCATCCGGCCTCGATGCTTGTCAGCACCTCGCCGGTTGGAGCGCCGTTGATCCAGTTCACGATTCCCTTCCAGAACGTCCCTGATCCGACCGCACCCGGCATGAGGTCGGACGCGTCGAAGCGGAACGTGGTCTCCGGGTCCTGCAGGATCTTGATGGCCTCCTGGAGGATCGGGCTCGTCGCCTTGGCCGGGTCGAGCCCGGAGTTGGCGCTGATGACCCCGCCGAGTCCGACTCGACTGTTGGCCCATTCGGCGCTCGAGAGGTACTCCTGGACCTTCTGCGTGTCGGCATCATCGGAGAATGCGGCGACAATCTCGCCACCACCCGTGACGGCCTGGCTGCCCTCTTCCGCTGCCGGGGTGATGAACGCCCACACGTCGGCATCAGGTCCGACCTCGCCGCCGGCGTCCACGATGAATCCGTCGAAGAAGGACGCCTGGTGGTGCAGGGCGCAGGTTCCATCCGAAACCGATGTCGCAAGGTCGCCGAACGGGGTGCTGTTGATCGACTTCACATCACCGAAACCGGCGTTCACGTAGTCCGGGTTCAACAGAATGTCGCCGACCGAGTCGAAGGCGCTCTTGATCGCCGGGTCCGTGAACGGGATCTCGTTCGCGACCCACTTGTCGTAGGTTTCGGGTCCGGCCTCGCGCAGCACGAGATCCTCGACCCAGTCCGTTCCCGGCCACCCGGACGCCTCACCAGAGGAGAACCCAGCGCACCAGGGCGCCTTATCGGTCTTTTCCTGGATCTTCTTGGTCACGGCGAGCAGATCGTCCCAGGTCTTGGGAACCTCAACACCCCATTCCTTGAATTTCGCCGGGGAATACCAGATGAAGCCCTTGACGCTCGCCATCAGCGGCGCCCCGTACAACGTGCCGTCGACCGTGCCGTAGGCCTTCCAGTCCTCGGACCAGTACTCGTCGACGTTGTCCTCCACCGCTTTAGGTGCCGGCTTGAGGAACTTACGGCTGGCGAGATCCGCCATCAGGCCCGGCTGCGGGAAGATTGCGATGTCCGGGGCGCTTCCGCCCTGTGCGCGAATCGAGATCTGAGCTTCGAACTCTTTCGACGCCTCGTACTGGATGTCGATCTTGTTTTCCTTCTCCCAGTCCGCCCAGGACTCCTCAAGGAGGTCGGCCTCGGTTTCTGAGATCGTGCCGTACACGCTGACCGTGCCGTCACCCTCTGCGCCGGAATCGGTGTCTGTGGTGCCCGGGCCGCCGGAGCATCCGGCGAGGGTCAGGCCGGCAATCGCCGCGAAGGCGACAGGGGCGATGAAACGACGGTGCAGGGATAGCCGCATGTTTTCTCCTCATTGAGTGATGGTGGTGTCCGCGCGAAGGTACCCGTGTCCACCGAAAAGGGCTGCAGAGTGCTCGGAAACGATCGCATAAGGAACCGGTTCCACACCACAAAGTACGGCACGTCCCGGACTGTTGGCAAGGCTGAATAAATAACAACTTCGTAAACATGGCAGCCGTGGCACCCCTCCGCCGAGCGCAGACGGGATTAAATGGAACCGGTTCCACGGTGGCGGAAAAAACGCTACCCTGTTATCCAGGCATCCAGAATCGGAGGTGGACGTGAGCGGCATAGCCGATGTTGCCCGTCTCGCCGGGGTCGCCAAGGCGACCGCATCGCGCGCGCTGAGCGGCCGAGGCTACGTGTCCGCGGAGACCCGCGAGAAGGTAGTCGCCGCGGCGCGTCAGATCGGCTACGTGGCATCGCCCAACGCGGCGAGCCTGGTGACGGGGCGCACCAAGAACGTGGGCGTCATCATCCCGTTCATCAGCCGATGGTTCTTCTCCGAGGTACTGGAGAGCGTCGAACAGGCCCTGCTCCAGGAGGGCTACGACATGACCCTGTACAACCTCCCGCGGGCGTCGCCCGAACGGGACCGCGTGTTCGAGTACTTCCTCGCACGCAAGCGCTTCGACGGGATCATTTCGGTCGGTATTGCCCTGAGCGAGCCGGAAGTAGACCATCTGCACCGGCTCGGACGGCCCCTCGTCGGCATCGGCGGCCCAATCCGGGGCATCCACACGATCGCCATCGACGACACGGCATCCGCGAGGCTCGCCACCGAGCACTTGCTCAGCCTGGGGCACACGGACATCGTCCACATCGGCGGCAGCCTTGCCGCCGAAATGGATTTCGCGGTGCACACCAAGCGGCTTGCCGGGTTCAGTGCCGCGATGACGGACGCGGGCCTGTCAACGGACGGATGCTTCTGCGCCAGCGAGTTCACGATGCCGGGAGGGTATGCCACTGGCCTGGCCGTACTCGGGGATCCGCGGCGCCGGCCGACGGCCGTCTTCGCCGCGAGCGACGAGATCGCGTTCGGTGTCATCGTGGCCGCCCGGGAGCTCGGGATCCACGTGCCCACCGACCTGTCGGTCATCGGCATCGACGGGCATCCGTACGCAGAAATGTTCAGGCTCACGACACTCGAGCAACACCCGCGCAGCCAGGGCCGCCTTGCGGTGACGAGCCTCCTCGCCGAGCTCGACAGCCCGGCGACGCCGGACGCGGCCGGTGAGCTGACCGTCCTGCCGACTGTCCTCGCCGTTCGGTCGAGCACGAGCGCTCCGCGTCCTCGCCTCACCTCGTAGGAGCCGGCCGCCCGGCTGCTCCACCGTGGTGAGGAGACCGCGGTTAAAATGACGAGGGCGCCGCACCCTGTCGGATGCGACGCCCTCTGCGTTCATACGGCTAACGCCGGTCACGCCTCAATCAGTACCCCTTGCGGGGCGTGATTACTTGAGGATGACGGTGGCGCCGGCAGCCTCGAGGGCAGCCTTGCCCTTTTCGGCTGCTTCCTTCGAGACGCCTTCGAGGACGGCCTTCGGAGCGCCGTCGACGACTGCCTTGGCCTCGCCGAGGCCCAGGGCGGTGAGCTCGCGCACAACCTTGATGACCTGGATCTTCTTGTCGCCGACGGCGTCAAGGATGACGTCGAAAGCGGTCTGCTCTTCGACCTCTTCAGCAGCGGCGGCGGGACCGGCAGCGCCGGCAACGGCGACCGGAGCAGCGGCGGTGACCTCGAAGGTCTCCTCGAACGCCTTGACGAACTCGGAGAGTTCGATGAGGGTGAGGCCCTTGAACTGCTCAAGCAGTTCTTCAGTGGAAAGCTTTGCCATGATTTTCTCCTTATAGTTTCTTAGTTACTCACCGCGATGCCAGGCCGATGCCTAGTTCGCGGACTCCTGCTTCTCACGCAGCGCGTCGATGGTGCGAACAGCCTTCGACAGCGGTGCGTTGAACAGATATGCGGCTCCGAACAGCGAGGCCTTGAAGGCGCCGGCCAGCTTGGCCAGCAGCACCTCACGGGACTCGAGGTCGGCGAGCTTGCCTACCTCTGCGGCGGTCAGCGGGTTACCGTCGAAGTAACCGCCCTTAACCACCAGGAGAGGGTTTGCCTTGGTAAAGGCACGCAGGGTCTTCGCGACGGCGACAGGGTCTCCGTGCACGAATGCGATTGCGGACGGACCGACAAGCTCGTCGTCGAACGACGAGATGCCGGCCTTGTTGGCCGCAATCTTGGTCAGCGTGTTCTTTACCACGGCGTACGTGGCGTCCTCACTGATGGACGTGCGCAGCTCCTTGAGCTTCGCAACAGTGAGACCGCGGTACTCGGTGAGCAGAACGGCGGTCGAGCTCTCGAATTTCTCCGTAAGCTCGGCGACCGTTGCTTCCTTGTTCGCCATGGCGCTCCTCTTAGTTTTCATGTGCCGGTAGCCCGGGGCGCAGACATGAAAAAAGCTCCAGCGCAAGGCCGGAGCGGGAGCAGCTTTCACTGCACTTCTACTTCGATTCCTGCGCGGGCCGTTCACGTGAATGAACCTTCGATTGCTCTGTCCATCTCTGGGCAAGGCAATAACCGGCGGTCTTTGGCTGTTGCCCACGCTACCGGATGCGGCGGCCCGGGTGCAAATCGGCACCCCGCCGCCGCTCCGGCTCAGGCTCCGGCCCGGGCGGGTGTTGCCAGGAGGGTGGGAATGAGCGTCTCGAGGTATCCCGCGGTGTCCTGCCAGTCGCGGACCGAGTGGCATGCGACGCCGAGCGCCTTCACCGGGTAGTCGTTTCCGTCCGGGTCGAGCCGGTCACCGACGAAGAGCATGTCATCCAGGGGCACGCCGGTCAGCTCGGCGAGTTGCGTCATCCCGTAGGCCTTGTCGATGCCGCGCCGAGTGATGTCGACGGACGTCGACCCGCCGGAGCGCACCTCGAGGTCGGGCAACAGGGCCTGCACGGCCGCGCGCAGCCGGTTCTTCTTCTCGCCGGCGGGGTCCCAGGCCATCTTCGCGGAGACCGGAGCGGCCTGGCCGAGGGCGGAGAACGTGATCTGCGAATCGCGGTCCTCGAGGATGGGGCCCCAGGTTTCCCTCTCCCAGTAGCCGAGTTCGCGGGCGGCGCGCTCGACCGCGTCGAGCGCCCGGGTCTTCTCGTCAGCGAAGAGGCTCTGCGCGTAGACCTGCGCCAGGACGCCGTCCGAGAAGCGGTAGTACTGCGTGCCGCAGGTGGGCATGAGGTGCAGTCGTTCGAGCTGGGAGGCGGTGGCACCCTCGAGGGTGTCGACGACCTGCATCCGGAACTGCGCGAGCTGCCCGCCGGAGATCACGCAGACCTCCGCCACGTCGAGCAGGCAGCATCAGCGCGGCCATGCGCGGGTCGAGCGGTGATTTCGACGGGGCCAGGGTGTCATCCAGGTCGAATGCCACCAGGCGGGGGTAGTTCGTCACAGGGGCTTCCTCCGGCTAAACAGAACGGCCTACAGCATACGCGGGCCGGGCGAGCGGATGCCGTTCGGGGCGCCGCCGCCGACCCGGCCATGTAGTTGACACAGGTCCACTACATGGTTATGGTTGACTCTTGTCAATTATCAGCAGGAGCAAGATGTCACCCAGAACGCAGAAGGTCCGCCGGGCCCCCACGCACCCCGTCACCACCGACGGAACCATGACCCAGCGCCAGATTCTGGAGCCCCTCTCCGGCCTCCTGCTCGGCATGTTCGTCGCGATCCTGGCCGGCACGGTCGTGGCCACGTCACTGCCGCTCATCATCGCGGATCTGGGGGGCGACCAGTCCGCGTACACCTGGGTCGTCACCGGGACGCTCCTCGCCACTGCCGTCAGCACGCCCATCTGGGGCAAATTCGCCGACCTGTTCAACCGCAAGCTGCTCATCCAGCTCGCGCTGGCGATCTTCGTGATCGGGTCGGCCCTGGCCGGTTTCTCGCAGGACACCAACACACTGATCGGATTCCGCGTGCTGCAGGGCCTCGGCGCCGGCGGCCTCGCGGCGCTCAGCCAGATCATCATGGCCGACATCATCAGCCCCCGGGACCGCGGCAAGTACGCGGGCCTGTTCGGTGGCGTGATGGCCCTCGGCACCGTCGGCGGCCCGCTGCTCGGCGGCGTTGTGACGGATGCGTTCGGCTGGCGCTGGAACTTCTTCATCGCGCTGCCGATCGCCATGATCGCCATCATCCTGCTGCAGATGACGTTGCACCTGCCCAAGCGGCCCAGGCGCGTCGCCCGCATCGATTACCTCGGCGCCGTGCTCATCGCGGCCGGGGTCTCCCTGCTCCTGATCTGGGTGACCCAGGCCGGCAACCAGTTCGAGTGGGCATCCGCCCAGTCCTTCGTCATGGTGGCCGGCGCGGCTGCCCTGCTGATCGCCGCCGTGTTCGTGGAGTTCAGGGCGAAGGAGCCGATCATCCCGCTCGACCTGTTCAAGGACCGCACCTTCACCCTGGCCACCGTGGCCAGCCTGTCGGTGGGCGTCGCCATGTTCGGCACCTCGGTGTTCCTGAGCCAGTACATGCAGCTTGCGCGCGGCGCGACCCCCACCCAGTCGGGCCTGCTGACCATCCCGATGATGGGCGGCCTGCTCATCTCGTCGACCGTCTTCGGAAGCATGGTCAGCCGCACCGGCAAATGGAAGGCGATCCTGGTCTGGGGGAGCGTGCTCGTCATCGCCGGCCTGCTGCTTCTCGGCACGCTTCAGTACGACACGAACCTCGTGCTCGTCGGAATGTACATGTTCGTCCTCGGCGCCGGCCTCGGGATGCTCATGCAGAACCTCGTCCTGGTCGTGCAGAACGCCATCGAGGTGAAGAACCTCGGCGTGGCCACCAGCGCCGTGACGTTCTTCCGCAGCATCGGCGGCACGATCGGCATCTCGGTGCTCGGCTCGGTGCTCGGCAGCACGGTCGCCTCGACGATCGCGGACGGCATCGGCTCGCTCAGCCCCGCCGACCAGGTCGCCGCGGGCAAGGCCCTCGGCAGCGGGGCGATCCCCCACGTGTCGGAGCTTCCGGACGCCATCCGCGTGCTCGTCGAATCCTCGTACGGCTCGGGCGTCGGCACCGTCTTCCTGCTCGGGGCCCCGCTGGCCGTGGTCACCCTGATCATGGTCGCGCTCCTGCCCAACCTTCCGCTCGGGCGCAAGAACGCGATTGAACTCGCTCAGACCGAAGGATCCGTGCACCAGCGCGAGATCGAAGACGCGGAAGACATCCTGATCGAGGTGAGCGCCGCGGCCGCAGCCCTGCCCCCGGTCGGTGAGGCGCACCCGACCGGGTCGATCGAAGTCGTGAAATGACCACGGCCGAGGCACTCGCGGAGGTCGAGGAGCAGATGAACATCCTCGCCGGCCTCATCCGGAGGAGTATCCGGGATGCCGCGCTGAGCATCGACCCGGCCCTGCAGCCGTTCGGGCTGAAGCTGCTGCGTCTGCTTTCGCGCAGCGGCCCGACCCATGCCAGCACCGTCGCCGAGGCCCTCACCGTTGACCGCAGCGTCGTCAGCCGGCAGGCGGCTCAGCTCCAGGAGCTGGGCCTGCTCGAGATCCAGGCGGACCCCAGCGACGGCCGGGCCCGGTTCCTCGCTCTGACGCCCGCCGCGGAGCAGAAGCTGGCCGAGCTGCGCGCCGGCAAGATCGCCGTGGTGAACCGGCGGCTGGGCACCTGGCCCGAAGCGGACCTCCGGCAGTTCGCTGCGCTGATCGCCCGGCTGAACGCGCCCGACGCGAAGTAGTACCGCGCCGCGCTAGCCAAGGCCGCGTGCGCCAGGGGTTGAGTTGCGGAGAATGTACCTTCCCTGGCCCGGGGAAGGGTGTTTGTCCGCAACTCAGTTGTGATGCGAGGGCAGCTGCAGCCAGAGTCGCCACTGCTGGCAGCTACTGGCACCCACTGCCAGGCGCTGCTGCTGCTGCTGCTGGCAACTACTGCAAGGACTGCAAGAAAGCAAGGACAGCCAGTTCTCTGCTGCTCTGCGCCCGCTCGCGGGCGAGCGTCGCGATCGTGCGCCCGGGGTTGAACTGCGGAAAAAGTACCTTCGTTGGCGCGGGGAAGGGTGTTTGTCCGCAACTCAGTTGTGATGCGAGGCGCCCGAGGTCGGCAGATCGGGGTTGCCGACCTGCGTCTGGTCGAGGGGAAGGGTCACCCGGAACCGGGTGAACCCCTCGCGGCTCTCGACGGTGATCTCTCCGCGGTGCGCGGTGACGACGGCCCGGGCGATGGCCAGCCCCAGACCGGTGCTGCCGGTCCCCCGGAAGCGTGAGCTGTCGCCGCGGGCGAACCGCTCGAAAAGGGTCGAGCGCAGGTTCTCGGGAATGCCGGGGCCGTCATCCGTCACCGTCACGACGGCGCGGTCGCCCTCCGCGGCGAGCGCGGTCGTGACGCTCGTGCCCGGCGGCGTGTGGACGCGGGCGTTGGCCAGGAGGTTGGCCAACACCTGGTGCAGCCGGCTCGCGTCCCCGGTCACCTCGATCGGCTCCTCCGGCAGGTCGAGATTCCAGCTGTGCTCGGGCCCGGCCGCGTGCGCGTCACTGACCGCGTCGACGAGCATGCGCGTGAGGTCAACCGGCTCGCGTTCGAGTTCGCGGCCCTCGTCGAGGCGGGCCAGCAGCAGCAGGTCTTCGACCAGGCCGGACATCCGGATGGACTCGGACTCGATCCGGTCCAGCGAGCGGATGGCGTCGGGCGGGAGTTCCTGACCGCTCCGGCGGGTGAGCTCGGCGTAGCCGCGGATGGAGGCCAGCGGCGTGCGCAGTTCGTGGCTGGCATCCGCGACGAACTGGCGCACCTTGCTCTCGCTGGCGTGGCGCGTTTCCAGGGCGAGGTCGACGTGGTCGAGCATCCGGTTGAGCGCGGATCCCACGCGGCCGACCTCGGTGCGCGGGTCGGTGTCGGCGGCCGGCACCCGGTCGACGAGGTCGACGGCACCCCGGTCGAGCGGCAGTTCGGCCACCCGCGCGGCGGTGTCGGTCACCCGGTCGAGCGGGCGAAGCGCCAGCCGCACGATCCAGGCCGCCACGACGGCGACGACGAGCAGGCCGATGAGCGAGACCACGCCGATGATCACGGCCAACTGGGCGGCCGTGCCGTTCACCGTGGACAGCGGGTAGCCGAGGATGTACAGCGTGCCCGTCCTGCTCGTCTGCGCGACGACCCGATAGTCCCCGAGTCCTCCCCCGAGGTCGATGGTGACCGGCGCCGACTGGTCGAGGTTCTCACCGAGGAGCTTGATCTGCTCGGCGGTCAGCGACTCGATTTCGCCGCTCTCGTCGTTGGTGTAGCCGGCCGTGATCGTGTTGCCGTCGAAGACCAGGGCGAGCGTCCCTGGCGGTTGGGCCGGACCGTTCAGGATGACCTCGGCCGAGGGCGTGGGCCGCGGGTGGTCTTCGTCGCCGTCCCCGTCGCTGCCGAGGACAGCGCTCGACCGGTCGGCGGCGGATGCGAGGCGCCCATCGAGGCCGTCGAGCAGGGAGGCTCGCAGGATCGCGACGCTCGCCAGCCCAATGGCCAGGCTCACCAGCGCCAGGAGGCCGACGACGGCCAGGACGAGCCTCCGGCGCAGCGTCCAGGGCGCGCGCGGTTCCCTGGCGCGCGGCTTGCGCGTCGCCATCAGGCGGTCTTCAGCATGTAGCCGGCGCCGCGGACAGTGTGGATCATGGGCTCTCGGCCGGCGTCGATCTTCTTACGCAGGTAGGAAATGTAGATTTCGACCACGGATGACCGACCGCCGAAGTCGTAGCTCCACACCCGGTCGAGGATCTGCGCCTTGCTCAGCACGCGCCGGGGGTTGCGCATGAGGAAGCGCAGCAGCTCGAACTCGGTGGCGGTCAGTTCCACCGGCTCACCCGCGCGGAAGACCTCGTAGCTGTCCTCGTCGAGGGTGAGGTCGCCGACGGTGATCCGCGGGTCGCTGGAGTCGGTCACGGAGAGGGTGGACCGGCGGATCAGCCCGCGCAGGCGGGCCACCACCTCCTCGAGGCTGAACGGCTTGGTGACGTAGTCATCGCCCCCGGCGGTGAGGCCGGCGATGCGGTCGGAGAGGGCGTCCTTCGCGGTCAGGAACAGCACGGGCGTCTCGTGGCCGTCGGCCCGCACCCGCTGCAGCACCTGCAGTCCGTCGATATCGGGCAGCATGATGTCGAGCACGATGGCGTCGGGCCGGAACTCCCGCGCGATGGTCAGGGCCTGACGCCCTTCTCCGGCGGTGCGCACCTCCCAGCCCTCGTAGCGCAGCGCCATCGAGAGCAGGTCGGTCAGCATCGGTTCGTCGTCGACCACGAGAACCCGGATCGGGCTGCCGTCGGCTTTGGTCAGGCGCGGGCCATGGGACGGGTTCTTCGCGGGCGTGGTCATGATCCTCTTAGTATCCAGAGTTTTCTATGAATCAGCTTTGAGCGCCCCGCGCCCACGCTGTGAGCGGAGAGCGTGCAGAATAGGGGGGTGACGGTCCAGGTGCTCTCCCTCTTCGACGAGGCCGAGCCGCCGTCACCCCGGGGGCCCCGCCTCGCCCCTCACCTGTCCCGAATCGTGGCCGACTCGACCGACCGGGTCGCCTGGCTGCGGGCACGCAGCCAGGGCATCACGGCGACGGATGCCGCCAAGCTGGCGACCCCGGCATCCGTGCGGAACGCGGCCAGGGACAAGACCCACGGCACCGGCTTCAGCGGCAACACCTTCACCGACCACGGACGTGCCCGGGAACCGGAGATCGCCGCCTGGGTGCTGCGCAATCACGGGATCGAACCCAGCACGAACCTCTTCCACGCCGCCGGCCAGACCCGGCACCTCGCAACGCCGGACGGCGTGGGGCACTCGTCCGACGGCTCGCTTCAGCTTGCGGAGATCAAGACGACGAGCAAGCCCTGGCGGAGCATCCCGCGCTCGTACCTCCGCCAGGTCTGGTGGCAGCAGTACGTGCTCGGCGCCGAACGCACGCTCCTCGTCTGGGAGCAGCACCTGGACTTCGTGCCCGTCAGCGCGGAGCCGGAGTGCCGCTGGATCGAACGCGACGAGGACCAGATCGCCATCCTGGTCGGCTTCGCCAACGACCTGATCGACGTGCTCAACCGCCAGGCCGCTCGGTAGGGCGCCGGCACCCTCCATGGAGCAGACTGGGGGCATGGGACATGCCACCGACCTGCCTACATCCATGCGCGCCCTCGTGATCGACCGAACCGGCGACCCCGACGAACTGCACCTCGCGGAGGTGCCGATGGCGATCGCGGTCAGCGACGAGCTCATCGTGCGCGTCATCGCGGCCGGGATCAACCCGATCGATGCCAAGACCAGGGCCGGGAAGGGCGCTTCGGCCGCCATCGCCGCCTACCCGACGATTCTCGGCAACGACTTCAGCGGCGTGGTCGTGCGCGCGCCCTACGAGTCGTTCCCCCTGCAGCCCGGCGACGAGGTCTACGGGATGGCACGGGTGCCCCGCACCCCGGGAACCTACGCCGAGTACGTGCCCGTGTCGAGCATGAGCGTCGCGCGGAAGCCCGCCCGCCTGAGCCACATCGAAGCCGCGGCCGTGCCGCTCGCCGCGCTCACGGCCTGGGGCATGGTCGTCGACGTTGCTGCCGCCGCTCCGGGGCAACGGATGCTCATCCACGCCGGCAGCGGCGGCGTGGGACACTTCGCGGTGCAGTTCGCCAAGGCCTTCGGTGCCCACGTGATCGCGACCGGTTCGGCCTGGAGCCTTGAATTCCTGCGGGAACTCGGCGCGGACGAAGTCGTCGACTACACGAACCAGCGCTTCGACGAGGTGCTGTCCGGTCTCGACTCCGTGATCGACCTGGTCGGCAATGTGCACGACCAGACCGGCAGCAGGTCGCTCGCGGTGCTGCGGCCGGGCGGCCTTCTGGTGAATGCGCCGACCGGGAGCTGGCCGACGATGATGGCCGAGGCCGCGGCCGCAGGCATCCGCGCCACCGGATACAAGGTCGCCGCCGACGCGCGCACCCTGGAGCTGATCACCCAGCTGATCGACGAGGGAGCCGTGCGCGTGCATGTCGACCGAGTGTTCGACCTCGCCGAGGGTCCGGAGGCGCACCGGCTGCTCGAGCAAGGACACACTCGCGGCAAGATCGTGCTGAGGGTTTCGCCGGATCGCTGACACCTGGTCCGGCTGGCACCTGGTCCGGTTAGCATCTGGTCCGGCTGACACCTGGTCCGGCTAGCACCAAGTCCAGCCGGCACCTGGTCCGGCTGGCACTCAGTCCGACTGGCACCTAGTCCGACTGGCACCTAGTCCGATTGGGCCAGGCGGAGATCGAGGGCGTCCGCGATCCTTGTGCGGGAGGTGGTGACGTAGCGCCATTTGCCGCCGCCGGGGTCGAGCCAGGGTGGCGCCTTGAGCTGGGGGACGCCTCTCAGCATGCGGATCTTCCAGCCGGAGGTCTCGATCGTTCTGTGATGGAACCAACAGAGAAGCACCCCGTTATCGGTGTGGGTGTCTCCGCCCCAAGCGTCCGGGATGACGTGGTGGATCTCGCTCCAGCTGGCCGGGATCTGACAGCCAGGGATGATGCAGCCACCGTCCCGGGCGGAGATCGCCCGGCGTTGCTCCCGATTGAAGCAACGGTCGGGCACACCGAGCGAGCAGATCGCGTTTTCGTCGCCGAAGACGACGGGCTGGATGCCGCCGGTGCAGACCTTCTGCTTCACGGCCCGCATCGACAGCGGAACCTCGATGCCGTCGATCCAGCCCACTCCCTGTTCCTGAAGAAGGTCTTTCTGCCTGACGGTGACAAGAACGGTGGGGGCGGCGCCTCCGATGGTGGGGGCCTCGGCGCTGCGCGCCGCGACGTCGAGGATGACAGCGAGCACGTCGTGCCGCCGCTGGTCGAAG
>NZ_SOHO01000025.1:0-9696 GCF_004403225.1 Cryobacterium sp. Sr8 | reverse complement strand
CCGGTGGCCAGGCCGAGCAGCACCCCGGTCGCGCGATCGTTCTGTGCGGACGTGAGCTTCATATCGGCCTCCTTGGGGTGTCAGTGCCGACCTTGTCGGGTACACGGGTGGTCGCTGACACTACTCCTCCTTTTTGGACCCTATGCGTGGCGGCGCGAAGAATCTTGGCCGCTTTCCGGGGGCAGGACCTCGCGGGCCGTCGTCGACGCAATTCGGTCGCGCCCGGCGGCTTTGGCGACATAGAGCTGGGCGTCGGCGTTGTCGACAAGTTCATCAGCGGATCCGATCGGCCCCAGGGCGCAGCCACCGCTGACCGTCACCGAGATCTGCGTGCCGCCCGCCACGATCGGTGTCGCTGCGATGGATCGGCGGATTCGCTCCGCGACGAGGAGTGCGCCGGCCAGATCGGTGCGGGGAAGCACGACGAGGAACTCCTCGCCGCCCCACCGGCCGGCCACATCCCCCTCGCGCAGTTCCTGGCGCAGGCGCACGGCGAACTCGGCAAGCACGAGGTCGCCTGCGGGATGTCCGAAACCGTCGTTGACGCGCTTGAAGTTGTCGACGTCGAGCAGGAGCGCGCAGAGCGGATCATGGTGACGCACCGCCTGGGCATGGTGGTAGGCGAGCTTCTCCTCGACATGGCGCCGGTTGTGCAGTCCGGTGAGCGCATCCGTGCGAGACAGCAGATCGAGCTCGTCATTGCGCTGGCGAAGCTGGTCCTGGAGTTTCTTGACGTGTGCGGCCGCGGCGACACGCGCGACGAGTTCGGCCGGCTCGAAAGGCTTCTTGAGGTAGTCGTGTGCGCCGCCGCGCAGACCGCGCAACACGTCGTCCATCTCGGTCAGCGTGCTGAGAAACACGACCGGAATGTCCATCAGGTCCGGGATAGCCTTGAGCTCCGCGAGCACCTCGTAGCCGTCGAGCCCGGGCATTTCGATGTCGAGCAGGATGACGTCGGGCGGAGAGTCCCGGCACGCGTCGAGCGCCGCGGTCCCGTCGACGGCCTCGATGACGTGGTGGCCCGCGGCCTCCAGGTGAGAGCGCACGACGGCGCGAATGACGAGCGAATCGTCGGTGATCATTACCGTTGCGCCCGCCGCGGCCACACCTGAACCTGCCAGGCCGTTCACAGTCGCGCCGCCAGCGCCACCGGGTCGGCGACCAGCATCAGCTCACCGTCCGAGTCGACCGTTCCGGAAATGAAGGCGCGGCCCTGTCCGGTGGGGGCCGGGCGGATGTCGGCGGCACTGATGCGACGCAGCCCGGTGACCGCATCCACGAGCAACCCGAACGTCGTCTCACCGGTTTCAACGACGAGGACGTGGCTGCCTCCGCCGCCCAGCGCCGAGATCACCGTCAGCGGCGGCTGACCGGGCAAGATGCCAACGATGTCGGAGGCAGCCCCAGGCAATGAACGGATGCCGTCCGCCGGGCGAACCGCGCGGGTGGCCTCGACGGGGAGGCAGTACCCGGCTCCGGCGGACCGAAAACACACCATGGTCATCATTGAGGCAACTCCTGCTGTTTGGCGTCGAGAAGTTTGTAGAGCTCGTTCGGGGAATAGCCGTCAATCGCGTAATCGTGCCGCGCAGGGTCGGCGCCCAGCAGGCGCCCCGCTGCGCCGAAGGCGCGCTGCGCCGACGGGCGGTCGTTCATTGCTTCGAGCGCGAGGGCGAGATGCAGGTGAGCAAGCGCATCGTCCGCGGCCAGGTATGCCCACTTACGAAAACTGACGACGGCCGCTGCAGGGTCGCCCGACGCGAGCGACTCGCGTCCGGCCTCAGCCAGAATCGCGATGGCGGCGACGTCATCGGCGTGCCCCGCACCGACCTGGGAAGCCGCAACCCGTGCGGGCAGAGCGCCGCCCGTCACGCGCACACCGCACACCGAGCGCGGTCGATAGGCATAGGTGTCCCCGAGGCGCACGGTGTCGTAACGGTCGCCGATCGACCAGATCGTCTCGGCTGCACCGAGCAACATCCAGGCCTGAGGAAGAGCGTCGGCGACCCGGTCGAGGAAACCCCTCGCGTGCTGGTCGGAAAAGTAGATCAGGACGTTGCGACAAAACACGACGCTGCTCGAGCGCACCCGGTGGGGCACCGACTCGATGAGGTTGTGGTGCACGGTGCTGACCCGAGCCCGGATCGACGGGTTGACTTCCCACGCCTGGCCGACGGGGGTGAGGTGGCGCGCGATCCGTTCGGGTGAGAGACCGGTGATCTCGCGGGCCGCATAGCTGGCCGCGTTCGTGCGAAGCAGGGCGGAGGTCGACACGTCAGTGGCGATCACCCGGCCGTCGATGCCCAGCTCGTCGAGCAGCATGGCGAGGCTGAACGCCTCCTGCCCGTTGGCGCAGCCGGCGCTCCAGATGCTGAGCGGCTGCGGAAGGGTGGGAAGGATGTGTTGCGCCAGAATCTCGAAATGCTCGGGGTGGCGAAAGAATCCCGTCTCCTGAACCGTCACTCGGTTGAGCAGGGCCTGGCGCAGGCTCGCACTGGCCCCGAGCGCCCGGAGATACCGTTCGAAGTCCAGCCCCAGCACGGCCAACTCGTCGCGGATACAGCGCCGAAGCCGGGCGCGCAGGGCCGATTCGGGCCGGAGGCCGATCTCTGATTCAAGGAGTTCGGCCACCCGGCAGATGATCGCTTCTGACGGTTCGAGCGCGATCATGACCCCACCAATGCGACCGCACGGCGGATCGCGGCCGCGAATTGTTCAGGGGGCAAGAGAGTTGTGAGCGCCCCCAGGCGCAGGGCGGCCTGGGGCATGCCGAAGACGGCACAGGAGTCCTCGTCCTGCCCGAAAGTCTGCCCGCGCCGGCTGTGGAGTTCGAGCAGCCCCTTGGCTCCGTCGTCGCCCATCCCGGTCAGGATGACCCCGACACCAGCGGACCCGGCGTGCTCCGCCACTGATCGAAAGAGCTCGTCCGCGGACGGCTGGTGGATCGTGACCGGGGTGGCCGCGAGCTCGAGCCGACTCTTCGCGGCCAGACGCAGGTGGGATCCGCCGGGGGCGAAATAGACGTGCCCGGGCAGGGCGATCTGGTCGTGCGTGGCGAGTTCTACCGGCAGCGCCGAGGCGCGTGCCATCCAGCCAACCAAATTACCGGTGAAATCCGGATGCAGGTGCTGCACCACGAGCACCGGCGCGTCGAGCCCACCAAGCCCGGCGAGCACCGTCGCTAGCACCGTGGGACCCCCGGTCGACGCGGCGAGCGCGACCACGGCCTGCCGGCCACCTCGCGGCGGCGCGGTCCGGGCCGAGTTCCTGGACAGGGCTCCCCGGGGATGCCGGATCGCCAAAACTTTGCTCAGCTGACGGACCGTGCTGCGAAGCTGGGTCCCGAGCTCGTCGGTCCAACGGTCGGGGGTCGGGAGCACTCCGAGGGCGCCGGCCACAACGGCCTCGACGGCCTCGGGAGACAGTCGATCCACGATTCGGCTGGACAGCACAAGGATGGGCGTCGGTGCGCGCGCCATGACTTGTTCGATGAAGACCTGCCCGCTTGCGGCGCTGGTGCTGATCCGAAGAATGATGAGGTCGGGGCTCTCCCCCCCCACGCGCTTGATCGAGGCCTCCCCGGCGGCGGCCTGGCCGATGACCCTGATGTCCCCGTCTCGTTGCAGGGCTCGAGTGAGCTCCCCGCCGTGGGTTGGCGCATCCTCAACAAGGAGAACCCTGATCGATTTGCCGGGCGCGGCATCCGTCATGCTCGTGCTCCGATCAGGCGGTTCACGGCAATAAGGAGGCTGCCCTCGTCGAAGCCGCTCTTGAGAATATAGCCGTCGGCGCCCGCGTCGAGCCCACGCCGGCGGTCGGCTTCGCTCGCGCGGGAACTCAGGATCAAGACGGGTATGTTCGCGAAGGACGGATGCGCGCGGACCGCTTCGGTCAGCTCGAACCCGTCCATCCTGGGCATCTCGATGTCGGTCAGGATCAGCTCACTGGCTTCCTCGGCGAGTTTCAACAGCGCATCCGTGCCGTCGACCGCCACACGCACCTCGAAACCGGCCCGCTCGAGGATGTTGCGTTGCAGTTCTCGGATGGTCAGGGCGTCATCCACTACGAGGATGCGCTGGCGGGCCGTGGCCGGCGGGGCGTCTTGTACACGCGGGGCGCGGCCGCGATCGAGCCGGTGAGCTCGGTGGATGAGGCCGGGCGGGTCGAGCACAAGCAGGACGGAGCCATCTGGCTCGACGCTTGCGCCTGCGACGGCGGGGAGGTGCGCCAGCAGGCCGTTCAGCCCCTTGACTACGACGTCGCGTTGACCGACCAGCCGGTCCACCTGAAACCCGTGCCGGCGAGCGGTGTCGGCAAGCACTACTATCGGGCCGGTGCTCTGTCCGGCAGAGGGCAGGCCCAACGTGCCGGCCAGGGTCGACACCGGAATGGGACGGCCCTCGACAAGGAGGACGGAGCGCCCCTCGGCACTGGTCTGGCTCGCTGGATCGAAGCGCTGCGACAGGATCACCCGATGGAAGGGCAATGCGAAGCGCTGCCCGCCTGCCTCGACGAGAAGGCAGCGCAGCACGGCCAGGGTGATCGGCACGATAATGCGGAATTCGGTGCCCACCCCCGGCTTGGAGCGCACCTCGACGCGGCCGTGCGCCGCCTCCACGCTGGCGCGCACGACGTCGAGCCCGATTCCCCGCCCGGACACGTCGGTCACCTCGGCTGCCGTCGAGAACCCCGCGGTGAAGATGAGGTTGAGCATCTCCTCCTCGTTCATCCCGCCGGTGTCGATTCCCTGACGTTCGGCCTGCTCCTTGACCTTGCCGGAATCGATCCCGCTGCCGTCGTCGGTGACGGCGATGATGACCTCGGAGCCCAACTGCATGGCGTGCAGGCGGATCGTGCTCTGTGCCGGTTTGCCGTCCGCCGCTCGTTGCGCGCTCGATTCGATCCCATGGTCGACGGCGTTGCGCACGAGGTGCAACAGTGTGTCCGACAGCTGCACCAGTACACCGCGGTCGAGTTCGGTGTCGGTCCCCCGCACGTCCCAATTGATCGTCTTGCCCTGCGTGCGTGCGAGGTCACGCACCGCACGCTGGAGCCTGTCGGTGATCGTGGCCAGGGGAACCATGCGTGTGCGCATTGCCCGGTCCTGCAACTGATTCAAGGTTCGGGAGAGGTCGTTGAACTCGGTGTTCAGGGTCGCGTCGACGCCGAATTTCTCGGTGAGCATCCGGCCCACCCTCAAATGAGCGGATGCCGACTCTCCGATCAGTCGCACCAGTTCGTCCAGCCGTTCCATCGGCACCATGACGACACCGGCGGAGTCGCGGACGGCCGGGGCGACCGGCGAATTCTCCGCGCCCGCCTGGATCCGCTCGCGCGTCAGCTCTGGCCGGTCGACGGCTGCGAGCTGGCTACCAGTCGTTGTCCCCTGGCTCGCGACGATGACCTGCCCGAGGCGGTCGGCCCCGGCGAGCAGTGTGTCGATGATCTCCGGAGTGACGAGTTGTCGTCCCGTTCTCACCTCGTCGACGAGTTCCTCGAGCTCATGAGCGACGCGGCTCACCTCGTCGAGCCCGGCGACGGCCGACGACCCCTTGATGGTATGCAGCTCCCGGAACACTGAACGGATCAGCGACTCATCCCCACCCGTCTTCTCGAGCTGGAGCAGAAGCTGATCAAGGTGCGCGAGGCGAACCTCAGCTTCCTGCGCGAATAACTCCCGCACCTGTGCCAGGTCGAGCCCGCTCACCTCGCGGATCCGCTCGCGACAGTGTCGCCCGTGCGTGCGCTATCCAGTTGTGCGCTGGGACGCCTGGCGGCCCGTTGGCCCGATCGCGGACGCTCGCCGTCCAGAAGCGCACCCGCCAGAAGAGAATCCGGCTCAAGCAACACGGCCACCCGGTTCCGCACCAGGAAGCAGCCGACGGTTCCGGCCAGCTCCGACGTGCCCACGGGCGCGCCCAGGATGACCCGTTCAGGGAGATCCGTGACCGCCAGCCCGATCAGGCCCTGGCGGGACTGCAGCACGACGACAAACGCTGCCGGCTCGACGGACCCCAGCCCCAGCAGCGCCGCCGCGTCGATCAGGGGCACGATCTGGCCACGCAGGTTGAAGAGCCCAAGCACGTGCGACGGCGCGGTGACCAGCCGGGTCAGCGTCGGCGCCACCACCACTTCCTCGATCCGTTCGATCGGCACGGCGTACAGATCGACCCCGACCGGGAACAGCACGGCGTGCAGGTCGGTCATCGTGGTCCGCTGCTGCCAACCGCGCTGGTTTCGAGGTCGTTGGCCAGATCGGCGAGGTCGCCGGCCGATGCGGCGATCTGCTTGGCGGTGACCGAGACCGCGCGGCTGGCGTCGGTGAGCTGCTCCATCGTCTCGACGACCTGGGCTGTCGCACTCCGTTGCTGCTGGGTGGTCAGGCTGACCTGGCCGGTCGCGTCCGTGACGGCCTCGAGCAGCATGAGACCCCGCTGCATCTGCTTCGCGCCCTTTTCCATCGCGATGACGGTTGCGTTCGTTTCGCGCTGCACGTCGGCCAGGATCGCGGCGATGTCACCCGCGGAGGACTTGGACCGTTCGGCCAGCCGACGCACTTCATCGGCCACAACCGCGAAACCCCGACCGTTCTCGCCTGCGCGGGCCGCTTCGATTGCCGCGTTGAGGGCCAGCAGATTGGTCTGATCGGCGATGTCGTTGATCAGCACGAGCAGGGTGTCAATGTCATTGACCCGCCCCGCGAGGGCGAGGGTGCGCTCACTCGACAGGGTGATGTCGGTCTCGGCCTGCTCCAGGTTGAGCCGTGTTTCCGCGGTCTGGCGTGCGACCGCGTCAACGGTGTCCGCAATGGCGACCGACGAGCGAGCGAGTTCCTCGGTGGTTCCCGTGGCCTGCGTGACCGCCGCGCTCTGCTGGGTGGTGATCGCGGCCAATTCGTCGGAGGACGCCGAAAGCTGCATCGCAGCGGTATTCACCTCGGCCACGGCCCTGCCGAGTTGGGCGATAAGCGTCTCGGAGGTGGTGAGCATGGTGTTGAACGATTCGCCGAGCAACACGAGTTCTTTGGACCCGGTCGGCACGGCGCGGGCCGCCAGGTCACCCCGGGTGACCCGCATCGCGACCCCGGTCAACTGCTTGACCGACCGAATCGTGCCCCAAGCGAGCAGAACCGAGACGGCCGCAGCGAGCAGCGCACCCCCCACGACAAGCCAGATGGCGCGCCGGGTCTGTTCGGCAACCGGTGCGAGCACATTGCTCGCGCTTTCCGAGGCGATGAGAATCCAGTTCAGTTCGTCGACGACGTCGTAGCCGCCGATCACATCATCTCCGGCGTACCCCACGAATCGGGCCGAGCCGGGCCGGCCGGTGCTGGACGCCTGCCGTGTCGCGACGGTGTCCACGTTCGTGCTCAACACGCCGGCGGCGAGCAACGCCGTGTCATCGGCCAGCTCGCTCATTCTGTCGGAACTGTAGATCAAGCGGTGCAAGGAGTCGACGAGGACGATCTTCGTGCTCGTTCTCGAGCTCGAAATGAGGTCCGGCATGATCAGCTCGTGGAGCGCCATCGGGTCCAGGTTGGCGACGACCACGGCGCTCACCTTCCCCGCACCGTCCAGCACCGGTTCGGCGATGATCCAGTCGATCTTCTGTCCCTGACGCGCCATCGAGGTGAGCACGGGCGTGCCGGAGACCACGGTCTTGAACCACTCCTGGTTGGTGACGGAGAGCTCAACGTCCGGCCGGCTTGAGGCCAGGACCTTTCCGGCGACATCCGTGATTTGAATCAGCGTGTAGCTGCCGTATGCCTTGTGTATTTTGGCCAGCCAAGACGAGGCAACGGCGGAGCCGAGTCGACTGTCGTACGTGCCGGCGATGACCTCCATATCATCGTGGCGTTCGACCGTCCACGACTCCAGCCGTGCCGTGACTGCGCGCGCCAGTGTGACGCCAGTGTTCTTGGCCGCGCCGGTCAGGTTCGCCGACGACTCCGAGGTGAGGAGCACCGCCAGCACAATCATGAGCGGCACCGACACCAGGAGCATGGCCGACACCATCTGGACGCCGAAACGGCGTGGTAGGGAATGCCAGAAACGACGAGACTGGGTGGCCATGGTGCTGGTCCTATCGATTCTGCGGACCGATTGACCCGAGGGTCCGGTCCGTGCGATCCCGCCCTACGGACGAGTATGCGTGCGATGACGTGACTTGACCGTACCAGCGCCCGTTCACCGATCCGGGAGGGTGACCCTGGCGCGCGGGCCCGAGTTTTTTGGGGGCACCTGACTGGGGGGCAACGCCCGTGCAGCAGCAGCGCGAAGCCAGCTCACCCGGCACTCGGGATCTTCGCGCCCAGGCACACCCGGCGCTCGGGCCCGTCAAGCTCCCTTGCGTGTCCTGGCGACCGCTCATAGCCTGTGCGCATGAGCCCCAACAGAGACCCGAAGCCGCCCGTCCGCCAGCTGCGCCTGGTCGTCGAGGCGGCCGATTACGATGCCGCGGTGCGCTTCTACCGTGATGCGCTCGGCCTGACCGAGGAAAAGTCGTTCGAGGGCGAGGTCGAGGCCCGCGGGATCGTCCTCGACGCCGGCCGGGCGACTCTCGAGCTGCACAATCCAGCGCAGAGGAAGATGGTCGACGGGCTGGAGGCCGATAGGATCCCGAGCGGGCACATCCGTGTGGCGTTCGAGGTCGCCGACACGGCCGAAAAAACGCAGGCACTGACAGAGGCCGGCGCCGCGATCATCGCGTCGCTGCGGGTGACGCCGTGGCAGTCGCCTGATCCGGGACTCGAGGCCGAGCCCGCGAACGAGTGCGGCCAGTCGCTCCGCATGTGCGGCCGTCCGTCCGACGATCTCGACGACCGTCAGGTCGAAGAGCCCGTTGAAGGCTCGGATGTGCTCCCAGGCCTGGACTCCGGTGCCGAAGACGACGAGACGCTTCGCCCCCGGCGCGGCCAGTCGGCGAGCACCCATCCCCGACACAGCGGCGGTGCGCACGTTGGTCAGCGCCATACTGTCGAGGACGCCAAGCGGCCTCTGGTCACCGCCGCCGAACAGGAGGTAGAGACCCTGGATGACCGGACGGCCGGCGCGGGCATTAGCTAGTGCGGACCGCAGGGATTCAAAGTCGCGCAATTGCGCAGGGACGTGTTGGCCTGTCACCACGCTTGTTTGCTCCCTCAGCCCGTTTGACTCCCGTTCTCGTCGCGTCTGCTGGTCAGTTCATACTTGGTGCCGTCGTAACCGTCCCCGAGCCACATTCCAAAGAGAACCCGCCCCGTGACATCAACCGGGTCGACAAGGACCGTGGGTAGCTGACCGTGTCGATTCGGTTCAAGGATTACTGTGAATGTCGGTTCCAAAGAACCCACAGCGTGCAAAGTGACGGTGGTCTGCGTGCGGGAGGTTCCGAGCACAGCACCGACTTCAACGCCATCGCGGTCGGGAATCGGGGCTCTTTGCTTGGGGCCCGACCGTTTGAGGCGTGCAGCAGAAACCCACCTGGGAAACGCGCGCGGTGCTGACTTCGGCTGAGCACCTGACTCAATGGCGGGAAAGCTCATTTGACATCGATCCTGTCCATTCGACGGGCGGGCCGGCTGCCCGCCCGAAGGTCCGTGCCTTGGCGGCGCCGCTCTACGACACTCCTGCGTCTGCAAGTGGCAGGAGAACCGCTGGGCCAGAGTCCTAGGACCGCTAAGTGAACCTAACAGCCTGATCTTTCCCCGGGCGAGCC
>NZ_SOHO01000072.1:0-79379 GCF_004403225.1 Cryobacterium sp. Sr8 | reverse complement strand
GGAAGATCCGCATGCTGAGAGGCGTCCCCCAGCTCAAGGCGCCACCCTGGCTCGACCCCGGCGGCGGCAAATGGCGCTACGTCACCACCTCCCGCACAAGGATCGCGGATACCCTCGACCTCCGCCTGGCCCAATCGGACTGAGGACGGGGCGCCGGGTTGCGGCACTGGGGTAGGCGGCACTCGGGTAGCCGGCGAGGCCACCCCTGTTCTCGCATACACCCGGCCACCGTGCCTGTCCACGGTCTGGCCGCCCGATCCAGACCCCCGCATGATGGCAGCGCGAACTCGAACAGAGGAGATACTGATGGCACCGATCAGCGACCTGGGCACCCTGGCTGAGGAGATCACGGCCCTCGACGGGAAGCTCAACGCCCTCTCGCAAGAGGGCAAGGGCATGAGCGACCCGGAGTGGAGCCGGACGTTCGATCGCCTGACGACAATCGGTGAGGAGCTCAACGCCGAGGGCGGTGAGGCGCTCATGCAGACTGCGCTGCAGCTTGCCGTGCAGAAGGGATCTCGATCTTCGCCTGGGCCAATCGGGCTACGCGCCAGCCGGACTAAGTGCTGGGGCGGGGTGCGGCGGTGACGCTGCGTCGCCGCAGCCACCAGTCGATCAGGAACAGTACGCCGATGACTACCGGAGGTCCGGTGACCAACGGGGCGTATGCCCATTCGGGGTAGTAGCTGAAGACCATCACGACTGAATACGCGAGGAACCCGTACGACTGGAGTAGCACGAACAGGATGCCCAGGACCAGGGCGACCCAGCCCGCCACCGTTGCTTTTCGTGCGCTCATCGCCGATTCCTTCCATCGATGGTGCTGCAGCGGATAGTAGCCTCGTTAGCAAATGGGCGGAACTGGCCCGGGCTCGCCGTGGCGTGATTGAATGCGACCGGCAGGAGCGCGGGGATCCACGCCCGACGATCAAGGAGGATCGATGACGCAGACGGTGATTATCACGGGCGGCGCGGGTGGCATGGGCCTGGCGACAGCGAAGATCATGGGGCGCGACCATCGCGTGGTCATCGCGGACGTGAACCGGGAGCGGCTCGACGCCGCCGTCGCAGAGCTGACCGGGCTCGGCATCGAGGCCGAGGGCGTCGTCTGCGACATCACCGACCGGGCATCTGTGGACGCGCTGTTCGCGACAGCGACAAGGTCCGGCACGGGCACCGGCACGGGCACCGGCACGGGCACCGGCACGGTGCGCGCCGTGGTGCACTCCGCGGGCGTCAGCCCGCAGATGGGCACCGCGGAGCAGATCATCCGGATCAACGCGCTCGGGACCGTGAATGTCACTCAAGCGGCCCTCGCGATCGCCGGCGAGGGCTTCGCCCTGGTGAACGTCGCGTCGATCGCCGGCCACATGACGCCGAAGTTGCTCACACCCACGCGCTCCTTCCGGCTCGCTCTGACCGATCTGCCGCGATTCGTCCGGAAGCTGACCTCGGCAGCGAAGCTCGCGCCGAAGTCGATGCACTCGGGCTCGGCGTACTCCGTGAGCAAGGGCTTCGTCATCTGGTACAGCCAGGAGATGGCTGCGGCGTTCGGTGCGAAGGGAGCCCGCATCGTGTCCGTCTCACCCGGTAGCTTCGACACCGCGATGGGCCGCCTCGAGGAGGCGAAGGGCTCGGGAAAGCTCGTCGAGTACGCCGCTCTGAAGCGGTTCGGCAAGCCGGAGGAGGTCGCCGAAGTACTCGCGTTCTGCGCGAGCGACAAGCCCGGCTACCTGACCGGAGTGGACATCCTCTGCGACGGCGGCACGAAGGCGGGGCTCGACTTCAAGAGCATGATCGCGATGGCCCGAGCATCCTGATGCTCGTGACGTGAACACGCAGGAGCCGGCGTCATCCCGACGCATCACGCGCCGCGAGCATACTCTGGGCGCATGACGGATGCCGCGCTGATCGGTCCGGTGACCGAGCCCGACCTGCACGTGATGACGTACAACATCCGTCGGCGTTCCCGCAATCTCCTGCCGGGGAGTCCCGATCGTTGGGCCACGCGGAAGCCGCTCGTTCGACGCATCCTCGCCGCCGAGCAGCCGACGCTTCTCGGCGTGCAGGAGGGGTTGGCCGACCAGGTCGACTTCGTTTCCGACGCCCTCGGACCGCACTACCAGTGGGTAGGCCACGGCCGCTACGCCTCCGGACGGGACGAGCGGTGTGCTGTGTTCTACGACTCGCGGCGGCTGGAGCTGACCGCCTGGCAGCAACGGGCCCTGTCCGCGACGCCGGAGAAACCCGGGTCCAGATCGTGGGGCAATCTGACGCCGCGCATCGTCGTGTCAGCGGACTTCACGGATACCGCGACCGGAGCACGGCTCCTCGCCTTCAACACCCATTTCGATCACCTCTCGTGGCGGTCGAGGCTCGAATCGGCGAACTTCATCCTGGACCTCGTGCTGGCCGCTCGCGCCGCAGAGCCGGACGCCGCGATCGTGGTGATCGGCGACTTCAACGCCGACGCGGACTCGGCCGTCTACCGCCGGCTGACGGCAGACGGGCCGCTCAGGGACACCTGGGAGGATGCGGCCGAGCGCGTGACGCCGCAGTGGGGCACCTTCTCGAACTACCGACGCCGCCGCCCGGGCGGCAAACGCATCGACCTCATCCTGGTGGGGAACGGCGTAGACGTGATGAGCACGGGCATCAACGCCGCGCGATTCGACGGCAGCGCGGCATCCGACCACGAACCCGTGCAGGCGGTGCTGCGCTACGGAGACCGTCCGGCCGGGGCGTCCGACTCGGCTAGAGTGCTGCCATGATCCGGACATACCTGCCGGCTCCGACGGGAGCCGCCGAGACGGTCGCCGACGCGCTGCGGGTGCTGGCTGCGATCGGCATTGTGGTCGCTGGCGTCGGCTGGGGCCCGGCCGCGGGGTTCAGCCTCGCGTTCGTGACGGTCGGGATGTTCCTTCCCCGGCTGTTGGGCGTTCGGCCGGGCTTCGACATCGCGTTCGGCATCGTGGTCCTGGCCTCCGTGTGGAGCAGCGTGCTGGACATCTACATCTCGACGCGCTGGTGGGATCTTCCGATGCACTTCCTCACCAACGGACTCTGCGCCGCACTGGTCTACATCGGGCTCGTACGGCTCGGAATCCTGGCCGACGCCGCGACGCTCCTGAGGCCGATGGCGTCGACCGCCGTGATGACCTTCGCCCTGGGGCTGTCTCTCGGAGTGCTCTGGGAGATCTTCGAGTGGTTCGGGCACACCTACATCGACGAGGAGATCTTCGTTGGTTACGTCGATTCGATCGGAGACCTGGCCTGGGGCGGTATCGGCGCCCTGCTCGCAGGGTTGAGCAGACCGCTCATGGAGGGCCAATCTGCGACGTCGAGGCCGCGAGCCGCGAGCTCCCCTCTTGGGTGAGGTCCCCCTGGACACACCGTGGCGCCGAGCGCTCCCCGACACGATCGAGACCGCCGCGGCGGGGCTGGCCGAGCGGCTGCGTGAGCGGCTGGGCAAGAGGCCGCGTGAGAGGCTGCGGGAGCCGGGCGGGCAGCCGGGCGGGCAGGGCGGGCGCATCCTGCTGGGCCTCTGCGGTCCGCCGGGGGCAGGCAAATCCACCCAGGCCGCCGAGCTGACCCGGATCCTCGGGCCCGACACGGCCATCGTCGTGCCGATGGATGGCTTCCATCTCGCGACCGACCTCATCCGGGGCACACCGCTGGCCGAGCGCCGCGGCGCCATCGACACCTTCGACCCGGGCTCGTACCTGTCGCTGCTGCGCCGGCTTCGCGCCCGCGACGAGGACGTGGTCTACGCCCCGTCGTTCCGCCGCGGCCTGGAGGAGCCGATCGCGGCATCCATCGCGATCCCCCGCAGCATCCCCGTGGTCATCACCGAGGGCAACTACCTGCTGGCGGATGCCCCCGCGTGGCGCGCGATACGCGGGGAGCTCGACTCGGTCTGGTACCTCGAGGTGTCGGCAGCAGTGCGGCTCCCGCGCCTGATCGGGCGGCACGTGGAGTTCGGACGCGGCGAGGCGGATGCTGCGGCCTTCGCGCGCGGCAGCGACCAGAGCAACGCGGACCTCATCGAGTCGACCCGGCAGGATGCCGACCTGATCGTGGTCCTTCGGGGCTGAGGGCTGGAGGTCTGGGCCCTGAGGTCTGGGCCCTGAGGTCTGGGGCCTGAGGGTCTGAGAGTCAGAGGTTTGGGCCCCTGAGGTCCCGAGGGTCGTCCCGAGAGTTGAGTTGCGGAAAAAGTACCTTCATTTGCGCGGGGAAGGTTGTTTGTCCGCAAGTCAGTTGGGCTGGAGCCCGGGGCGGGCGTGCGGGGCGCTCGACAGGCCCGACCTCGGGGCAGACTCGACTTCCGTGGCGGCGGGCCGACTTGACCTCCGTGGCGGGCCGACCTCCGGGCCGTCCCGAGGGTTGAGTTGCGGAAAAAGTACCTTCATTTGCGACGGGAAGGTTGTTTGTCCGCAAGTCAGTTGGGCTGAAGCCTGGGCCAGACCCGACCTCTGGGGGCTTACGGCTCCAGCTCATCGTGCGTCCGAACGCCGACGAATTCGATTCCGCCGCCGGGCAACAGCCAGTAGTGCAGGCGCCGGGCTGCCGGGGTGTGCTGTTCGATGGCGACGCGCAGGCAGCGGGCGCCGTCGGAGCGCACTCGAGCGGCGGACGCCCCGCCATTCCCTTCTCGCAGGGCATGCTGTTGGCGACCGTTCACGCTGCCCACTCGCCCGGTGAGCACGTCCACGCACGCCTTGAACGCCTTCGCCAGTTGGCCGTCATCGAGGCTCGCGAGCGAATCGGCGAAGCCGTTTGCCAAGGCGTACTCGTCGGGCCACGACCACGTCGCGCGTTCGGTCGCGCCGACTCGGTCCACCCAGGCCAGGTAGAGCTCGTGGCGCACCCAGCCGTCGGCATCCGCCCACTGCGCGCGGCGATCCTCGAATCCAGCGGCGACCGGCGCGGGTGCAACGGTGCGCCGCGATTCCCGCAGGTTGCGCTTCTGGGTGCGCTGCTCGCTGCGCAGTTCGGCTTCGATTCGCCGAAGTTCTCCGAGTTCGGCCAGCGATTCCCGATGCTGCAGTTGGGTCGTTCGCACCAGCTCCAGCAGCTGGGCGTGCTGGGAGTCCGACGCCCCCGCATCCGCCAGCTGCGCCTCGAGTCGCTGGATGCGCCCCCGTGCCTCGGTCAGGGAAAGCTGCGTCGACAACAGGGAAACGCCGGTGGCGACCGGGTTCGCTGCGGATGCGGCGGCGGTCTCGGCGGGCTGCACGGGCTGCACGGCCACGGGCACGGGCACGGCCGCGGCCGCGGCCGCGGGCACAGGCACAGTCACAGTGACCACGCGCATCACGCCGGGCCCGGGTCGAGGCCCGGCTGCGCAGGGGGCCGCGGGCGGGCGGCCGTTCGGCAGGCGCGGGGTCTCGACCGGCTCGGCCCCCGCCGCACGCGCCTCGACAGGCTCGACCCCCGGAGAGCGGGTGCGCACAGGCTCGACCACCGGGGCAACGCCGAGCCACGACTCGACCACCGGAGCACGGCCGAGCACGGGGAGCGGGGGTGCGGCAAGATCCACGTCCGGGAGGGGTTCGATCGCCGCCACCAGCGGGCGGTTCTCGCACAGCCAGCACGGGCCGTTGCTCACCAGGGCAAGCGGCGGCAGCACGGGCTCGTCGTCGTCGACATCGGTCAGCCGCAGGTGAAGTGAACCGCTCTGAAGGTGGACGACGCGCACCGCCACCACGTCGCCCTCGGACAGGAGCGTATCGACCTGGTCGAGCGGGTTCGGGGAGATGTCCGACCGCGAGATAAGGATCGGCACGTGCGGGTGCAGTGCCAGGGCCGCACGCTCCTTGCTCACGTGCTGCACCAGCGCGAGGGTGATGCTGTTGTGCGGGAACCTCTCGGCGAGCGCGTCAACGCTCGGCGTGCTGACCTCGACATTGAGGCGGCGGGTGTCCAGGTCGAGCAGGCCGTCGACGCGCTGCCCGCGCTCGAGCGTCCAGTCGAGGGGAACGGGCGGGTAGGTGAGCTCCTGCCAGATGGTGGCTATCCCGCCGCCTGCCAGCTCGACGAGGGCTCGAGATCCCCCGGGCAGGAACCCCTTCACCGTTCCCGTGACGGGCCGGGCGGATGCCGGGGCGCGCGCAAAGAGGCCGGCCTGGTGGGCGTGGGCGAGGGCATCCGTCACCAGTTGTTCGGTGGCCCGCTGCGGATTGTCGTAGGCGAAACGAAGCCGGGACCGGCCAATGTCGGTGAGCGCGTCGGCGCCGACGGGGTAGGAACGCCCGGCGCCGCCGTAGACCTGGAAGCGGTCGGGCAGGAGGTCGCTCAGCTCGCGGGTGAGGGCGCCGGTTTCGAGCAGGAATACCTCTGTGACGTCGGCAATGTCCTCGGCGAGCTGGTCGAGCAGGATGTCGGGCGTGCGAGACCCGAAGCGAGAGGTCACCACGACCCAGGGACGGTCGCGGGCGGCGTCGTGCAGCCCGGCGGCCAGCTGCTGCACGGCGGCGCTCGACTCTACGCGGGTGTACGTCATTGCCGTCCCCTTTCGGCCAGGGTGGAGCGTCTTGGGTAGAGGCTACGGCCCACCACCGACATGGGCGGGAGTTGTGGGCGCGATTCGTTCTGCGGTCTGCGCGTCTGCGCGTCTACGCGTCTGCTGGCTGTGCGTCGCCCCTCAGGGTTGAGTTGCGGGCAAAGTACCTTCGTTTGCCGCGGGAAGGAACTTTCTCCGCAACTCAATTGGGTGGGCGGGCGCGCGGGTGGGCGAGCGCGCGGATGGGCGAGCGCGCGGATGGGCAGGCGCGCGGGACGTGCGCACGGGACGGGACGCGGGACGGGACGCGGGACGGGACGCGGGGCGGCTCGCGGCAGGCGCGACGTCCGGGGAACTAGCTCGCCGCGATGATCACCGCGAGCACACCGAGTACCAGAGCTAGCGGACCCATCGTGTACCGCTCGGGTCGGCTGCGCGAGACGAAGTTCATCACCACGCCGAGCAGCAGGTATCCGGCGATCACCCACATCAGCACGGCGATGAAGCCGTCGCTCGGGATGAGGTCGATCAGGCCCACGCGTTCGAACGCGACGAAGGCGAAGGCCGCATAGAGCAGGATCGACACAACGCTCCCCCAGCGCAGTCGAGCAGGCAGAACGCGGTTCTGGCCGCCCCACGCGAAGCGGCCGAGGGGCGCGCCGGCAATCAGCAGGATCTGGAACACGGCAAGCGCGGCCAGCAGGGCGCAAAACAGGTACACCGCGATCGTCGTCATGGTTCAGGATTCTAGGGGCTGGACGGTCCTCCGCCGGGAGATCCGCCGGGAGATCCGCCGGGAAACCCGCTGGCACATCCGCCGGACCCAGGGTTCAGAGCTCGTCGGCGTAAAGGCTCGGCGGGTTCAGTGATTCGCGGGTAACAGGCTCGGCGGGCTCAGAGCTCGGCGCGCATCGCGAGCCCGCGCACATACGCGGCCTGGCCCGCGTGCTCCAGGTCATCGGCGATGATGCTGACCAGGCGCACCGCGAGCGTGACCGGCGGATTCCACCCGCGGTCGACCACCCGGGCGAAATCCGCCTCGGCCAGGGTCGGCAGGTACGCGATCGTGCGGGCATGCACGGCGTCGAAGTACCCGCCCAGCAGCTCGGCGGTCGACCGCACGGCCGCGACCTCGTCGGCCGTGTGCCCGTACCCCGTGGCGCTGGGCCCGAACGGCAACGCGAACCTCACCGACCATCCGTCGGCGGTCCAGACCTGTTCCTCCCCGATGAGGGGCGCGATCTGCGCATCCTGGATGCGGGCCAGGTGCCAGACCAGCCAGGCGATCGTGTTCGCCTCCGGATCGGGCCGGTAACCAAGCACCCCCGGGCCTGCATCCTGCAGCACCGCATGCACGACGCCCGACACCCGGTCGAACGCGTCCAGCAGAAGGTCTGACGACAACATCCACAACTCCCCTCGCACCGGAACCGCGCCTGGCTGAGACGCTCTCGCGGCTCCACTCGGTTCGCGCCAATTCTGCCCGGGAAAACGGATGCCCGGAAGGCGCTCGCCGAGCACAGGCGTACGGCCGACGGGCGGCTCAGCGCCCGGGCGTGAGCGCGGCGCGGGCGAGGGCCTGCGCGCCAAGCGAGTCGAGTCGGCTCGGCCCGTACATCTGGAGCCGGAACGGTCGCGGATCCGCCAGCGTGGCCGAAGCCGCCCATTCGAGCGCCTCCCGGGTATGCCGCGGCTTGTAGACCGCGGACCCGTTCCCGTAGCGGCCGTCCCCTTCGAGCTGCATGCCGGCCACGGCGCTGACCAGATCCAGTGACTTGCCGAGGGTGATGAAAGTCCCCACTTCCCCGGCCGCGACCAGCAGCAGGAGGAGGAGAGCGGCATCCTGTGACTGCTCTTCTCGCTCCACCGGAAGCCGGGAGGCGATGTGGCGCCACAGCGCGAGCGGCGACTCGCGCACGGCCAGCCCGAGCTTCGTCGGAAGCAACATGCCGCTGTACTTTCGCACCAGGCCGAGCTCCGTCACGGTCTGCCGCAGGTCGAGCAGCGGCCGCGTGTTGGCCTCGCGATTCGCCTTGCCGTACGCCTTCTTGTCCGGATCGAGCTCCGCCATCAGCGCGATCACGGCCGCAGGCTGCAGGAATCCGGCCTTGCTGAGCGGGAGGCCGTCTCCGACGTGCCGCAGGAAGGTGCGGATGACGAGCGTCGCCGACTCCGCCGCTGCCTCATCGATCTCGAGCGGCTCCGTCAGGCGGGCACTGGCCACGAAACCGGCCAGGTAGCGCTGAGCCTCCTCGCCGACTCTCGCGATCAGGTCCGCAATCGGCGAACCGGCCCCTCCGCGGCTGGCGCGCAGCCAGGCCAGGGCGGCATCCGCTCCGGCGAGGCGGTCGAGACCCCGGTTGATCGCGTCGAGGTCGATGTCGTCCGTGACGCTGAACAGGTCGTGGTAGGCGATCGTCTCGATCAGGTCCGAGTATGCCGGGTCGCGCGGGTTCAACGCCGCCGCCAGGATCCGCTCGTAGCTGTGGATTCCGCCGATGTCCTCCGGCGGCCCCAGGCGCCGTCCGGCAAGGCAGCGGACGGTGGCATCCGTCGGCGCGCCGGCCTCAGGCAGCGCGTTGGCCTCTGACAGCCCTGCCGCCTCGATCGCCTCGAGGGTGACCGTGTGCTCCCAGCCGTCGCCGAAATCGTAGGTGTAGCGCAGGGTGTCGCCCGTCTTGGCAAGGAACTGGTCGAGCCGCAACTCGCTCTCGAGCACGCCCACGTCGCCCTCTTCCACGTCGAACGGGGTGAGGATGCCCACCGTCTCCTCCCCGTAAGGGTCGTCGGTGAGCGTGAACTGGTGCAGGTGGCTGTTGGTCCAGCCGAACGCGGTTTGCAGCACGTCGTGCAGCCGGTCGAGGGTCAGATTGGACGGCAGGCTCAACCGACGCCAGATCGGCGGTTTCGAGCCGACGAGGTCAACGCGCACACGGAAGCGCACGGGCGTTGCGGGCGGCGTCAGCAGGGGCAGCGGCTTCTTCGGCCGGTCGCGGCGGGCGCGCGCGGCATCCTGCATCGCCTGCAGCATCGAGTCGGCGTCACTGTCGGCCGCGGCGGCCAGGAAGCGCCGCCTGGCGTCCTCGAGGTCGATCACGTTGTCGGGCCCGGATGTCG
Organism: Cryobacterium sp. Sr8; assembly: GCF_004403225.1. Taxonomy (NCBI): domain Bacteria; kingdom Bacillati; phylum Actinomycetota; class Actinomycetes; order Micrococcales; family Microbacteriaceae; genus Cryobacterium; species Cryobacterium sp. Sr8. The sequence continues at coordinate 69,760 of NZ_SOHO01000072.1, read as the reverse complement.
GCGGCCCGGAAGTCGGCGGTCCGGAATTCGATTGCTCAGTCATCCCGACACAGTGTACGGCGACTGCGGCCCCCGCCCGCGTGTTCACTTGCGGAGAAAGTACCTTCGTTTTCGAAATGAAGGGTGTTTGTCCGCAAGTCAGCGGGCGGGGCTGGCTGGGCTGGAGAGCGGGGCGGGCGGCAGCTAGATGCTGAAGTCGCCGGCCTCGCCCGACGCGGGCGCGGCATCCGGCAGGGTCACGGTGCTCTCGTGCGTGTACGTCGAGGTCACCAGGATCGGCATGTGGTCAGAGGTGCCGCTGGGCAGGGTCTCCACGTTGTCGATGGTCAGGCCGATCGATGTCGCCAGGTCGAAGTGGCCGCGGAAGAACTTGTAGCGCGTGTAGGTCCTGCTGTCGCTCAGGGTGAGGTCGTAGCCCGACTTCTTCACCTGCGCGCTGAGGTGATCCTTGAACATCGGGTAGTTGTAGTCGCCCACCATGAGGGTCGGCAGTCTCGGCCCGAGGATGTGCAACTCCTCATGGGCGGACCGGATCTGGTTGCGCCGCAACGAGTTCAAGGCGGTCAGCGGGGCAGCGTGGAAGGAGGCCACGACCAGCTCCCGCTTGGCCACATCGTCGATCAGGCGGGTGCCGATCAGGCGCTCGTGCGCCGGCGTGAGCACGCGGTCGTGCAGCGACTTCTTCAGCGCGAAGGTCCGCGTCTCGACCGCCGTGAAGCGGTCCTTACGGTAGTAGATGGCGAGGCCGAGCCGGTTGCGTGTGGTCGAGTCGGCCAGGTGCAGCAGCCCGATTTCGTCGGGGATGTCGAGGGTGTCGCACTCCTGCAGGCAGAGGAGGTCGGGCTCGTAACGCTCGACCAGCGCGATGAGTTCACCGATCGCGCTGTGCTTGCGCAGGTTGTAACTGATGACCTTCACGACAGTTCCGTTCCAGTTCGGGGGGCAGGAACAGCCTACTTTCCGTTACCACGAACGTGGAATCGAAAGTCGTGGCATCACGGCAAATCCCTTGCGGACGCACAGCAACTCCCTGCGGAGGCCCGTGGCGAAGGGCGGAGGCGTCGGGGGTACCCGATGTGGGGGCAGCGTGATTCTCCCTCAGCTTCTAGGCTCGGAGGGGCACTGCCGCCCCAAACGAAGGACACACCTGTGACTATTCCGAACCCAGGCTGGTATCCAAACCCGGAAAACGGCCGGCAGGATCGTTGGTGGAACGGCGTCAGCTGGTCGGAGCAGTGCAAGGTGCGAGTGGCCGAGGGGGCCGGTCTCGCCGGTTCAGGCGCAAACATCCCTGCCGTGTCGCACATCACGAACGCGACCGTGGTCGCCGACCGAGGCCGCCCGTGACCGCGCCCGCTCCCGCAACCTTCCGCCGCGTTCGCCGCGCCCGCCCGCCCGCGAGCACGTGGGTGATCGGCGGCAGCGCCCTCTACCTGGCACTGGTCGGACTCCTCACCGGCGGACCGGCCGGTTTCCTCCTCGTGGTCGGCGTGACGGGGCTGGTAACGGCCAGCTACGCTCTCCTCACGGGACGGCGCAGCTGGGCGCTCCTCCCGTCCCCCGGGGTCGCCGCCGCGTCCCTCGCGGCCTGCCTGATCCTCACCTCGTTCGGGGCTGCGCTCTCGCACCCCGGTGACGACGACCTGAATCTGGCAGCGAACAGCTCTTCCAGCGCCGCGGCCCCGGAAACGGCTGAGGGCTCGAGAGCCGAACCGGCGTCGGCGTCGGCATCGGCATCGGCATCGGCATCGGCGAAGGCAGCCCCCGCTCCCCCGGCCGAAACCACCATCGACACGGCGCGTGTGGCGCCCCCGATCATCGCCGAACGCACGGTCATCGGCACGGCCGGCGGAGCCATCGGCAGCTCAGCCATGACCCTGCTGGATGCGCTCCCGGCTCAGAACACCTGCCGGTCGGCCCTGCCCTCGCCCTGCCGGATTCCGCACTAACCGGCAAGCAGCACTGGCCGGCAAACAGCACTGGCCGGCAAGCAGCATTAGCCGGCGAACAGCTGCAGCACCTCGAGGGCCACACCCGCCGCCACCACAACACCGAGCAGCACCCAGAGTGCGCGGCGCAGGTGCGCGGCGCGAACATCCGCGTCGAGCGCGGTAAACCGGGCCATGGGGTCGTCAGCGGGCTCCGCCGAGACCCGGTAGGACGGCAACGAATCGCGGGAGGACTGCGACGACGGCTGCGACGGCGACGACCGCACCGACGACACGACGGGCCCCGGCACTGTCACGGGCGGCCTGCGCCAGCTCGCGGGGTTGTCGACGACGGCCGTGATCTCCATTCGCTCCGGCCAGGCGAGGGTCGGCGGAAGGCTCAGCAGCCAGCGCCGCAGATGGCGCGCGTCGATGACCGTCACGGATGCGGGCTGCTCCCGGATGCTCAGCTGCTTCGGGCCGACGAACGCCACGACGGGGCGGGCCGGCGCGCTCCGCGGCATCCGCTGCCGAACGAGCCCGGTGACTCGCTCGGCCTCGAGTTCCGCGTCGCGGATGTAGCGGGTCTTGCGGCCGGACACCAGCAGGCTGCGGCCCGCTACCCACACGGACTGGCCGCGGTGGTGCTTGGTATTGATGGTGAAGACGCCCGCCGGGCCGACGACGACATGGTCGATGTCGGAGCCCCTCCCGCCCACCGGCAGCGCGTGGAAGACGGCCCACTCCGGCGGCAGCGACTCGAGGAGCGACCCCACGGCCCGCTCCCCCTTCGCGCCGAGGTACCAGGGCACGCTGTCGGCGCCCAGCGGAGACTGGCCGAACACTCGGGCGAGCGTCGTGCGCGGCGGAACATCGCCCTGCACGCGCAGCAGCTCCTCGATGACCGCTTGCGCCGCAAAACGGTGCCGCATGGTGTCCGCGCTTGTTGCCATGACTCTCCTTACTGCCGAAACTACCGGCGCCGGGGCAGGGGCGGGCATCCCCAGAATGGCCGCGGGCGGCCCCAAAACGGGCGTGAGAACGGCTGTCTACGGGCGGGTTGTCTATGGGCCGTGCTGTCTATGGGCCGTGCTGTCTACCGTACGGGCCGTCTGGCTGTCTGTCCTCTTCCGCCGGCCCTCTCCCCAGAGCCCTCCGACTACGCGCGGCCGGCGTTGTCGTGGAATGTGCTGAGCATCGGGACTCCGGCCGGCTTGATGTTCTGGTTGATGTGGAAGAGATTGCCCGGGTCGTACTTCGCCTTCACCGTCGCCAGCCTCGCGTAGTTGGCACTGTAGTTGTCGGTGATGCGGCCCAGGTCGTCGGCATCCATGAAGTTGATGTACCCGCCGGGCTCCGAGAACGGCCGCAGCGCCGTCCAGAAATCGCGCACCCATTTGATGTTCGACTCGTTGTCGGCGGGATCCGTCCACATGCAGGCGATCACCGGCGAGAAGGCGGCGTGCCGGTAGGGGAACGCGGTCGCCTCGGCCGCCACCCGCTGCACGGCACCGTTGATCGGGTAGATGTCGACGGATGTCTGCACGCTCGGCACCATCCGGCCGAAGTCCAGGTAGGCGTTGATGGCCCCGTCGCTCAGCCCCGACAGGAAGTTCGCCTTCCAGTAGGCCCGCAGGCCCTTGGTGAGCAGGTCGTCGAAGGCCTCGTTCAGGTCCGGGTAGGGCATCCGTTCCACCAGGGCGCCGGCCACCGGTGCCACGTCGAGGAACGGTTGCCAGCGCGCCGGCCCCTCGGCTTCGTCGCCGGTCCACATGCCCACGACCAGGCACAACGGTTTGTCGTGCCACTTCTCGGGCAGGAACCCCACCGGCGGTCCCCGGTGGAACCCGAGGAATGCCCCGAACTCCTCCGGGGCACTCTCGATGTACTCGCGGTAGAACTCGGCCACGTCCCGAGCGTCGTCGACGGAGTAGAAGATGATCGCCGCGTGGACCATGTCCACCGGGTGCAGCTGGAACTCGAACGAGGTGACCACGCCGAAGTTGCCGCCCCCACCGCGCAAGGCCCAGAACAGGTCCGGGTTCTCATCGGAGCTGGCCGTGAGGGTGCGGCCGTCGGCGGTCACGACTTCCGCCGACAGGAGGTTGTCGCAGCTCAGGCCGTACTGGCGGCTGAGATAGCCGATGCCGCCGCCCAGGGTCAGCCCGGCGACGCCGGTGCTGCCCACGATGCCCCCGGGCGTGGCCAGTCCGTGGGCGTGCGTGGCCTTGTTGAACGTGGCCCAGGTCGCGCCGGCATCCGCCCGCGCGCGGCGGGTCACCGGATCCACGTCGACGCGGGTGCGCCCCGAGAAGTCGATCACGAGGCCGTCGTCGCAGGTGCCGTAGCCCGGGGCCCTGTGGCCGCCACCGCGGATGGCCAGGTCGAGGTGGCGGGCACGCGCGAAGTTCACCGTGGCGGCGACCTCTGCGGTGTTGCCCACCCGCACGACGGCGGCGGGTCTCCGGTCGATCATCCCGTTGTAGACGGCGCGCGCGGCCTCGTATTCCACGTCGCCCTGGGCAATCGCGTGTCCGTTCACCTGGACACGCAGTTCGTCGATCACGCTGGACATGGGCCTCCTGCACTCCGTGGTGGCTCGCGTCGGGATCTCTCGGCCGTCGGGATCGTGCCCCCGCCCTGCCCCCATGGATCAGTCAAGCCACATTTTCTCCGGCCCCGTTAGTCTGGGCGGCACGGGCCTCTAGATGAGAAAAATTACGCACCGCCTCGGCGGCTGTCAACGTTTGTGCGCGTGGCTCGGCGGCTCGGCGCGCGGCGGCGGGTCGGCCGCGAGCGTCGGGTCGGCCGCGAGCGTCGGGTCGGCCGCGAGCGTCGGCCCGGGGGTCAGGCCCTGGCTGCGATTCCGGGCATGGAGTCCGGCCGGGAACGCCACGCGCCCGGGCCGTCGACGATGGCGTCGAGTTCCATCAGCTCCGGCTCGGTCAGCACCGGCTGGAGCTGCATGAGCCAGCGGCGCAGGTCCCCCGCGTCGACAACCTTGACCTGCTCCGGACGGTCGTGGATGATGAGCTGCTTCGGTTCGACGACAGCGATCACCGGCTGCACGGGCGCGACCAGCGGCATCCGTTCGCGAACCAGCGTCGTGACCCGGGCCGCCTCGAATTCGGCGGCGCGGATGCTCGGAATCGGCCGGCCGGACACCGTCATGCCGTGCTTTCCGACGCCGATGATCTTGCTGCCGAAGTGCTTCGTGGAGATCGTGAAGACGCCGCCGGGGCCGACGACGAGGTGGTCGATGGCCGAACTCCGGGCGCCGATCGGGAGGGCGTGCAGCACGGTCCACTCCGGCGGGAGGCTGTCCAGGATCGAGCCGACGATCCGCTCGCCTTTCGCGCCGAGGTAGCGGGCGACGCCGCGGCTGCTGAGGGATGAGCGACCGAGCGGCAGGAGCCTCTCGATGACCGACTGTGCGGCAAGACGCTGCCGCAGGGTGGGGATGTCGGTGGTCACAGAACTCCTCTTTGGCTGTCATGAATCTAGCCCTCGAGCCCCCGGCCGCGCAGCCCCCGAATGGGTGTAGTTTGCGCCGGATTCGTGCGCATCCGAGCAGCGAGAATCGCCGCCTCCGCCGAGAATCGCCGCCCCACCGGGGATTCTCGGCAGGAACGGCGATTCTCGGCGGGAGCGGCGGCGGGCGAGTGGTCCGCGGCCGGGAGACGGATGCGCCGAGCTGCCCTGTTCCGGTCGAGTTTGCCCGGCGCACCAGGCAAACTCGACCGCAACCGTCAACCTCGGCGGGATGCTCCGGCGCCCACTTGCCGGAACTTGTCGACTCTTCTCACCAGCAGTTCATCGACCGACAGGCCTGCAAGCGCGGACAGCTCGTATTCCACGGCCAGCGCCATCCGGCCGCAGAACGCCCTGCCCTCCTGGGCGGCATCCGGTCGCTCGTCGACAATGTGATCGACGAGCCCGTTGGCGTACAGGGACGCCACGTGCACGCCCTGCGAGGCGGACATCTCCGGTGCCATGTCGACGGTCCGATGCACAATCGCGCTGGCTCCCTCGGGCGGCAGCGGCGAGAGCCAGGCGTGCTGCGCGGCGATGGTGCGGTCGGCCGGCAACAGGGCGAGCGCGGCCCCGCCTGCCCCCTGCCCGAGCAGCACCGACACCGTCGGGGAGCGCAGGCCGATGAGGTCGTGCAGCGACCGGGCGATCTCCCCGGCCAGGCCGCCCTCCTCCGCCTCCTTACTCAGCGCGGCGCCGGCCGTGTCGATCACGGTGAGCAGCGGCAACCCGAGCTCCTCCGCCAGGCGCATGCCCCGGCGCGCCTCGCGCAGCGACGCCGGTCCCATCGCCGCATCCCGGGGTCGCTTCGGCCGGTTATGGCCCAGCACGATGCAGGACTGGCTGCCGAACCGGGCGATGGCCAGCAGTAGCCGCGGGTCATTCTCACCCTGCCCGGTGCCGTTGAGCGGCAGCACGTCGCTCGCCCCGTGGGTGAGCAGCTGGCGCAGGTCCGGCCGGCGGGGATTGCGGGAGATTTCAACGGATGTCCAGGCCGGCACGGTCGACGGCCTCACCTCGAGCGTGGCCGGGGCCGGCACGGGCGCGGCCGGCTCCTGCACCAGCATCGACAGCGCACGATCGACGATCTGCGGCAGCTGGTCGGGCGGGACGACCGCGTCCACGAGCCCCTTGTCGAAGAGGTTCTCCGCGACCTGCACGCCCTCCGGGAAGGGCTCGCCGTACAGCGCCTCGTAGACCCGCGGGCCGAGGAAGCCGAGGAGCGCGCCGGGTTCCGCCACGGTGACGTGCCCGAGGGAGCCCCACGAGGCCATCACACCGCCTGTCGTCGGGTGGCGCAGGTAGACCAGGTACGGCAGCGCGGCCTGCCGGTGTGCCCGCACGGCCGCCGTGATCCTGACCATGGCGAGGAATGCCATGGTTCCTTCCTGCATCCGGGTGCCTCCGGAGGCGGGCCCGGCCAGGAGCGGCAGCCTCTCCCGGGTGGCCCGCTCGACGGCGTCCACGATCCGGTTGGCGGCGGCCTGCCCGATCGAGCCGGCCAGGAATGCGAACTCGCTGACGATGACCGCGACCCGGCGCCCGCGGATCAGGCCCTCCCCCGTGATGACGGACTCGTCCACCCCGCTCTTCTCGCGGGCTCGCTCGAGGTCCGCCAGGTAGGCCGGGTCGGGGTCGGGTTCGGTGACGGGGCCGTCCCAGCGAGTGAAGGACCCCTCGTCCAGGACGACGCCGATCAGCTCAGAGGCGTTCAGATGCCTGGTCTTCTGCGTCAGCATGTCAACTTCTTTCCAGCGAGCGGCTGAGCCAGCTCCGGATCTGGTCCCCATGCTGGTTGAGCACGGGAGGGGCCGCGTGGGTGGTATTGGTCAGTTCGCGCCTGTCGGCCGAGCCGAAGAACCGAAGCGGCGGCCCCGGGAGACTGATGTGCCCGAGTACCGAGTGGTCGACGTCGATCAGCAGGCCCTGGGAGAGAACCTGGTCCCATTCGTACACTTCCTCGAGCGTGCGCACCTTGCCGGCCGGGATGCCGGCCGCACGGAGCTTCTCGAGCAGGGGCGCGGCATCGAAGCGGCCGAAGGCATCCTGGATCTCGCTTTTGAGCGTGTCCCGGTTGCGCACCCGGGCGGCGTTCGACGCGAACTCGGGCCGGCTCGCGTCGAGGCCGAAGGCGCCGGCGAACGTGGCCCACAACTTCTCGCTGCCGATGCTGATCTGCACGCTGCCGTCGCGGCAGGCGAAGAGGCCGTAGGGAGCGATCGACGGATGATGGTTGCCCTGCGCCTCGGGCACCTCACCGGCCACGGTGGCCCGGGTCCCCTGGAACGCGTGCACGCCGACGAGCGCGGCCAACAGCGACGTTCGGACGACCTGCCCCTGGCCGGTGCGTTCCCGCTGCAGCAGTGCCGCGAGCAGCCCGAAGGCGCCGTACATGCCCGAGAGCAGGTCGGCGATGGGCACCCCCACCCGCTGCGGGTCTTCCGGGCCCGAACCGGTCAACGACATGAGCCCGGCCTCGCCCTGCAGGATCTGGTCGTAGCCGCTCCGGCTCGACTCCGGACCGTCGTGACCGAATCCGGTGATCGACAGGATGACCAGGGCCGGGTTCAGCTCGTGCATCGCGGCGGGCGAGAACCCCAGCCGGTCCAGGACCCCGGGGCGGAAGTTCTCGACGACGATGTCGGCCCGCTCGATCAGGTCGCGCAGCACCTGGCGCCCATCGTCGCTCTTCAGGTCCAGCGCGATGGATTCCTTGTTGCGGTTGCAGGAGAGGAAGTAGGTGGACTGGGGATCGTCGGCGGGGCCGACGAACGGCGGCCCCCAGCCGCGCGTGTCGTCGCCCGACTCCGGGTTCTCCACCTTGATGACGCGGGCACCCAGGTCGGCGAGCATCATGCTCGCGTGGGGGCCGGCGAGGGCCCGGCTCAGGTCCACCACCAGGTATCCGGCCAGGGGGCCTTCACTCGTGCCGGGTGCTTGTGTCGTTTCGGTGCTCATGATGCGTTTCCTCTCACGTGGTGGTAGCCGGATGCCGCGCTCGGCCTACATCCAGCCGGGGACGACCATCACCAGCCAGGCGATGAGGGGGCCGACGACGACCACGATCCCGCTGTAGGCGAGGATCTGCTTGTAGAAACGTTCCTTGTTGACGTCCTCCGGCGCGTTGGCCAGCACCAGGGCGCCGTTGGTCGAGAAGGGCGACACGTCGACGATCGTGGAGGCGACGGCGAGGGCGCAGATGACGCCGACGGCTCCGATCTGTCCTGAGGCGAGGAACGGCACGGCCAGCGGAATCAGCGCGGCGAGGATGGCGGTGGAGGAGGCGAACGCCGACACGACGGCGCCGATGTAGCAGATCAGGAGTGCGGCCAACAGCGGCATGCCCAGGCTGGCGACACCGTCGGAGACGTATGCAATCGTTCCGGCCTCCTCGAGGACGCCGACGAAGGTCAACATGCCGCAGATGAGGAGCACGGTCGACCAGCTGATCTTGTTGACAGCACCCTTCTGAGCCTTGGGCGAGACGAGCGCGAGGATGACGGCAATCGTGATGGCGACGAAGCCGACGTCGACCTTGAAGCCGAGCGCGATCACGGCCAGGGCGATAAGGCCCGCAATGGTGATGAGCTGCGGCAGCCGCTCGGCCCGGTTCTTCGTGGCCGCTTCGCCGTCTCCGGCGGGGTCGCGGGGGCCGTAGATTCCGGAGCCGAAGCCCTTGAAGGTCACGTCGCCGCCGGCACGCATGCCCGCGCTGACCAGCATCCGGGCTTCGGCCGCCTGCTCGACGAAGTCACTGACCCGGGAGGACACGAGCTTCTTGCCGCCGAGGACAACGAAGAGAACCAGGGCGATCAGGAAGTTGAAGACGAGGCTGGCCAGGAACAGGGCGGTCGGGTTGGACTCCAGTCCGGTGCCCTCCATGATTCCGTTGACCGTGACGCCGTAGACGGCGATGGGCGAGAAACCGCCGGCCTGGGCGCCGTGGATGACCATCATGCCCATGAGCAGCGGACTGATCTTGTATTTGCCGGCGAAGCTCAGCGCGATGGGCGCGATGATCGCGACGGCGGCCGGGGACAGGGCGCCGACCGAGGTGATCAGGGCCGTCACGGCGAACATGACCCACGGGATGAAGGCGACCCGGTTGCCGACCATCTTCACGGCGCCGCGCACCAGAAGGTCGATGGTGCCGTTGTTCTGCGCGATGGCGAAGAGGTAGGTCACGCCGACAATGGTCAGGAACAAACCGCCGGGGAAATTCGCGAGGATGTCGGCCGTCTCCATTCCCAGGAAGACGGCGCCGAGCAGGAATGCTCCGACGAAGGCCAGTGCGCCCATGTTGACGGGGAGTACGGTGGCCAGCAGGAACATCACCGCCAGAATGATGATCGACAGGACGGGAGCGGACATCGTTGTTCCTCCATTGACTTCGGATGTGACGTGGACCAAAGGACCACTGGCCTAGCCTCCTAGACAGTAGGTGAGTTGTCAAGCGCGCGGTAGGCTGGATTCCACGGAAACACCGGCGCGTTCGACGTGGAGGCAGCAGTGGCCCAGGATTTCACCCCCCAGCCACTCACGCGTGTGTCCAAACCTCGCCTGTACGAACAGCTGGTGGAACAGATACTCGGCTACATCCAGTCGGCCCGGCTCGGTCCGGGCGACCTCCTGCCGGCCGAACGCGACCTGGCGGAACGGCTCGGCGTGTCCCGGGCGACACTGGCCCAGGCCCTGGTGGCCTTGGAGGTCCTCGGCGTCATCGACGTGCAACACGGCACGGGCGCGGTGCTCGTCTATCGGCCGAGCATCGCGACCGTCATCAGGGAACTCCGCGCGCATCGCACCCGGCTCCCCGAGATCGTCGAGGCCAGGAGCACCCTCGAGGTGAAACTGGCGGGGCTCGCCGCGGCCCGGCGCACCGACGAGGACATGCTCGCCATCGATGCGTCCCTGGACGCGATGGCGGCCGAGATCGCCGGCGGCGACAAGGGTGCCCACGGTGACGAGCTCTTCCACCAGGCGGTCACGCGCGCCGCGCACTCCTCGGTGCTGGCGCAGCTCATGATGTTCATCGCCGAAATGATCCTGGAGACGCGGCTGGAATCCCTCGGCCAGCCAGGACGCCCCGAGCAGTCGCTGGCCTCGCACCGCGCGATTGCGGACGCGATCCGCGTGCAAGACGCGCAAGCAGCGCAGGACGCCATGCAGTCCCACATCGATCTCGTCTCGGACGTCGCGCTGCTCAAGTGATCGGCCGTCGGCGTGCGCGCCGAGCTGCCCTGTTCCGGTCGAGTTTGCCCGGCACACCAGGCAAACTCGACCGCAACCGTCAACCTCGGAGGGAGGCGTCGGCGTCGGCGTCGGCGGGAGACGCGTCCGCGGGAGCGCCCGGAGCGCCCCCGGTCCCGCCACCGCGCGTCCGCCGCCGGACGGCCTTGAGCAGTGGCGGCACGACCAGGAAGACCGCGATCACCGCGTAGAGCACGATCGCCAGCGGTTCGCTCACCAACGCGGCCGGGTCGCCGGAGCTGATTTGCAGCGAGCGGCGCAGCTGGCGTTCCATCTCCGGGCCGAGGATGGCGCCGACGATGATCGGCAGCACGGGGAATCCGTAGCGCCGGGCCATGTAGCCGAGCGCCCCGATCAGCAGGAGGATGACGATGTTGAACGACTGCATCCCGGCCGCGTACGCGCCGAGGGTGGCGAAGAAGAGGATCCCCGCGTACAGGTACGGCCGCGGAATCCGCAGCAGCTTCGCCCAGAACGGCGCGAGCGGCAGGTTCAGCGCCAGCAGCAGTGTGTTGCCGATGAACAGGCTCGCGATGAGGGTCCAGACCAGCACCGGCTCCGTCTTGAACAGCAATGGCCCCGGGTGGATGCCGTACTGGTTGAACGCGGCGATCATCACGGCGGCGGTCGCTGTGGTCGGCAGCCCGAGTGTGAGCAGCGGCACCAGCGTGCCCGCGGCGGAGGCGTTGTTCGCGGCCTCCGGACCGGCGACACCCTCGATGGCGCCGTGGCCGAACTCCTCCGGGTGCTTGGAGAGCTTCTTCTCGGTGACGTAGGAGAGGAAGGTGGGGATCTCCGCTCCGCCGGCGGGGATGGCGCCGAACGGGAAGCCGATCACCGTGCCGCGCAGCCACGGCTTCCAGCTGCGCCTCCAGTCGTCCTTGCCCATCCAGGGCACGCCCACCGGAATCGTCGCCTGCTTGCCCTGACGCAGGTGCGCGGCGATCCAGAGGGCCTCACCGACGGCGAACAGCGCGACGGCGATCACCACGACGTCGATCCCGCCGGAGAGCAGTGGCTGGCCGAATGTCAGCCGGGGCTGGCCGGTGGTGGGGTCCATCCCGACCAGGCCGATCGTCAGTCCGATGAAGAGCGCCGCGAGCCCGCGGATCCGGGACGAACCGAGCACCGTGCTCACCGCGATGAACGCGAACACCATCATCGCGAAGTACGACGGGGCACCGAGGCTGATCGCGATCGACACGATGAACGGGGCGACGAAGACCAGGGCGCCGGTGGCGATGGTGCCGGCCACGAACGATCCGATCGCCGCCGTCGCGAGCGCCTGGGCGCCTCGTCCGGCCTTGGCCATCTTGTTGCCCTCGAGCGCCGTGACCACGGACGAGCTCTCCCCCGGCGTGTTCAGCAGAATCGACGTCGTCGACCCGCCGTACATCCCGCCGTAGTAGATCCCGGCGAACATGATCAGCGATCCGGTCACGTCGAGCGCGTAGGTGAGCGGCAGCAGCAGGGCCACCGTCATCGCCGGGCCGATCCCGGGCAGCACGCCCACCGCGGTGCCGAGCAGCACACCGACCAGCGCGAAAAGCAGGTTCTGGAGGGTCAGCGCGTTCGTGAACCCCTCCATCAGCAGTGCGAGGTTGTCCATTAGAGAATTCCCGTCAGCAGTCCGGCCGGCAGGGGGATGCCGAGGCCAAGTACGAAACCGTAGAACGTCGCCACGGACAGCGCGACGCCGATGAGCAGGGCCCAGACGAAGCGCCGGGAGCCGAGCAGCAACGCCGAACCGTAGAAGAGGATGCTGCTGGCGACCACATAGCCGAGCGGGTCGAGCACCAGCGCGTAGCCGAGGATCAGGCCGGCCAGGCCGAAGACCGTCGGCCAGTGCGCCGGGATGGAGAGGTCGATGTCTTCGCCCTCTTCGGGGTCGGCGTGCCCTCCGCGCAGAACGCTGATCGCGAGCGCGATCGCGCACAGGGCCAGGCCGGTCGCGATGATGGCGGGAACGACCTGCGGGCCCATCACGCCGGAGTTGACGGCGGTCTGGCGGATGTTGGCGGTGTCGACGGCGACGATCACCGCAAGCGCCCCGAGCAGGGCGGCGACGCCCAGCTCGGAGCGACCGTGCAGCAGTCCTGGTCCACCCCGTGAGCTGGGGGTGGTCACACCAGTCCCAGGTCGGTGAGCACGGTGGCGACGCGCTCGTCCTGCTCGGTCAGGAAGGAGGCGAAGTCGTCTCCGGTGATGAAGGCATCCGTCCAGCCGTTGTCCTCGAGCACCTGTGCCCACTCGTCACTGTCGTGCATGGCCGTGACGGCCGTGACGAGCCTGGCCGTCTCGGCCTTGCTGAGGCCCGGTGCCGCGAGCAGTCCGCGCCAGTTGGTGAAGACCAGGTCGACGTCCTGCTCCTTGAGGGTGGGGGCATCCGGCAGAACGGGGACTCGCTCTTCGCTGGTCACGGCGAGAACGCGCAGTTCGCCGGCCTTGACCTGCTCGAGGAATTCGCCGTAGCCGGAGGCCGCGAACTGCAGCTTGCCGCCGAGGATCGCCGGCAGCAGCTCGCCGCCGCCGTCGTAGCTGACGAAGTTCACGTCGCCGGCCTCGATGCCGACGGCGTCGGCGAGCTGCATCGGCAGCAGGTGGTCGGGCCCGCCGGGCGAGGATCCGCCGCCGACCGGGAACGCGCCGGGGTTCTTCTTCCAGGCGACGATGAGGTCGTCGAGGGTCTTGTACGGGGAGTCGGTCGGCACGAAGATGGCGCCGGCCTCCTCGATCAGGCGGGCGATGGGAGTCGCATCCGCGACCTTGGCATCCGTCTCGTTCGTGTAGGCGGCGCCGACGACGCCGAGACCCATCATGAGCAGGAAGTCTTTGTTGCCCTTCTCGGTGAGGGTGCGGGCCAGGCCGACCGTGCCGCCGGCGCCGGCCAGGTTGGTGACCTCGGTGCCGGTGGTGACGCCGATTTCATCCATCACCTTGACCGCGGCGCGGCCGGTGACGTCGTAGCCGCTGCCCGGGGCGTTGGGGATCATCACCTGGATGTTCTTGAGCGGGCCGTCGGCCGTTGCCTCCGCGGTGCTCGCGGTGGTGCCGGTGACGCCGCAGGCGCTGAGCGCCAGGATGAGTGTGGCGGCGACGGCCGTGCTGCCGATCAGACGCGTGGGTGCTGGCTTGAGCCGGGCTGGTGTGCGCATTGCAATCCTCTTCGATTGAAGGCCGGCATCGTCGCCGACCGTGACCATGATGCGCAGGAGCGCCGCAGCCCCTGCAACTTGTGGTGTTAGAGGACGTTGTGTAGCTTGTGGCCGAGTTTCCTTCCTTCCCCATTCTGAGGGACTATTTGTTAGGGCCGCCGCGCGCGGCCCGTGCGCCGGGGCCGACGATGGCCCGGGCCGGCCGACGGGAGGGCAGATGCAGTCACAGTCGCCGTCCTCGGCGCCGTCGCAGGCGCGCCCCCGCCTCAGCCTCACCCGCCAGTTGCTCGTCTTCCAGCTCACGCTGCTCGCCATCGTGCTCGTCGCCGTGACCGCCATCTCGCTCGAACAGACCCGCAACATTTTCGACAGCGGCCAGCAGCGACGGATGCTCACCGTCGCCGAATACACGGCCGCCAATCCCCTGCTCCGCAGCCTGCTCGCCGGCGACTCGGCGCCGCGGAAACTCGCCTCGCCGGTGGAGTCGCTGCGCACCACGACCGGGGTCGACGAACTCATCGTGACGGATGCCGCCGGCCTGGTGCTCGCCTCCCCCGCCGACCCGCGCATGCTCGGCACCATCGTGCAGCTCAATGTCGACCGGAAGGGCTACGACGGCGCCTGGGCCGGAGTGGCGCAGCTCGGGACCGTCGACCATGTCGTCGGCCGGGTGCCCGTGCTCTCGAACTCGGGCGAACTCATCGGCACGGTCGTCGCCGGGCGCCGGTTCCCCACCCTGGCCGGCCTGTTTTCGGTTGCGGCCCCGAACCTGCTGACCTACCTCGGCGTCGCCGGCATCCTCGGCGCCGCCGGCTCGTGGTGGCTCGCCGCCCGGGTCAAACGCCAGACCCTGGGCCTGGAGCCGGAGCAGATCGGCCGCCTGGTCGAGCACCGGGAGGCCATGCTGCACGGCATCCGTGAGGGCGTCATCGCGGTCGACGCGGACGGCATCATCACCCTCGCCAACGACAGCGCCCGGTCGCTGCTCGGGCTGCCCGACGACGCGGTCGGCCGTCCCGTCGACGGTGTCGGGCTGGGCGGAGAGGCCGAGCGGGCGCTGCGTTCGCACGGTGCCAACGACCGCGACACGCCCCTGGTCAACCGGGGGGTGCTGCTCGTGCTCAACCAGACCACGATTCATCCGCCCCGCTCCAAACCCGAGGTGGTGACGACGCTCCGCGACCGCACCGAGCTGGTCACGCTGCAGCACGACCTGGGCAGCAGCAGGCAGGCAACCGAAACCCTGCGCGCGCAGACCCACGAGTTCGCGAACCGGCTGCACACGATCTCGATGCTGATGCAGCTCGGCGACACGGATGCGGCCGTCGACTACATCGATGCGGTCTCCCGCGACCGCTCCGAGCTGGACAGCACGGTGCTCACCCGGATCAACGAACCCGCGGTCGCCGCGCTGCTGATCGCGAAGACGTCGCTCGCCCGCGAGCGCGGAGCCGACCTCACGCTCACGGCCGATTCCGCGCTGCCCAGGGTGGACGAGGCGATGTCGGTCGACCTCGTGACGGTGATCGGCAACCTCGTCGACAACGCCCTGGACGCGGTGACCGGGGCGGCGACCCGGCACGTCTCGGTCGACGTGCGGGTGGTGGGGCCGGGTGCGGCGGGGCCGGATGCTGCGGGGGCGGATGCTGCCGGTGCTCTGGTTCGCGTCGTCGTGCGCGACACCGGGCCCGGGGTCGACTCCGCCCTGATCGACCGCGTGTTCGAGGCCGGGGTCACATCGAAATCGACGTCGTCGGGCGCCGCCGACCACGGCTTCGGCCTGGCGATCGTGCACCTCGTCGCCACCCGCCGCGGCGGCCGGGTCGGCTACCGAAACGACGGCGGAGCGGTGTTCGAGGCGGTCCTGCCGACCGTCGCGCGCGCATCCGGAGCCCCCGGCGAACCCGTCGAGCCCACAGGTCCCGAGCCCACAGGTCGGGAGACCCTCCATGTATGACGTGCTGATCGTTGACGACGACTTCATGGTCGCTCGCGCCCACGAGCGCATCGTCGAACAGCTGCCCGGTTTTCGCGTCGTGGGGGTGGCGCATTCCGGCGCTGAGGCACTGGACCTGATCGGCACGCTGCGGCCGCAGCTCGTGCTGCTGGACATCTACCTTCCTGACACGACCGGGCTCGACGTCATCCGTCGCGCCCGCGAGCACGGGTACGACCTGGACTTCCTCGTGCTCAGCGCCGCCCGCGAGTCGGAGACGGTCAGCGCTGCGCTGCAGGGGGGCATCGTGAGCTACCTGCTCAAACCGTTCAAGATCACCGAGCTGCAGGCACGGCTCGCCGGGTACGCCGAACGCCGGCGCGTGCTCGGGCGCCCCGGCGACCTCAGCCAGAGCGACCTGGACCAGGCCCTCGGCTCGGCGTCGGGCGTGGCCCCGCTGCCGCCCCTGCCCAAGGGGCTGAGCAAGGAGACCGCCGTGCTGATCGAACGAGCGCTGAAGGACTCCGACCTGGACCTGGCCGCGTCCGAGTGCGCCGAGGAGCTGGGCCTGTCGCGGGTCGTGGCCCGCAAATACCTGGAGCACTTCGTGCTGCTCGGGCAGGCCGCCGTTTCCCTGCGCTACGGCCAGACCGGACGCCCCCAGCGCCGCTACTCCTGGCTCGGCCCGGCGCCCCGGTAGCGACCGCACCCGGCTCGCCCGCCCCGCGCTGCGCGGGTAGTGCGCCACTTCGCGCGTGGCGCAACTCACGCGCACCGGCGCAGTGCCCGCGTAACTCCCCCGCAGCGATACGCGCGCGACTGCTACCCGACGGGTGCCTAGCGGAAGGCGGGAATGCCCGTGATGTGGTTGCCGATGATCAGCGTGTGCACCTCGTCGGTCCCCTCGTAGGTGCGCACGCTCTCGAGGTTGTTCGCGTGGCGCAGCGGGGAGTAGTCAAGGGTGATGCCGTTGCCGCCGAGCACGGTGCGCGCCTCACGGCAGATGGCGATCGCCTCGCGGGTGTTGTTCAGCTTGCCGATCGAGATCTGGTGCGGCTGCAGGGTGCCGGCGTCCTTGAGCCGGCCGAGGTGCAGGGCGAGCAGGGTGCCCTTGTTGATCTCCAGGGCCATGTCGACGAGCTTCGACTGCGTCAGCTGGTAGCCCGACAGGGGCTTGCCGAACTGCATGCGCTCGCCGGCATAGTCGAGGGCGGTGAGGTAGCTGTCGCGCGCGGCGCCCATGACGCCCCAGATGATGCCGTAGCGCGCCTCGTTCAGGCAGGAGAACGGGCCGCTCAGCCCTTTGGCCTTCGGCAGCATGGCCGAGGCGGGCAGGCGCACGTTGTCGAGGTCGATCTCGCACTGGATGGAGGCCCGCATGGAGAGCTTGGATCCGATCACCGTGGCGGTGAATCCGGCCGTCTCGGTGGGCACGACGAAACCGCGCACCCCGTCGTCGGTCATCGCCCAGATCACGGCGACCTGGGCGACGGAGGCCAGCCCGATCCACCGCTTGGTTCCGGTGATCACCCAGTCGTCGCCGTCGCGGCGGGCGTACGTGGTCATGCTGCCGGGGTCGGAGCCCGAGCCGGGCTCGGTCAGGCCGAAGCATCCGATGGCCTCGCCGGCCGCCATTTTCGGCAGCCACTCGTTCTTCTGTTCCTCCGAGCCGTGCTTGTGGATGGCGCTCATGGCCAGGGATCCCTGCACGCTCACGAAGGTGCGCAGGCCCGAGTCGCCGGCCTCGAGCTCCAGCGCGGCCAGGCCGTAGTCGACGGAGCTGCGGCCCGGGCATCCGTAGCCCGTGAGGTGCATTCCGAGCAGTCCCAGCTTCGCCATCTCCGGCACGATCTCGAGCGGGAAGACGCCGTTCTCGTACCAGCGCGCGATGTTCGGCCGGATGCTCGAGTCGACGAACGAACGCACGGAGGCGCGGAGCGCCACCTCGTCGGCGCTGAGGAGGGACTCGATGTCGATCAGGTCTGAGGTGTCGATCATGGGGTTCACTTTCGTCAGGGTGGAGGACGTCATTCGCTCGGCGCCGTCGCGGTCGGCGCTGTCGCGCTCGGCACTGTCAGTTTGCCGTTGATTCGCCGCGGGATGCGCCAGGGGTTGCCGGGCTGGAGGGCCGGCGGCAGGTGGGCGGGTTCGGCGTTCTGCACCGCGACCGGCCGCACGAAGCGGCCGAGTGCCCCGGCGCCGACGCTGGTCGCATCGGAGCGCGAGGTGGCCGGCCACGGTCCGCCGTGCTGCATGGACCAGGACGTGGCCACTCCGGTGGGCCAGGCGTTGAGGGCGACTCGCCCCACCCGGCCGAGCAGCCGGCGCACGATCTCGGCCGACTGCGGGTCGCCCGGGCCACCGGTGAAGACGGATGCGACGAGGCTCGGCTGCAGCCGGACGAGGGCGCCCAGCGCCTGCTCGGCATCCTCGTATTCACAGACGAGCGCGACGGGGCCGAAGCATTCCTCGAGCAGGCGGGAGCCCGGGTGCAGGTCGTCCAGCCGCACCCGGATGGCCCGCGGGGCGACCGCGTAGCCGCCGGATTCGGCTGCCTCGGCGGGCGTTTCGGCGGACTCGGCGGCCTGGGTTACGGCGGACGCGGTGGCCCGGGTTGCGGCGGGCTGGGCGGCCTGCGTCACGGCGGGCGCGGCGGCCGCCGCCTCGGCGAGCCGCGCCACCCCGGCGCGGTAGCCGGCGGCGATCCCGGCCGTGAGCAGGGGGGCGGATTCGACCTGCGCCAGCTCGGCCAGCACGGCGTCGAAGATGCCGGCTCCGGCGGGGGCGAAGAGCAGCCCGGGCTTGGTGCAGAACTGTCCGGCCCCGAGGGTGAACGACCCTACGAAGCCGGCGGCGATCTCCTGGCCGCGCGCCGCGGCATCCGTTGTCACGAAGACCGGGTTGACGGTGCCCATTTCGGCGAAGACCGGCACGCCGCGGGCTGCGGCCCGGTCGACCAGGGCCATGCCGCCGCCCTGGCTGCCGGTGAAGGCGACCGCGGTGACCTCGGCGGCGTCGACGAGCTGCAGCCCGGCGTCGAAGCCGACGACGAGGGCGTAGCTGCCCGCCGGGGCGCCGGCCTCGGCGAGCGCGCCGGTGACGATTTCGGCCAGGCGCACGCTCAGGCGAGGGTGAGCCGGGTGGGCCTTGACGATCACCGGGCAGCCGGCGGCGAGGGCCGAGGCCACGTCGTGGCCGATCACGCCGAAGCCGAAGGGGAAGTTGCTCGCCCCGAACACAGCGACCGGGCCGACCGGGATGTTCCAGCGGGACAGGGTGGAGTCGCCCCCGATCCCCTCGGTGCCGGCCTGGAGGTAGCTGCCCTCGGCCGCGACCGTGCCGTAGAAGAGCGTGCTGGCCGCGCACTTGGCGAGTTCGCCGCGCAGGCGGTCCAGGCCGAGGCCGGTTTCCTCGCGGGCGATCCCGACGAGTTCCTCGTCGTGCGCCGCGAGGGCCTCGGCGACGGCGGTGAGCCAGCCGAGGCGCGTCGCCGGGCTGGTCGAGGCGACGCGATCCGCCGCGCTCTGCGCCCGCCGCAGGATGTCGGAGACCCGTTCCGGGGACGTGTGCGGCACGCTTCCGCGCTGCTCGCCCGTGCGCGGGTCGTGGCTCGGGTCGGCGTTCATCGTGGTCGGGGCGCTCACGCGCGGGCCGCCGCCGCGCCGACGGCCGCGCCGGCAGTCGAGTCGGCGTACACCGATTCGACGGCCTCGCGGAGCACCGCGAGCCCGTCTTCGAGCAACTCCTGGCCGATCACGAGCGGGGGAAGCAGGCGGATGACGTTGCCGTACGTTCCGCAGACGAGGATCAGCACGCCCC
The DNA here is from genome assembly GCF_004403225.1 of Cryobacterium sp. Sr8. Classification (NCBI taxonomy): domain Bacteria; kingdom Bacillati; phylum Actinomycetota; class Actinomycetes; order Micrococcales; family Microbacteriaceae; genus Cryobacterium; species Cryobacterium sp. Sr8. Next base: position 50,141 of record NZ_SOHO01000072.1, on the reverse strand, counting down.
GGGCGTGGCAGCGCGCGGCGACCGCCGCGGCGAGCAACGGCCGCGGCTCGAGCGTCGCGGCGTCGGCGAATTCGATCGCGAGCATGGCGCCGCGGCCGCGGAATTCGACGATCGGCAAGTCCTCGGTCACGAGCGGTTCGAGCACCCGGCGCACCGTGTCCTCGATGCGGAGCGCCCCGGCGAGCAGGTCGCCGGTTTCGAACGCCTCGAAGACGCCGAGTGCGGCGGCGCAGGCGAGCGGGTTGCCGGCGTAGGTGCCGCCGAGGCCGCCCGCGTGCACGGCGTTCATCAGCTCCACCCGGCCGGTCACGGCGGTGAGCGGAAGGCCTCCGCCGAGGGCCTTGCCGGTGACGACGAGGTCGCCGGCCACTCCCTCGTACTCGCTGGCGAACATCCGGCCGGTTCGGCCCATTCCGGCCTGGATCTCGTCGAGCACGAAGACGATTCCGTGGCGGGCGGCGATGTCGCGGAGCCCGGCCAGGAAGCCGGGGGCGGGCACGATGAAGCCGCCTTCGCCCTGGATCGGCTCGATCACCATGGCGGCGAAGGTGTCCGCTCCCTGCGCGGTCAGGACCGCCTCGACCCCGGCGAGCGCTTCGACGGTGGCGTTCTCCGCTCCGCCCGGCCAGCGCAGCGGCGCCGCCATCGGCGCCCGGTGTACCTCGCCGGGGAAGGGCCCGAAGCTGGTCTTGTAGGGGTTTTCCTTGGCGGTCATCGCCATGGTCAGCAGCGAACGCCCGTGGTAGGCGTCGTCGAAGACGAGGATCTTCTCCCGCCCGGTGGCGGCCCGGGCGATCTTGATGGCGTTCTCCACGGCCTCGGCGCCGGTGGAGAACAGCGCGGTGCGCTTCTCGAAGTCGCCGGGGGTGTGCGTGTTCAGCCACTCGCAGACCGCGGTGAACGAGTCGTACTCCGTCACCATGAAGCAGGTGTGGGTGAACCGGGCCAGCTGGTCACGCACCCGGGCCTGCACGAGCGGGTTACTCGCCCCGACGCTGGTCACCGCGATGCCCGACGCGAAGTCGATGATGCGGTTGCCGTCGACATCCTGCAGGATGCCGCCCTCCGCCCGGTCGATGAACACCGGCAGGGCGACTCCGAATCCGCTCGAGACGTGCTGCACGCGCTCGGCGTGCAGGGTCGTGGACCTGGGGCCCGGGATCGCGGTGCGGAGCAGGCGAGTCTGGGCAAGCGGCATTGATTCCATGGCTTCAATGTAGGCGAGGCCACCCTCCGCGACATCGTACGGACTATCCACAACCGCACCCCCGCGGAGATAGACTGTCCAGTCATTGCCCCGGCCGCTCGATCTGAACAGGATGACTATGGTGCGGATCAGCCTCGCCCGGCTGTGCGAACAGCTCGGATCGGATCTCCTGCCGCACGACGGCGGCCATGTGACCCGGCAGGGACTGACCGGCGTGCACATCTCCGAGCTCGACGATCCGACCCCGTACCTCGGTGGCGGGGAACTGCTGCTGACCACCGGCATCCCGTTTTCGGGCGGCGCCGACGGGGCCGGCCGGTACGTGCAGCGCCTCGTCGACCGGGGCGTTGCCGCGCTCGGCCTGGGGCTCGGCGCGGGGACCGACGAGGTCCCGGCCGAACTGGATGCCGCCTGCCGCGAGGCCGGGCTGCCCCTGCTCATCGTTCCGGAACGAACCCCGTTCATGCACGTGTCGCGGGCCTATTGGGACCTCGTCGGCAAGGCGGAGCAGGCCGATCTCACCGCGAGTCTGAGCCGGCAGACCTCGCTCGCCCGCGCGGCCACGCGCCCGGGGGCGGTCGCCTCGGTCGTCAAGGCCCTGGCCGAAGCCCTGGGCGGCTGGGCCGCCTATGTGCCCGCCGACGGGACCGCCGAGACGATCTGGCCCCTGGCCGAGGCCCGCCTGCTGCCGCAGCTGCGCGAGGAGACCGCGCGGCTCGGCCTGGCCGGCACGCACTCCTCGGCGACGTTCCCCCTGCACGGGACTGACGTCGTCGAATACTCGATCATCGCCGACGAGAAAACGGCGGGATTCCTCGCGGTCGGAGCCGGGCGGGCGCTGCGCGCGGCGGATCGGCAACTCATGCTGACCGGCTGCATGCTCCTCTCGGTCACCGCGCAGCAGCACTGGGACCGGCGCCGGGCCGACGCGGTCCTGGGCGGCACCGCGGCATCCCTGATCCTGCACGGATACGCGGATGCCGCTCGCCTCGCGGCCGACGAACTGGGCATCCCCGCGCTCGCGGAACGGGTGCGGCTCCTGGCCGTGCGCGACGGGCAGGTCGAGCTCCTGGGCAACGCCGAGCTGGCCGACCGGATTGCCGCGATGGCGCCGGCCGGGGCGGCGGCACGGCTGCGGCGGAGCATCCGCCGTTCGGGCCTGCGCTGCACGCTGGACGGCTTGACCTACGTGATCCTGGCGGAGACCGGCGCCGGGGCGAACGAGGAACCGAGCGGCGAAGCGAGCGGCGACAGGCGGGTGGGATCGGAGCCCGCGGGGGCGCCGGCCGGCGGAGCAGGTGCCGGGCCCTCTGTCGGCTCGCCTGGCTGGCTGGCTGCCGAGCCTGCTGGCGGACCGGCGGCGGGGCAAGCGGGCGGACCGGCGGCGGGGCAAGCGGCCGGACCGGCGGCGGCACAAGCGGGCGGGCAAGCGGGCGGACGGGCGGGCGGACTGGCGGCCGGACCTGCCGGCGGGCTGGCGGCCGCGCTGAGCGGCCCGTTGCTCCTGGGCCAGGTCTCCGGCAGCGTCACGGAGGTGGGCCGCGCCTGTCGGCGCGTGGCCGCGGGGCAGCTCGCCGTGGTGGACGGCCTCCTCGACCCGCAGGCGGACGACTGGGTCGACGCCTTGCGAAGCTACTCCCGGGCCGACCTCGTGCAGACGGTGCGCTGCTACCTGCGGCACCGGGGCCAGTGGGAGCCGACGGCGCGCGAACTCGGGGTGCACCGCAACTCGCTCCGGCACCGGATCGGGATCGCGTCCAAACTCATCGAGGCCGACCTGGACGATCCCGATGTCGCGGCGAACCTCTGGCTCGCCCTGCGCGGCTGACCTCCCCTCCCGCGAAACCGCAGTTGTGCGCGCTAAACAGGCGTTTTAACGCGCACAACTGCGGTTTCGCGAGGGATTGGAAGTCAGCCAGGCGCGGATCGCGTCGCCGTGCTCACCCAGGGCGGGCGGGGCGGCCGTCCGTGGCGCGAGCGGCGGGGTCCAGCTGACCGGGTGCCGGATCTGGCGTCCCACGGTCGTGCCGGAGGCATCCTGCACGTCGATGGTCGGCGCCAGGCCGAGGCTCTCGGCGAGCGCGATCCCCTCGCCGATGGTGGCCACGCGCCCGGCCGGCACGTCGGCTTCGGTGAGCCGGAGCTCCCAGGAGTGCGCCGATGCCCCGGCCAGACGCCCGTGCAGGATGTCGATGAGTTCGGTCCGGTTGCGCACCCGGGCGCTGTTGGTCGCGAAGCGTTCATCCGAAGCCAGCGTCTCCACGCCCAGGACCCGGGCGAGCCGCGCGAACTGGCCGTCATTGCCGCAGGCCACGGCCAGCGGACCGTCCGCGCAATCCAGCAGCTGGTAGGGCACGATCGACGGATGCGCGTTGCCCATGCGTGTCGGGATGACGCCGGCCCCGAGGTAGGCCTGCGCCTGGTTCGCGAGAGCGCCCTGCAGGCTCGAGAGCAGGTTCAGTTCCAGCCGCGCGCCCCGGCCCGTCGCCGCTCGGGCGGTCAGTGCGGCGAGGATGCCGATCGCGGTGTCCTTCGCGGTCAGCACGTCGACGAGGGCGACGCCCACCTTCATCGGATCGCCGTCGGTCTCGCCGGTGATGCTCATCAGGCCGCCGAGGGCCTGCACCAGGAAGTCGTAGCCGAGCAGGTCCGCTCCCCCGGCGCTGCCGAATCCGGTGATCGAGGCGTAGACCAGCCCCGGGTTCTCCTGCCGGAGCGCGTCGTAGCCCAGCCCGAGCTTCTCCATCCCGCCGGGCTTGAAGTTCTCGACGAGCACGTCGGCCTTGAGCGCGAGCGCCCGGGCCAGCTTGAGGTCGGCGGCATCCGTGAGGTCGAGGCAGATCGACTCCTTGTTGCGGTTGATCCCCTCGAAGTAGGTGGCCCCGGTGGCGGAGTACGGAGGACCCCAGCCGCGCGTGTCGTCGCCGGTGCCCGGACGCTCGACCTTGATCACCCGCGCGCCCAGGTCGGCCAGCGTGACGGTGGCGAGCGGGCCGGCGAGGATCCGCGAGAAGTCGGCGACCAGGATTCCCTCGAGCGGCCGGGAGAGGTCGCCGGCGCTGTTGTCCATCTGCTTCTGCACTGAAGTTCCGTTCACTGGTGGCGCGGCGGGCCGGACCCGCGCGGTTGCCCTGCCGCGGGTGACCCTGGCTAACTGCTTGCTGTCGAATCTAGCGGCCCGGCCGCACCGGCTCATTGGATGGATCATCCACAGACTGGGCAGCGTGCCCGCCGATGCGCGGATGCACGGATGCACGGATGCACGGACGCACGGATGCGTCGAGATTGCCTGTTCCAGTCGAGTTGGCCGCGCGCACCGGGCAATCTCGACCGCAGGTGCCAAAGTCGGCGGGCTTGCCCGGCCCGCAACCTCCCGCAACGCGGCCGCAACGTTGCGCCGCCTAGCGTCGGGACCACGGACGAAGACGTTCGATCTAGGGAGTTTTACCATGACATTGATTGAAACGACCATGCACGACGAAGCCGGCGCCGATGTAACGGCTGCCACGATGCACGCCGCCGTCGTCTCGACCTTCGGCCAGCACCTCACCGTCGAAGAAGTCCCGGTGCCCACGCCGGGCCCGGGCCAGGCGCTCGTCAAGCTCATCTCGAGCGGCGTCTGCCACACCGACCTGCACGCCGCCGAAGGCGACTGGCCGGTCAAGCCGAGCCTGCCGCTCATCCCCGGCCATGAAGGCGTCGGCACCGTCGTCGCCCTCGGTGCGGGCGTCACCAGCCTCACCGTCGGCGAACTCGTCGGCAATGCCTGGCTCTGGTCGGCCTGCGGCAGCTGCCAATACTGCCGCACCGGCTGGGAGACGCTGTGCGAGCAGCAGAAGAACGGCGGCTACAGCGTCGACGGATCCTTCGGCCAGTACATGCTCGTCGACTCGCGGTTCGCCGTGAAGATCCCCGCAGGCTCCGACCTGGTCGAGATCGCGCCGGTGCTCTGCGCCGGCGTCACCGTCTACAAGGGCCTGAAGATGACCGAGGCCAGGCCCGGCCAGTGGGTCGTCATCTCCGGCATCGGCGGCCTCGGCCACATCGCCGTGCAATACGCCAAGGCCATGGGCCTGCGCGTCGTCGCAGTGGATGTCGCCGACGACAAGCTCGCCCTCGCCCGCAAGCACGGCTCCGAACTGACCGTCAACGCGATGGACGAGAACCCGGTCGAGGTCATCCAGCGGGTGACCGGCGGCGCCCACGGCGTGCTCGTGACCGCGGTGCACCCGAAGGCTTTCGGCCAGGCGATCGGGATGGCTCGCCGCGGGGGGACCATCGTCTTCAACGGATTGCCGCCGGGAGACTTCCCCGCACCGATCTTCGAGATCGTGCTCAAGGGACTCACCGTGCGCGGCTCGATCGTGGGCACCCGGCAGGACATGGAGGAGGCGCTCGAGTTCTACGCCCGCGGCGAGATCCACCCCACGGTGTCCACTCGCAGCCTCGACGAGATCAACACGGTCTTCGACGAGATGAAGCTCGGCAAGATCGACGGCCGGGTCGTCATCACGTACTGACCCGCTCGGTGACAGGCGCGAGCGGCGCTGCCCGGTGGCGAGTCACCCCGGACGGCGCCGCCCCCGGACGCGCGGCCACGGCCATCTGCGGCCGCCCCCGTGTGTGTGTGGCTAACTCACGTGTGTGTGGCTAACTCACGTGTGTGTGTGGCTAACTCAGGAGAATCCAGCGGCAACTGCCCCCGTGCCCCGATTTTCCGCGGAGGGGCGAGTCGGTGATCAGGATTCTCCTGAGTTAGCCACATACCCGCGGGTCGGCTGAGGCCCGGACTCCGGGGCGCTGCAGTGGTTGGCCGCTGCCGCTTCGGCGCCGAGAATCGCCGTTCGCGCCCACAATCGCCGTTCGCGCCCACAATCGCCGTTCCAGCGGCGATTCTCGGCGGGCTGGGCGAGACTTGCCTAGCGTTCGACGAGGATGCCGTCCTCGTCGCAGTAGACCATGCGTCCGGGGCGGAACAGTACCCCGGCGAACTCGACGACGACATCCGCGCTGCCTTTGCCGGTCTTGTTGCTCTTGCGCGGGTTGCTCCCCAGGGCCTTGACCCCGAGCGCGAGCGCGCCGATCGCGACCCGGTCCCGGATGGCGCCGTTGATGATCACGCCCGCCCAGCCGTTGGCGACCGCGGACTCCGCGATCATGTCGCCCATCAGCGCCGTCTGCAGCGATCCGCCGCCGTCCACGACGAGCACGGCGCCGGCGCCCGGCCGCGCCAGGACTGCCTTGACCAGCGCGTTGTCCTCGAAGCAGCTGACTGTGCGGATCGGCCCGCTGAAGCGGGCGTTGCCACCGACCGACTGGAACTGCACCGCCACGGATTGCAGGTCTTCGCCACGCTCGTCGTACAGGTCGGCTGTCAGCAGTGTCATGGTGTCCCCCGGGAGCTTGTGCGGTGTCCCCCCAGAGTAGCGACCCGGAGGAGCGACCCTGCGCGGGCCCGGAGAAGCCCCTGCGCCCGCCCGGAGAAGCCCCGAGGCGCGGCGGCGCGTGCGGCGCGTCAAGAGGGGCGGCGCGTGCGGCGCGTCACCCGGCGGCGCGTCTCGCCGGGCAGGGCCGCGTCAGGCGCTGCGGTTGTCGGCGAGCCGGTTGGCCACGATGGTGCGCACGAGCGACTTTGGCAGCGGATGCGACGGCGTGAACCGGATCGTCCCGCCGGATGCGTCGAAACCGGCGAGCTCCTCGCCCAGGGAGGAGACGAGCCCGGGGCGCAGCGTGTAGAAGCTGCAGCCCGTCGATTGCGCGCCGAAGCCGACCAGCATCCCATGGTCGAAGAACGTCGGGACCCGGTAGCTGATCCGTTCGGTGGCCTCAGGATCCAGCCGCTGGATGATCTCGCGGAGCCCCTGAAGCGCCCCGCGGAACTCCAGCGGCACGCCGGCCAGGTACTCGTCAACGTCGTCCGACCCGCTCATGCGGCCCAAAATACACCCGCGCCGCCGGCCTCCCCCGACTGCGCCTTGCGCCCAGCCTGCGCCGAGGTTGACCGTTGCGGTCGAGTTTGCCCCGCGCACCGGGCAAACTCGACCGGAACGATCAAGGTCGGCGGAGCATCCGGGCGATCGAAGCCGATGGTGCGCCGGCGCGGCCGGCGGAGCAGAATATCCCTGTGATCCGCAAACATGCCGTCGTGCGAGGCCAGGTGCAGGGCGTCGGGTTCCGGTACTACGCGCTCACCGAGGCGTCCCACCTGAACCTGGCCGGTTACGTGCGCAACCGACCGGATGGCTCCGTCGAACTCGAGTTCGAGGGGCCGGAGGCCGCCGTTGCGCGGATGATCACCTGGCTCGCCCATGGGCCGCGGTCGGCGATCGTCGACTCGCTCGACGTGTCCGACATCCCGCCGCTCGGCGAGGCCGCCTTCGCGATCGCCTACTGACTGCGAGAATCCTCGGCATGGACCCGCTCGCGATCAGCTCCCTCTACCTGCTCCTGACCTGGATCATCTCGGGAAGCGCGGCCCTGCTCCTCATCTACGGAGTCGTGCGCGTGGCGGTCAGCCGGGGCCTGCGCGACCACCACAACTGGCTCGTGAAGAGCCGCCGCGCGGCCTCCGCAGCCGCCGACAAGGGCTTCACGGGAGAGCCGCAGTTTCCGCCGATCACGCCCCAGCCCTCGACCGCGGACCGGACCGTCGACTAATCCAGGCCTTCTGACTCTGAGCCCCCCGATCAGCGCCGCTCCTCCGCCACGCTGTTGCCGCCGTCGACGACGACCGTCTGCCCGGTCACGTACGACGCGCCCGGCGAGGCGAGCCAGGCGATGACGGATGCCACCTCCGCCGCGGTCCCGCTGCGCCCGGCCGGCACCAGACCGCCCTCGATCTCCTCGCTGGGAAGCTGCGACCCGGTGGCGATCCAGCCCGGCGCCACCGCATTCGCCGTGATGCCCCGCGGCGACTCGTCCACGGCGAGCGCCCGGGTCAGCCCGGCCAGCCCCGCCTTCGCCGCCGCGTAGGCGACATCCCCGCGAGAGGCCATGACCGGCCCGCTCACGCTGGACACCGTGACGACCCGTCCCCAGCCGGCGGCGCGCATGAAGCCGATCACCGCCCGGGTGGCGTGGAAGGCGGTCGACAGGTTGATCGCGAGGCCGCGCTCCCAGTCGGCGGTACTGCTCAGGATGTCGCCGTGCGCCATCTCGGCGTCCCCGACGGCGACCATGCCCGCGTTGTTGACGAGGATTATCGGCGTGAGGCCCGCCTCGGCGAGCCCGTCGGCGAGCATCCGGGCGCCGGCCTCGGAGTCGAGGGTGCAGACGATTCCGGATGCGTCCACGCCGAGTTCCCGGAGCTCGGCCGCGCGCTCGTGCACCCGGCCGGTGGTGGCGGTGACGACGACGCGTGCGCCGAGTTCGCCGAGCATCCGGGCCGCAGCAAAGCCGATGCCGGAGGCGCTCCCCGCGCCGGTGACGAGTGCGGTGCGCCCGGCCAGGCTCCAGGCGGCGGGCAGGGGCAGGGGCAGGGGCAGGGGCAGGGGCGCAGACAGGGACGCCGGCTGGGAATCGGGCGCAGACAGGGAATCGGGCGCAGGCAGGCTCATGGCATCATGCTAGGCGACCCGCGGGCCCGGCCCCTCAGCTACTGCTACTGCTACTGCTACTGCTACTGCTACTGCTACTGCTACTGCTACTGCTCCAGCTACCGCTCCGGCTCCGGCTCCCGCTCCGGCTCCGGCTGCAGCACGCCGAGCCCGGTTTCGCGGAGGAGTTCCAGCGTGGACGGGTCGGCCGCGGCATCCGTGATCAGCAGGTCGAAGGCGGAGAGAGGTGCGACCCGGCCCAGGTGCACCTGGCCGAGCTTGGCGCCCTCGGCGACGACGATCGCGCGGGCGGTGGCGGCCAGCATCCGCGTTTTGACGGCCGCCTCGGGGAGGTTGATGTTCGTCACGCCGTGCTCGGGATCGACGCCGTTGCAGCCGATGAAGGCCAGGTCGGCGTGCACCTGGTCGAGCACGGTGGCCGCCAGCGGCTCGACGAGGGAGTGCTGCAGGGGGCGGAGGGATCCGCCGGTGACGATGACCGAGAACCTGGGGATGGCGGGCTCCAGTTCGAGCGCGATGCTCAGCCCGTTCGTGATGATGACGACGTCGGTGAGGTCGGCTCGGGCGCGCAGGGCTCGGGCGATCGACAGCGTCGTCGTGCCCACATCGAGGATCACGCTCTGGCCGCTCCGCACCAGCGACGCGGCGAGTTCGCCGATCTGGCGCTTGGGCAGCACGGCCGACGCGAGCGCCTCCTCGAACGACGACTCGCGCTCCGGGCGGCCCGCGCGACCGGCGCCTCCGGCGGCATGGGCGGGCACAGCGCCGCCGTGCACGCGCTGCACGGCACCCTCGCCGACCAGCACGTCGAGGTCGGCCCGGGCCGTCACGCCGGACACGCCGAACGCCTCCCGGAGCTCGGCCACGCGCACGAAGCCGCGCTCGTCGACGAGGCGACGGATCTGCTCCCGCCGCAGGTGAGCAGGCAGCGCGTCGCGGTCGCCCGGGGGCGTCGGGGGTGTCGGGGGTGTCGGCTGCGTCGGGGGTGTCGGCTGCGGCGGGAGTGTCGGCTGCGGCATCGGCGGCACGGGCGGCACAGGGCGCGTCGAAGGCACAGGGCGCGTGGGGAGCACAGGGGAAGCCATGCCCCCATCTTCACTTAGTTGGTGTTTCTTTTCAATACGAAAGCACTGGTTTCAGATGTGAAGATCGGATATCGTGGTTCCTGCCATGAACACCACTTCCCCGGCCTTCGTCGCCGACACGCGCATCGCCCGGCAGCAGCACACCCTCGCGGACGGGCGGGAGCTCATCTACTTCGACGACCCGGACACGGCACTCCCGCCGGAGCGCGCGCCGGACCTCCGCGAGCTCGAACCGCGCCCGGCAACAGCGCGCATGCGGCAGGACCCGCTCACCGGCGAGTGGGTGTCGATCGCGGCCGCGCGGCAGAACCGGGTGTTCCTTCCCCCCGCCCACCTCGACCCGCTCGCCCCGTCCACCCCGGAGAACCCGTCCGAGGTGCCGAGCAACTACGACGTCGTCGTTTTCGAGAACAAGTCGCCGTCGTTCGGCCCCCTGCTGACCGATGCGGATGCCCCGGACGGCCTGGCCGACCTCGCCTCCATCGGGCTCGGGCGCTCCCGCACCTCGGTCGGGCGCTGCGAGGTGGTCTGCTTCAGCCCCGAGCACGAGGGGTCCTTCGCGAGCCTGTCGGTCACCCGCGCCCGCACGGTGATCGAGGCCTGGGCGGAGCGCACGCACGCCCTGTCCCAGCTGCCCGGCGTCGAGCAGGTCTTCCCGTTCGAGAATCGCGGCGAGGAGATCGGCGTGACGCTGCGGCATCCGCATGGACAGATCTACTCGTACCCGTACGTCACGCCGCGCACCCAGCGGCTCGTCGAGTCGCTGGACTCGTACGGCCCGACCCTGTTCGCGGATATCCTCGCCAGCGAGCAGGCCGGCGACCGGGTCATCCTCAGCGGCGAGCACTGGACCGCCTTCGTGCCGTTCGCCGCCCGCTGGCCGATCGAGGTGCACATGCTGCCGCACCGGCAGCTGCCCGACTTCGCCGCGACGACCCTCGCCGAGCGCGACGAGCTGGCGGTGCTCTACCGGCGTCTGCTGCGCGGGATCGACGCCCTGTACCCGACGCCCACGCCGTATATCGCGGCCTGGCATCAGGCGCCGGTGAATGTGCGGCGTGACGACATCCGGCTGATGCTGCAGGTCACCAGCCCCCGCCGGGCCGAAGGCAAGCTAAAATACCTGGCCGGCTCGGAGGCCGCCATGGGCGCCTGGATCGGCGATGTGCTGCCGGAACAGCAGGCGGCCACGATCCGGGATGCCGTGCTGCGCGCGGCCGCCGCCGACGATGCGGCCGACTCCACCAACGCGGGCCTTACGGCCGACACCGGCGTTGCGTCCGACACGGGCGTTGCGACCAATACCGGCGTTGCGTCCGACGCGGGCGTTGCGTCTGACTCCCGGCCGGCCACCACCGTGCTGAACGCCACCGTGCTGGCCGATTTCGAGAGCCGGTTCAACCACCGTCCGGCCGGCATCTGGTCCGCCCCCGGGCGCGTCAACCTGATCGGCGAGCACACCGACTACAACGAGGGGTTCGTCTTCCCGTTCGCGATTGACCGCCGCACGGTGGTTGCGCTCGGCCTCCGCGAGGACCGGATCATCCGCGTGGCCAGCTCGTTCGCGGCCGAGGCCATCGAGATCTCCCTCGACGAACTGATCCCGGAGAATCTGGCCGGCTGGTCCGCGTATCCGCTCGGCGTGGCCTGGGCGCTCGGACGGTTCGGGGCCGACCTCGGCACGGTGCCCGGCTTCGAGGCCTTCATTGACTCCGACGTGCCGATCGGCGCCGGGCTGTCCTCTTCCGCGGCGATCGAGAGCGCGGTGGCGGTCGCGCTCAACGACGTCTGGGGCCTCGGGCTCGATCGGAGCACCCTCGCCCAGGTCGGCCGGCTCGCCGAGAACCGTGCCGTCGGCGCGCCCACGGGCATCATGGACCAGTCCGCGTCCCTGCTGGGCAAGGCCGACGGCGGCGTCTTCCTCGACTGCCGCAGCCTCGAGAGTGACGTGATTCCGCTCGGGTTCGACGCGGCCCGGCTGGACGTCCTGATCATCGACACGCGGGTGAGTCACGCGCACGCGACCGGCGGGTATGCCTCGCGCCGGGCATCCTGCGAGGCGGGCGCAGCCGCCCTGGGAGTGTCAGCGCTCCGCGAGCTCGGCGTCGACGACCTCCCGCGCGCCGTCGAGCTGCTCGATGACGAGACCTTCCGACGGGTTCGGCACATCGTCACCGAAAACCAGCGCGTGCTGGATACCGTGCAGACTCTGCGGGAACACGGGCCGACCCGGATTGCCGGGCTGCTGGATGCCTCGCACGTCTCGATGCGGGACGACTTCGAGATCTCGATCCCCGAGCTGGACCTCGCGGTCGAAACCGCCCGCGGCGCCGGCGCCCTCGGGGCGCGCATGACCGGCGGCGGCTTCGGCGGGGCGGCCATCGCGCTGACTCCGCGCGACCTCGTCCCCGACGTGGAGGCGGCCGTCGCAGCCGCCTTCGCCGAACGCGGTTTCCGCGCCCCGGTCATGTTCGTCGTGCACGCCGCCGACGGGGCCCGCCGCGAGCAGTAGCCGCCGCCGGTCCCCGCGCGCCCCGCACACACCCCGCGCGCCCGCGCGCGCCCGCGCGCCCGCCCTGATCGCCGCCACGTGTGGCGAACTCAGGAGAATCCGTGACGGCTCGGCGCCGGCCGGCGTGTTTCCGCGGGAGAACCGGGCGGGGATACGGATTCTCCTGAGTTAGCCACAGCTCAAGCACGGCACCGGGCCGGGAGGGCGCGGGACAGCAGGGTGCGGGGGGGGCGGAGAGGGTCAGAGCCAGCGCATGGTGAACGCGCGGGCGAGGATGCCGCGAGCCGGCGGAACCGCGAGGACTCGCACGAGCGCGTTCCTGGCCCGCAGGCGCACGCCGCTGGCCGGGCGGCCCATCGCCATGTTGAACCCCGCCTGGCGCGCGGCCATCCGTGCCGAGCGCCGCCTGCGCCGATCGAACTCGGCCAGCGCCGCCTCCGCCGAGGCCGGATCCGCCAGGGCCAGGGCCACCGCCGGTGCCAGGGCCACCGCGTCGAGCCAGCCCAGGTTCATGCCCTGTCCGCCGATCGGACTGATTTCGTGGGCAGCGTCGCCGACCAGTACGACGCGGCCGGCCAGCATCCGGTCGGCGAGGCGTTGCCGCACCGAAAATGCGCTCGGCGGGTCGGCTGACGGGGGTAGGAGCACCCCGGTGCGGTCCCGGATGATCCCGGCCAGGTCCGCGGAACAGGCATCCGTCACCAGGCCGTCGGTCAGGGCCACCCAGCGGCGCCGACCGTTCGGCAGCGGGAAGGACTCGACCACCCCGCCCCGCTCGAAGTACAGCACCGCCTCACCGCTGCCCGAGGCCGCACCGGCGGCGCCCGAGCCGGCCTCGCCCGAAGAACCCGCGCCGCCCGAGGCTGCACCGGCGGCGCCCTCGCCGCGCACACCCGCGTTGCCCGCGCCCGCGCCGCCCTCGCCGGGTTCGGCGAAGTCACCCATCAGGTAGGTTTCGCCGCCGCCGTGCGAGGTCCAGCCGATGTGGAGTGCGTCCCGCACGACGCTCCGTGCGCCGTCGGCGCCGACCACGTATCGAGCGCGGACCGAGCCCCGACCCCGTGCCGTGACCTCAACGTGGTCTCCGACGTCGCGCACCCCCAGCACTGTGACGCCGGGGCGCAGCCCGCCGGGCCGAAGCTGCTCGAACCTGGCGCGGAGCAGGGCCTCGGTCTCATACTGGGGAAGGGCGACGACGAACGGATACCGCGCCGCGGCCTCCGCGAAGGAGAGCCGTCCGAGCGTGCGCCCGTCGCAGCTCACGACGCCGCCGCGGATCCGCACGGCCCGCGCGATCAGGTCGTCGGCGACGCCGATCTGCTCCAGCGCCCCGAGCGACGGCGGGTGGATGCCGATCGCCCGCGAGCGCATCGACGGCTGCCGGCGCTGCTCCAGCACCTCGACGTCGACCCCGCGCACCGCGAGCAGACAGCCGAGCAGGATGCCGACGGGCCCCCCGCCGACGATGACGACGTCACGCATGCGCGGGCCCCGACCCTGTCGCCGAGCTTGAGCGTTCCGGTCGAGTTTGCCCGGCGCGCCCGTCAATCTCGACCGGAACCGTCGAACTCGATGACTGCGACCCCGATCCCGCACGCGAACCCGACGCGCCGGACGAGCGCGACACCGGCGCCTCCCAGCGCAGCACAAGCCGCGACGGGAGTTCCCGCGTCACCCGCCACCCGGCGGGGAGCACGCTCCGCAGCTCCGCGGCCGTGAAGCTGCGACGGATCGAGGTGAGCCCGTCGGCGCGAATGAACGAGCCGCGGAAGAACGGCCAGGTCGCCAGCCCGAAGCCGAGGTAGGCCGATCGGCTCCGCTCGATGTCGCTGTGCAGCACCCGCCCGGCGCACAGCCGCTCGGAGTCGACCAGCAGCCCGCCGAGCTCCGCCGCGCCCAGGTGGTGCAGCACATGGTTGGACACCACGAAGTCGAAACGGGCCCCCTCTGCGACCAGCTCGGAGCTCAGCGCCCGCCGGAACGACAGCCCGGGCAGCGGCGGGCGGGCGGTCGCGTACGCGTGGGCGCGGGCATCCGGGTCGATCGCGGTGACCCGCAACTGCAGCCCGTCGCGCGCGGCCCACCGGGCGAGCGCCCGCGCCACGTCCCCGCCGCCGGAGCCGATGTCGAGCAGAGTTCGCGGACGGGTGCGGGACAACGCCGGGCGGATGTCGCGCCGGTACATTCCCCGCCAGCCCGACACGAACGCGTTCACGATCCGGAAGTCGGCGTAGGTGCGGGCGAGCCGTTCGGGGTCGCACCCGGGGTCGTCCATGATTTCGACGGCGTCGCTCGCGCGCGCACGCAGCGAGCGCGCACGCCGCGCGGGCACGTGCGGCGCGGACAGGCCCATGCCCTAGCCGACGGCGACGGTCATCAGGCCGGACTCGACGGTCAGCCCCGGCCCGAAGGCCATGGCACAGACACGCTGTCCGTCCTCGGTCGTCGGGGCGTCCATGATGGCCTTCATCACGAAGAGGATCGTGGTGCTGCTCATGTTTCCGTACTGGCGCAGGGTCTCCCGCGACGGCACGAGCTGGGCTTCGGTGAGCCCCAGCTTGGCCTCTGTCTTGTCCAGGATGCTGCGCCCGCCCGGGTGGATCGCCCAATGCGCGATGGCCGTGCTGAGGGTGTCCGCCGGCGCACCCGCGCCCGGCCCCGCGCCCGGGCCTGACCCCGCGCCCACCGCCGCAGCCCCCGGACCGGCACCGGCACCGGCACCGGCACCCGACGAGACCAGCGACTCGGCGAGCACCTGGGAGAGCACGTCGGCCAGGACCTCGATCTCCGCGGCCTCTTCCGCCTCCTCGACCGGCAGCAGTCCGGCCAGGGTCTCGTCACCGTCGAACAGCGGCGCGAGCGCGCCCTCGATGTGCTCGTCGATGATGTGCGGCACATAGGAGCTGAGCACCATCTCAAAGCCCTCGTCGCCGATCTTCCAGGCCATGTCCCCTTCGCCGACCGGGGTGATCACGGTTTCGAAGCGGTCGAGGTTCAGCGCGACCTCGCCCTGCGCCAGGGCGCGGCTGCTCACGATGCCGGCGGCGGCGCCATCCGCGAACAGGGAGGAGGCCACGATCGTGTCCGGGTCGTTGGAGCTGCGCAGGTGCAGCGAGCACAGCTCGGCGCTGACCACGAGCACGACGGCGTCGGGGTCGGCCAGGACGAACTGTTTGGCGGTGCGGAGCGCCGGCATCGAGGCGTAGCAGCCCATGAAGCCGAGGTGGTAGCGCTGCGTGGCGGGGCTGAGGCCGAGCTCCCGCACGAGCATGTAGTCAGGACCCGGCGCGTAGAAACCCGTGCAGGACACGGTGACGACGTGCGTGACATCCGCGGCCTCGATACCCGGGCAGGCGTCGACGGCGCGTCGGCCGGCCTCGACGAAGAGCTTCGTGGCCTCGGTGATGTACAGCTCGTTGCGCACCTTCGTGCTCGGCACCAGCAGCCGCTGGGTCACCGAGTCGAAGAACCGAGGATCGGCCGCGTCCGCGTCGAGGGTCAGCTCCTCGATCACGGTGTGCCGTTTCTCGATTCCCGACAGATTGAAGGATGTCGACACCAGCCGCTGGGCGAGACGGCTGAGGTCGGGCTGGGCTGCGAAGACATCCCGCACCTCGTCCTGGATCAGGATGGTCGGCGGGACAACGGTCTGGATCGCTCTGAGCGTGACGGCCATGCCCCAGTGTGACACGCACCCGCCCCACGGGCCAGTTTCGGGTTGAGTTGCGGAAAAAGTACCGTCAATCTCACATCGAAGGTGCTTTGTCCGCATCTCAACGGGAGGTGGCCGGTCACGGCAGCGGGTCGAAGAGGCGGGTGGCCGTGAGCGCGATAAGGAAGCCGGAGGCGGCGATCGCCGTGAGGCCGCCGATGTAGGCGATCAGGGCACCGGATGTCCCGCCGGACGTATCGAGGAGGGTGACGACCAGCGCCGCCCCCGAGATCACCGCGAAGGGAATCGCGATCCACCACTGCCGGCTCGGGGAGTCGTGCGGCGGCAGGTCTGCAACCGCGCGGCTGAACGAGAGAACGGCCCCGCCCACGCACCCCCAGAAAGCGACCACGAGCAGCGCGGCGATCACGTCGCTGGGGCGGTGCCACTGGTCGGCCAGGGTAGACAGGCCCGCGAGCACGGCGAAGACGGTGCCCCAGACGCCCACCCGCGAGCGTGTCCGGGGGCTGGCCACCAGGAAGAGGGCCAGGGCGGATGCCGCGGCGACGGTCGTATGCCCGGAGGGGAATGAATTGCCGGCGTACCCCTCGACGCCGAGGTCGGGACGCGACAGGATGCCGTACTTGAGCAACTGCGTCGTCGCGATCGCGGCGGCGGCAACCCCGACCGCCACGACGAACGTCTTCAGGTGGCGACGGATCAACGCGACGATGATCGTCAGCAACAGTCCGACCACGGCCGAGGCGATCGGCAGCCAGTCGAGGATTCCCTGCGTGAACGGGGTCACGCTCCGACGCCCGAATTCCGCGCCATCGTAGGCGAGCTGGTCGACCGCCTGCCCGGTGTGCGTCTGCACGAAGAACAGGTAGAGCAGCACGAACACGGCGGTCGACAGAAGCGCTCCGCCGAAGAAACGGACGGGGTTGGATCGGGTGCGCACGGTCCACCTTTGCACAGCCAGGCCGGTTCCTCCTGAATCCGCCGCGGCTCGGGCACGTAGCGAGGGACCCCGGCAACTGAAACAGCCTCCGGGGTCCCTCTGATCTGACTTGCGTCCGATGTCCAACACAAGCTACGCCGATCCTCAGCCGGCGCAAGGGTGCCGGCGCACGGGCGCCGGCGCACGGGCGCCGGAGGGGGCGCGCAGGGAGCCGGGGGCGGGGGGGCCGGTTACGCCGTGTGACCCGCAGGGTTACGCCGTGTGACCCGCAGGGTTACGGCGTGTGAACGCGGGGTCGGGCGGAGGCCGCAATGGTTCGTACTCTGAAGTTCCCGCCCCACACTCTCCAGGAAGAAGCTCCCCGTGATTATCGAATCCTCCCGTTCCATTTCCGCCGACGAGCGCGCCGCTCGCCTTGTCTCCGCCGGCACCGCCTGGGCGGACCGGATCGGCGCCGACGCCCGGAGCGCCCAGCTCTCCTACACGGTCAAGGGAGAAGGCGAAGGTTCCGTTGCCAGCCGGATCACCGCCGGCCGGCAGGTCTTCTTCGTCGACGAGCCGGCCGCCCTGGCCGGCGACGATATCGCTGCCAGCCCCGTGGAGTACGCGCTGGGCGCACTCATCTCGTGCCAGATCGTGGTGTACCGCCTGTACGCGCAGAACCTCGGCATCCGCGTGGACTCCATCTCGGCCACGGCCGAGGGTGACCTCGACGCGCATGGCCTGTTCGGCCTCGACGACGCCGTGCGTCCCGGATTCTCCGCCGTGCGCCTCGATGTGCGGGTGACCGGCCCGGAGTCGGACGAGCGCTACGCGGAGCTGCACTCCGCAGTGGACGCGCACTGCCCCGTGCTCGACATCTTCACGAACCCGACGCCGGTGACGGTCTCGCTCACCGCAAACTAGCCGGGGCGAGGAGTCCTCTCGTTTCACCGTTCGCGGTCAGCGATCACCGCTTGATTTCACCGCAGGGCGGCGTACCGTGAAAGCATGTTCCCGTGGCGACGCGACCGGAGGACCGGCAGCGAAGACTCAACCAGCGCTGACACCAGCGCTGACAAGCGCAGCGCTGTTGTCAGCGCCGATTCAACCGGCGCAGGCGCAGCCCGCGCAGAGCCCGGCAAGAACTCGTTCCGGAAGAAGTCGCCGAAGCCCGGCGCGGAGAGTTACGGGTTCACCGGGCTCGAGGGCGACTTCGAGGCGGAACGTCGGCGCGCCGCCGAGGCGACGCACGAGCCAGCCGAGCCCTACGAGGGTGAAGACGGCAGGCATCCGCTGCCGGGCACGGCCGGCGGGCTGACCCACCCGTAGCAAACCGTGGCGAGCAACCGTCACGTCCTGAAACGATGAGCGGGGCCGGTGAGCGCTTCGGCCATGCCGCGCAAGATCCAGGTGCAGAGCTCGAACGAAGTCCGGCTGACCGTGAAAGAGGGAGGCGAGCGCCAGACCAGCGGCTCGTAGTACGAACGCCGGTCCAGCAGGCCACACGGGGTCCGGGGAGCACTCCGGGCCCCGTGTTTTCGCGCCGGAATCACGGGGATCTCCGCGCCGGAATCACGCGCCGGATCCGTCGCCGCATCTTTTCTGTCCTCTCTTCTGGGGGCGCGCCGGTTACCTCCTGTTCATGTTCTTCTGCTCCAATAGAGGCAGTACCGTTAGTGCGCCGTCGCAGAGTGCGTACTTCCGAACGAATGGAAGCTCAGTGAACATTCGAACGGCCGAGCACCCCAGGCCGGAACATTTCCTGCTCCACCTCAGCGACACGCACCTGCTCGCCGGAGGCAATCGCCTCTACGGCAGCGTGGACAGTGCGGCGCACCTCGCCCGGCTCTTCGACGACGTTGAGGCATCCGGCGGTCGACCTGAGGCGATCGTCGTCACCGGCGACCTCGCCGACAAGGGCGAGCCGGATGCCTACGATCGGCTGCGTCGAATCGTCGAGCCCGCGGCGGAACGTCTGGCCTCACAGGTCATCTGGGTGATGGGCAACCACGACGACCGTGCGTCGTTCCGAGCCAACCTGCTCGACGAGCTGCCCACGACGAATCCGATCAATCGCGTACACAACGTGAACGGACTGCGCGTGATCACCCTGGACACCTCGGTGCCCGGTCATCACCACGGGGAGATCTCCCCGGAGAGCCTCAGCTGGCTGGCCACAAAACTCCGCATGCCCGCGCCCGACGGCACGATCCTCGCCATGCACCACCCGCCGGTGCCGAGCATGCTCGACCTTGCGGCGACGGTGGAGTTGCGCGATCAAAGCGCCCTGGCCAGGGTTGTGCGCGGCTCGGATGTTCGCAGCATCATCGCCGGACACCTGCACTATTCGTCAACCGCGACCTTCGCCGGCATCCCGGTGTCGGTCGCGTCGGCCACCTGCTACACGCAGGACCTCAACGTGCCCGTCGGCGGCACCCGGGGCCGCGACGGCGCCCGAGCGTTCAACCTCGTGCATGTGTATCAGGACACGGTGCTGCACTCGGTCGTGCCGCTCGGCAGCTACCCCACGCTGGACTACATCGATGCCACCGAGAGTGCCCGGCGGCTCGCCGCCGCCAACGTGACGTTCACTCCGGCGGGTACTCTGCCAGTGTTCCGTGAACCGCCGCTGACCACACCGATCCCGGTCCTGCGATAACGGATTCGCCGCTCACCCGGCTTTCGTTCTCCCAGGGGGCCGCGATCGGGAAGTACAGTTCGAGGAACCCGGTCACCGCTGCAACGCGCACCTCGTCCGAGATTTCCGGGAAGCTTCCGTCGTTCAGGCAGAACATGTCGTGGTCGCGGCGTTTGCGCAGGCGGTTCATCTGGCGGAGCGCCACCCGCAGGGTCGTCTCCACGTAGAGGGACTTCGCCTGCGTCTGTGCGACCGCGCGACCGGTCATCAGCGCGTAGTAGTGGTACAGCGAGTTGGTGACCGAGATGTCCGTCGCCGAGCGGAACCGGCTCGCGGCCGTGCGGGCGAAGTCCTCTGGGAACTCGGCCTCGAGCTGGCGCATGACGCTCTTCCGCATGGGGGCCGCTGTGTGCTCGAGGTGGCGGGTGGTGACCTTACCGAAACGCTCGTGCAACAGGGCGCGGTTGACGCGCGCCGCATTCTCGAATCCGCTGCGGGTCGGGTCGTTCTCGCCCAGCCCGATCCGAGTCGACGCCTCGATGAACTTGGTCACGCCGCCCGGGGAGAAGAAGAGCTCCGGCCCGACCGGACGACCGAAGAACATGTCGTCGTTGGAGTAGAGGAAGTGCTCGGCCAGGCCCGGGATGCGGTGCAGCTGGCTCTCGACCGCGTGCGAGTTGTGTGTGGGCAGCACGCTCGGGTCGGGGAAGAAGTCCTCGCTGCGCATGAGCGTGACCTTCGGGTGGTCGGCCAGCCACTCGGGTGCGGGCGAATCAGTGGCGATGAAGATGCGTCGCACCCAGGGGGCGAACAGGTAGACGCTGCGCAGCGCGTACTTGAGCTCGTCGATCTGGCGGAAGCGGGCGTCGGACTCGTCGCCCTCGCCCACGACGTAGGCCTTCATCCGCTTGGCGCGTTCGCGCTGGAAGTCCGTCGACGAGCCGTCGACCCAGGAGAAGACCATGTCGATGTCGAAACTGATGTCGCTGGCGAGGTCGTCGAACATGTTCTGCAGCGTGCGCCAGCTTCGGCCGTAGAGCTCGATCGTGGTTTCGCGGGCCTCTGAGCGCGGCATCCGGGTGCGCATGAGCTGGTTCTCGACCGGGGCGACGATCTCGTCGTCGCCGAAGCGCCACATTTCCAGCTGGAACGCGGTCTGCGAGCCGTAGCGGAGGCGGCCGATCGGTTCGATCCGCGGGCGGTACACGCGGAAGACGGAGGACTTGCGCAGCGACGAGAGGGCGCCGTCGGCCAGCAGCAGCGGCTCGGTCCGGGCGCCGTCCAGCGGCTTGGCGTAGAAAGGCTCGTTGGCGAACGCCGAGGCGAGCACCCGGGTGAGCGCCTTGCGGCTCTTGCGGTCGACCGCGATGACCGGGCGGCCGCCATCGCCGCGCACGAGCAGGAAGTCGATGCCGGCGGCCTCGAGCGCGTCGCGCACCGCGAGCAGGTCCTTGACCATGGACTCCTGGGGCGTGAAGTTGCCGTTGATGAGCGCGATTTCGCCCTTGCGCACGACCAGGTCGTCGCGATCGAAACGGCGGGTCCTGGCGTCCGGCGTGATCAGCACCAGTTCGGGTTCGGTGCTCAGGGAGAAGGTCGGCGGCGTCGGGGCATCCGCACTCTGTGTGTCTGATCGATCGAATGTCGCCATGGTCCTCCTCAGGGGGTGGGAACACTCGTTCACGAGGCAACCACACGCTATGCCAAGGGGAGTGCGTCCGGTATCACCGAAGCGCTGCGCAGAGGTCCGAAACCGAGAGCGAAGCAGCCGGCGGAACGCGGTGGCGCTTCTTCCAGTGTACGCTGCCGCGGCCTGAGTCGAGATTGCGTGCGTGCCTGGTGTGCTGGTTGAGTTGCGGAGAAAGCCCCTTCGTTCGGAAATTGAAGGTACCTTTTCCGCAACTCAACGTGGCTGCTGGGCTGCAGTGCGCTCAGCTGCAGGGCGCTCGACTGGAGGGCGCTGGCCTAGAGTGCGCTGATCCCGAACAGGCCGATGATCAGGGCCATAACCACCAGGGTGACCAGCTCGTGGGCGATGTTGAGCACGGTCAGGCCCCACGGTCGGCGATCGAATGCGTCGTGGGTGACCATGCGCGCCGCGGTGAAGCCGGCCCAGAGGATGATCGCGGTCAGGACCGTGTTGGCGAGGAAGCTGCCCCCGTAGAAATTCTGCACGATCGCGGCGCTTCCGGCCAGCACCCACGCGGTGATGAAGCTGACAATGACCGTGACGATGATCGGCGCGGCCGCTCCCCCCATGGTTTCCGAGGTGTGGCCGACGGCCTTCATCCAGTACGTGCCGAACACCCGTCGCGCATACCAGATCGTGCCGACGACCATGCTGGAGGCGGTGGCGAGCAGCACAGCCCAGATGTTGACTTCGGGAATCATGGTGGAGTCCTCTCAGCAGCGGCGCCGCCCCGGAATCGCAGCGGATGCCCCGATGCTAGCGCCCGGCGGCGGCGGCGGGCCTGATTTTCGGGGCGTCAGACCTGTGACGGAGTCTCAGCGGGTTCGGCCAGGTCCGCGCCGAGGTACTCGGCCAGCACGCGGGCGTGGTTGTCGCGCCGCTCCCGGGCGCCGTAGAGCAGGGTGACGCGCACGGGCGCACGCTCCGCGGCGAGCGCCCGCAACTCGGCCACGGCCTGCACGCTCGCCGGGTTCCCGTCGAGTTCGGCCCGGTACCGGAGCGCGAACTCGTCGAAGCCTCCCCCGTTGTGGAACCAGCGGCGCAGCTCCGTCGACGGGGCAATCTCCTTGAGCCAGGCGTCGAGCCGGGCGCGCTCGGTAGAGACCCCGCGCGGCCAGAGGCGGTCGACCAGCACGCGGCATCCGTCGTCGTCGGCCGGGTCGTCGTAGATCCGTTTGAGGGCGATGTTCCCGGGTTCGACGCTCATGGCCGGCCTCCCGCCGGGTCCAGGCCTGCCGGATCGGTGACCGGCAGTCGGCAGACGAAGTCGCGGCAGAGGTAGGCGGTCGGCGCTCCGGCGCGGGCGGTGCGCTCCGCGAAGAGTTCGAATCCCGAGGCGGCGAAGGCGGAGGCCTGGGCCTCTGTGACGGATGCGACGAGTCCACTCCCCCGCCGGCGAACGGCGGCGAGGAGGCCGGCCGGGTCCTCCGGCTCGCGGCCGGGCGCCGCGGCGGGCGTGATGACGACGAGCTGCTCGACCGGCGCAGCCAACTGCGCGATGAGCCGAAGCGCTGCCCCGAACGCGAGCGGGCGGGCCGGGGCCAGGGCGGCGAATGTTCCCATCGCGCGCTCCGCGGTCGCGCGGTACCGACGCTCCGCCGTGAGCAGGTAGAGCAGCTCCGCGGCGTCCGCGGTGGCGCTCAGCCCGGAGGGGTAGGCGCCCTCGGACGGATCGGCATCCAGGGCCAGGCCCTGCGCGGCCAGCACCGGGTCGGGACCGTTCGGGGCGGTGAACGGTTGCGCCAGGGGGTGGACGTCGGCCGGGGCGGGAGTGTCGGCCTGGGCGGGACTGTCGGTGGCAGTGTCGGTGGCAGTGTCGGCCCGGGCGGAAGTGTCGGCCCGGGCGGGACTGTCGGTGGCCGGGGTTAGCGTGCTGTCAATGAGCCGGCGCGCCGCAGTGGCGTAGCCGCTCTCCCCCGTCAGCAGGGCCAGGTGAAGGAGTCCGCGTGCGAACATCCCGTAGTCCTCCAGGGTGGCCGGGGCCGTCGAAACCCGGTCGTCAATCGACGCCCGCACGAGGGTGCCGCGATCGTGCGGTCCGCGCTTCGGGAGGTGGTGCTCGAGCAGGAAGTCGGCGGCCCGTCGCGCGGCGCCGGTGAACGTGTCGTTGTCGAAGGCGAATCCGGCCAGGGACAGCGCTGCGATGGCGAGCCCGTTCCAGCCCGTGAGAACCTTCGCATCGAGTGCCGGCGGGGTTTCGCCCGCGCGGCCCTCGGCGTCCAGCGCGTAATAGCCGCCCTCGACGCGGTGGCCGTCCACCGTGCTCTCGGAGTCCTGGGCGCTGGCGAAGCCGCCGCCGGGCAGTTGCATGACGGTGATGAGGAAGTCCGCGACACCCTCCGCGACCGAGCGCGCCCACTGCTCCCCGGTGACTTGCCACGCGCGGGTATACAGCTCGAGGAGCTGGGCGTTGTCGTAGAGCATCCGTTCGTAGTGCGGTTCGCTCCAGTCGCGGTTCACGGCGTAACGGAAGAAGCCCCCTTCGACCGGGTCCCGGAGCGGGGACGCCCCCATCCGCTTGAGGGCGCGCAGGGCCAGGGCCTGCCCGGCAGCAGGCCCGTCGGCAGGCGGGGCCAGCAGGAAGGCGAGCGCCGGCGCCGCCGGGAATTTCGGGGCTCCGCCGAATCCGCCGTGGGTCGTGTCCTCGGAGGCGGCGAGTTCGGCGACCGTGCGTCCGAGCGTGGCCGCGTCGGGCAGCGAACCGCCGCCGCGATGCCGCCGGATGCCCTCGGTGATTGCCGCCGACAGGAGTGCGGCGCTGGCGGTGACCTCGTCACGCCTGGTGGTCCAGGCCTCCGTCACGGCTTCCAGCACCTGCCGGAACGCGGGCTGGCCGCGCATCGGCCGCGGCGGGAAGTAGGTCCCGGCGTGAAACGCCCGGCCGTCGGGGGTGACGAACACGTTCAAGGGCCAGCCCAGCCCCTCGATGAAGGCGCCGGCCGCCGCGAGGTAGCTCGCGTCGACATCCGGATGCTCCTCGCGGTCGACCTTGATGCTGACGAAGTGCTCGTTGAGGTAGGCGGCGAGGTCCGGGTCGCTGAAGCTCTCCCGCGCCATCACGTGGCACCAGTGGCAGGTCGAATAACCGATCGAGACGAGCACCGGCAGATCTCGTGCGCGTGCCTCCGCGAACGCCTCCGCTCCCCAGCCGTGCCAGTCGACCGGGTTGTCCGCGTGCGAACGCAGGTAGGGGCTGATCGCTGTTGCAAGGCGGTTCGGCATGGCTCCATTCTGCTCCGCACCGGTTCGCGGTACCCCTATTGACCGGCGGCCGAGGGGGATATTCTGGCGCCATCGGGCTCCGTTCGAACAAAGAAGCTATGGCGTGACACAGGAAATCCTGGCGCAACGGCTGTGGACCGCTGCGCAGAACGATTCAGACCTTCTCACCAGGCTACGGAGCGCATACCGCGGCCGGTTCGACGTACGAGATGCCCTCTGGTGGAGGGCCAATCCCCTCGCGCCGACTCCCTCCGGCCGACCCGATCCGGCGGCAGAACTCTTCGAACTCAAGGCCGCGGTGTACTGCATGCATTCGGTCCCCGAGCCGCTCGTGGAGTTCGTCGACCCGATCACCCTGCGCACCGTGCACGCCACGGAAACCGAGCACCGCCTTCGTCAGCGGATGCGCGAGCAGGCACAGGAGGACGCCGCGCTCGACGCCGCGCTCGCGACAGCGGACCGTTGGGCGGACGCAGCCGACCCGCTCGACGGGCCCGCCCATGCACATCCGCCGGCCGCGCTGGGCTGGGCGGACCCGACCGATGCGGCCCTCGGGACCGAAGACGCCGACGACTCGGGGGCCGGCGGATGGAGGCCGCAGGGATCTGCCTCGCAGGGATCTGTTCCGGGGGGATCTGCCACGGCTCGATCGCTCAGGACTGAATTCGGGCTCTACCCGGGCGCCCCCCGGCCCCGGCGCCGCTTCGCCCTGCTCCTGGTCGCCGCCGGCGCGCTCGTCGGCACGCTCGTCGCCGCGCTGGTGGTTCCGGCTTTCTTTGGCCCGGCCGACCTCCCCGAAGCGGCCGCCCCGGCGGCCGGCATCGGCACCGGGCCCGGGGCTCTCGGCGCGGCAGACCCCAAGGCACCCGAGCAGGACTACCTGCGCATCTTCGACGAGCCGGCGGACTTCGCCGACGGGAAGGCGCCGTACCTCGGCGCCGAATTCAGCCACGACTCGATTCGGAGCGTCGGTGCGGCGCCTCCGGGGGCCGGGTTCGGCGTCTACGTCGCCCGGCGCGGAACGGGTCAGTATTGCATCATTGTGCAAAACGCCGACCGCACCGGCACGAGCGCCTGCGCCGGCCCGGGAACCCTGGCCAGGACCGGGCTGCGGGTCAACGCCACCGTGCGTGGGACCGTGTCGGTGGGCGGCAATCCGAGCATGGCGGTGCTGCTCGAACTGTCCGTCGTCTGGGCGCGGGACGGATCGATCACGACGTCGTCGCACCCTCAGGGCGACTCGTGCGTGGCCTCACCAGCCATCTGCTGATCGACGAGCTCGCCCTGCGGCGCATCGCCCCAGCCGCGGCCGAGGGTCAGTTGACCTCGTCCGGATGCGCGCTGACCCGGCCGGCACGTTCGAGGGAGGTGATCGCGGCGAGCTCCGCGGCGCTCAACTCGAAGTCGAACACGTCGAAGTTTTCCGCCATCCGCGAGCGCCGGTCCGACTTGGGGAAGACGATGTTACCCATCTGCAGGTGCCAGCGAATGACGACCTGGGCCGAGGTCTTGCCGTGCGCTGCCGCGGCACCGGACACGGCGGGCTCGTCGAACAGGGGGTACTTGCCCTGGCCGAGCGGGCCCCAGGCCTCGATCTGGATGCCGTTGGCGCGCGCGAACGCGGTGACCTCCGGCTGCTGGTGGGCAGGGTGCAGTTCGATCTGGTTGACCGCGGGCACGACATCCGTCTCGGCCAGCAGACGCTCGAGGTGCGGCACGAGGAAGTTGGAGACGCCGATCGAGCGGGCGCGGCCAGACTCGCGAATCTGCTCGAGCGCCTTCCAGGCCTCGACGTACTTGTTGTTGGCGGGAGCCGGCCAGTGGATCAGGTAGAGGTCGACGTACTCGAGGCCGAGCTTCTCTAGGCTCTCGTCGAACGCGTCAAATGCCGACTGGGTACCCTGGCGGTCGTTCCACAGCTTCGTGGTCACGAACAGTTCCGAGCGGTCGATCCCGGAGTTCGCGAGTGCGTCGCCGACGCCGGCCTCGTTGCCGTAGATCGCCGCGGTGTCGATGTGGCGGTAGCCCACCTCGAGGGCATCCGAGACAATCCGGAGCGTCTCGTTCGGGTCGACCTTGAACACGCCGAACCCGAGCTGCGGGATGGTGTGGCCGTCGTTGAGGGTCAGGGTGGGTACCGGATTCGTCATGGGTCCAGCCTAGGGCTGGCGCCGGGGTGAGCGTCGCGCCGGCCACGGCCTCTTCGCGGGTGGCGCCGCGCGCAGCGAGGCCGGAGAAGGGAATGCCGCTCCGCACGAGGTCGACGAGCGGCCGGTCGGAGTCCCGCGCATAGAACGCGGTCGTGCCGTCTGCCTCCGGGTCATGGCGCACCAGCAGAGGGTCAGGGGTCCGCCGTGGGCCCGCGCCGGGGAACCATCGCGCCCGGGAAGTACGATTGGGGTGCCATGCTCCCCGTTGCCATCACCTTCCCCGCCGAACTGCCGGTCAGCCAGCGACGGGATGACATCGCCGCCGCCATCCGCGACCACCAGGTCGTCATCCTCGCCGGCGCGACGGGCTCGGGCAAGACCACCCAGCTGCCCAAGATCTGCCTGGAGCTCGGCCGGGAGAGCATCGGGCACACCCAGCCGCGCCGCCTCGCCGCCCGCACGATCGCCGAGCGCATCGCCGAGGAACTCGGCCAGGAGGTCGGCCAGACGGTCGGCTACCAGGTGCGCTTCACAGACCGCGTCGGCGCCGACACCCGGATCAAGCTGATGACCGACGGCATCCTGCTGAACGAAATCCACCGCGACCGGATGCTGCGGAAGTACGACACGATCATCATCGACGAGGCGCACGAGCGCAGCCTCAACATCGACTTCCTGCTCGGTTACCTCCGCCAGCTGCTGCCCCGGCGCCCCGATCTCAAGCTCATCATCACCTCGGCGACCATCGACCCGCAGAGCTTCGCGAAGCATTTCGCCTCAGCCGACGGCACCCCGGCGCCGGTGATCGAGGTCTCCGGCCGCACCTACCCGGTCGAGATCCGCTACCGCGCGCTCGTCGCCGAGGCCATGGACGAGGACGAGACGACGGATGCCGCGCCGGCCGTCGACCGCGACTACATCGAGGGCATCTCCGCCGCGCTCGACGAGCTCGAACGGGAGTCGACCGGCGACGTGCTTGTCTTCCTCAGCGGCGAGACCGAGATCCGGGATGCCGCCGACGCGCTGCAGGGCAAGTTCGCCTCGAGCGGCCGAACCAGCCCGACCGAGATCCTCCCGCTCTACGGCCGCCTCTCCTCCGCCGACCAGCACCGCGTGTTCCAGCCCTCTGCCGTGGCCGGCGTGCGCCGCCGGATCGTGCTCGCCACGAACGTGGCCGAGACCAGCCTCACCGTGCCGGGCATCAAGTACGTGATCGACGCCGGCACCGCCCGGATCAGCCGCTACAGCGTGCGCTCCAAGGTGCAGCGGCTGCCGATCGAGGCGATCTCGCAGGCATCCGCGAACCAGCGATCCGGCCGAAGCGGCCGCACCAGCGACGGCATCGCGATCCGGCTGTACTCCGAGGAGGACTTCACCCGCCGCCCCGAGTACATGGAGCCGGAGATCCTGCGCACGAACCTGGCCGCGGTCATCCTGCAGATGATCTCCCTCGGCCTGGGCGACATCGCCGCGTTCCCCTTCCTTACTCCGCCGGACTCGCGCGGCATCAAGGACGGCCTCGACCTCCTCGCCGAGCTCGGCGCCGTCGCCCCCGGCGCCACCGGGGCCGGCGCAGCGAAACTCACTCGGGTCGGCCAGCAGCTGGCGAAGCTGCCCATCGACCCGCGCTTCGGCCGGATGGTGATCGAGTCGAAGACCCAGGGCACCAGCCGCGAGGTGATGGCAATCGTCGCCGGGCTCACCATCCAGGACCCGCGCGAGCGGCCGCTGGAGCGCCGGGCCCAGGCCGACCAGCAGCACGCCCGCTTCGCCGACCCGACGAGCGACTTCCTCAGCCTGCTCAACCTCTGGAACTACCTCGAGACCCAGCAGAAGGAACTCGGCTCGAGCGCCTTCCGGCGCCTGTGCAAGACCGAGTACCTCAACTACCTGCGCGTGCGGGAGTGGCAGGACGTCTTCCGGCAGCTTCGGCAGCTGGCCAAGCCGCTCGGCCTGCAGATCGGCGAGCCGAGCGCGAACCCCGACGGCATCCACCGGTCGCTCCTGGCCGGCCTGCTCTCGCACATCGGGCTGAAGGACACCGCGAAGAAGGACTACATCGGCGCCAGGCAGCAGCGCTTCGTGCTCTTCCCCGGCTCGGCGCTGGCGAAGAAGCAGCCGAACGCCGTGATGAGCGCCGAGCTGGTCGAGACCAGCCGCCTGTTCGCCCGGATGAACGCCGTCGTCGACCCGGCCTGGGCCGAGGCGCTCGCCGGGGACCTCTGCAAGCGCAGCTACTCCGAACCGCACTGGGAGAAGAAGCAGGGAGCGGCCGTCGTCTACGAGCGGGTCACCCTCTACGGGGTGCCGATCGTGGCCAGGCGGCGTGTGTTGTTCGCCCGCGTCGACCCCGCCTACGCCCGCGAGCTGTTCATCCGGCACGCGCTGGTCGAGGGCGAATGGGATCGGGGCCGGGCCGACCACCGCGCAGACAACCCCGTGGAGACCCGCGGCGGTCGCAGCGACAAGGGGCCCAACCGCGGCGGAAACAGGGGCGACGACCGGTCCGGCCGGCCCGCCGCGTCGCGTCCGGCTGCCGGCCCCGGCATGTGGGCGTTCGACCTGGCGAACAAGAAGCTGCGCGCCGAACTGGCCGAACTCGAGGAGCGCACCAGGCGCCGCGACATCCTCTTCGACGACGAGGCCATCTTCGAGTTCTACCAGCGGCGCATCCCGGCCGACGTGAATTCCACCCGGTCGTTCGAGAGCTGGTGGCGCACGGCCCGGCTCGAGACGCCGGACCTGCTCACCATGACCGCCGACGCGCTGGTCGCCGAGGACACCCCGGAGGTCGACGAGTCGCTCTTCCCACCCACCTGGCAGCAGGGCGACCAGCGCTATGCGCTCAGCTACCGCTTCGAACCCGGCGCGGAGGACGACGGAGTGACCGTGCGAGTGCCGCTCGCCCTGCTGGCGCGGATGTCTCCGGCCGGCTTCGACTGGCAGGTGCCCGGGCTCCGGGCCGAGCTGGTCACCGCACTGATCAAGTCGCTGCCGAAGGCGATTCGCCGCAACGTCGTGCCGGCGGCCGACTGGGCGACCCGACTGCTCACCGAACTGCCGCCTGCGCCCGGAGCGGTGTCGACCGTCTCCACCGGCTCCGCCGTCAGCGAGACCGCGTTCACCGAGACGCTCGCCTCGCTCATCCAGAAGCTCACCTACGTGCCGGTCGCCCCGGCGGACTTCGACCTGGGGCGCCTGCCCGCGCACCTGCGGATGACGTTCTTCGTCGTCGACGAGCGCGGCCGCACGGTCGCCGGCGGCAAGGACCTCGGCGAACTCCAACGACGCCTTGGCAGCCGCGTCCGCGAGAGCGTCGCGGCGGCATCCGCGGCCACCCCGAACGCCATCGAGCGCGGCGGCCTGACCACCTGGGACTTCGTCGAACTCCCCCGTTTCCTCGACACGAAACAGGGCGACAACACGATCCGCGGCTACCCGACCCTGGTCGACGAGGGCACGTCGGTGGCGATCCGGATGATGAGCACCGAGGCCGAGCAGGCCCGGCACCTGCCGACCGGCGTGCGCCGCCTTCTGCTGCTCGCCACCGCGTCGCCGGCCGCGTACGTGCAGCAGCACCTCACCGGCGCCGAGAAGCTCAGCCTGGCCACCAGCCCGTACCGCAGCACCGCGGCGCTGTTCGAGGACTGCCTCGCGGCATCCGTCGACGATGTGCTGTTCCGGGTTCGGCCGGGCGGCCAGGTCTTCATGCGGGCCGAGTTCGACAGCATCCGCGACCGCGTCTCCGGGGTCGTGATGGACTCGATGTTCGAGACCGTCGGCCTGGTGGCCCGCGTCCTCGCGGCGAGCCGGGCCGCCGACAAGCTACTCAAGGCCTCCACCAGCATGGCGCTCCTCCCCGCGCTCAGCGACGCCCGCCAGCAGCTCGAGGGCCTCGTCTACCCGGGCTTCGTCAGCGCGACCGGGCTCGCCCAGCTCCGGCACCTGCCGCGCTACCTGGCCGGCATCACCGCCCGGATCACCAAGCTCATCGACAACCCCAGCCGCGACCGGGTCTGGATGAACGAGGTGCAGGCCGCGACGGCCAGGTTCACGGATGCCGGCGGCGCGATCCCCCTGCCGCCCGGCGCCCCGGCCCACCTGGTTCGGGTGCGCTGGATGATTGAGGAGCTGCGGATCAGCCTCTTCGCCCAGGAACTGAAGGCCGCGGAATCGGTCTCGCTGCAGCGCATCCAAAAGGTACTCGCGGGCTGAGCCGGCCTCCCGCGCTCGCGCCCGCTCACCGCGTCCCGCCCGCGCCCCCGCGCTCCCGCGCTCCCGCGCTCCCGCGCGCGATTGAGTCGCGGACAAAGTACCTTCATTTCGAAATTGAAGGGTGTTTCTCCGCAACTCAGTTGGGTGTCCGCGACTCAGCGCGGGCAGGTCCTCCTTGCCTCCCGCGCGGTGTGGTGCTGCAATGGCCTCATCGCCCCACGCGGGAGTGGGACGCTGGATCGGGGATAGCCATGGACAGATCATGGCGGGCGCTCGCGGCCGTCGTCGCGACCAC
This sequence comes from Cryobacterium sp. Sr8, assembly GCF_004403225.1. Lineage (NCBI taxonomy): Bacteria > Bacillati > Actinomycetota > Actinomycetes > Micrococcales > Microbacteriaceae > Cryobacterium > Cryobacterium sp. Sr8. The sequence continues at coordinate 18,976 of NZ_SOHO01000072.1, read as the reverse complement.
GCTCGCGGCTGCGACGCTCATCGCGCCGGCCGCGCAGGCAAGTCAAGCCACACAGTCCACGCAGTCCACGCAGTCCACGCAGTCCACGCAGTCCACGCAGTCCACGCAGTCCACGGCGGAGTCTGCGGCAACCGCTGCAGCCACCGCGCAGGCGCAGGCGTCGGCTGCGCCCATGGCCTCCGCCGCGGCACTCCCGGCCGCGGTCAACGTCCCCGCTCCGGGGACCTATGCCGGACCCGGCTTCGACGCGTGCTCCGCGCCGGCTCCGGATCTCATGGCCGCGTGGCTGACCGCATCCCCCTACCGGGCGGTCGGCATCTACATCGGCGGGGTCAACCGGTTCTGCACCCAGCCGCAGCTCACTCCCGCCTGGGTGAGCGCCCAGCAGGCGGCAGGCTGGCACCTGGTGCCGATCTACCTGGGGCTGCAGCCGTACTGCACGACGTCGAACAAGGAGTTCCGGTTCACGTCCGCGAACGCCGCGGCATCCGGCCGGGCTGCCGCCGACGACGCGGTTGCCCGGGCGAGCGCTCTCAGCCTGGAGCGCGGCAGCGCGATCTTCAACGACATCGAGGCGTACAGCACCACCGATCCGGTCTGCCGCCAGGCGGTGCTCACCTTCCAGAGCGCCTGGACCGCCAGGCTGCACGACCTCGGCTTCCTGTCCGGCTTCTACAGCAGCCTCTCCTCCGGGGTCGTCGACCAGGTCGCCGTCTACGGATCGACCGCGTACGTGCGCCCCGATTACCTGTGGTTCGCCCGCTACGACGGCGTCGCCACGACCCTGAACCCGGCCATCCCGAGCACTTATTGGCCGCACCGCAGGATCAAGCAGTACCAGAACCCGGCGCTGACCGGCGGCCCGGAAACCTGGGGCGGCAAGACTCTCGAGGTCGACCGCAACCAGCTCGACGTCACCCCGATGCCCGCGACTGCCTTCGGCGACTTCAGCGGCAACGGCTGGTCGGATCTGATCTCCCGCCAGACCGCCACCGGCTACCTGTTCCTCTACCCGGGCAACGGCACCGGGCTCGGCAGCCCGACGCGGATCGGGTCGGGCTGGAACGGCCTGGACTCGATCAGCCGGCTCGGTGACTTCAACCGGGACGGCAAGGAGGATGTCCTGGCGCGCGATCCCGCCACCGGCGCCCTGCTGCTCTACCGCGGTACCGGCTCGGGGTTCGCCTCCCGGCTGACAATCGGCTCCGGCTGGAACGGCATGCGCGAAATCACCCCGAGCGGCGACATCAACCTCGACGGCTACCCGGACCTGTTTGCCGTGGCGAAGTCGACGGGATGCCTGTACTACTACCGCGGGCGGGGCACGTCGCTCCTGCCCGGCGTGCGTCTCGGCTGCGGCTGGAACGCCATGAGCGAGCTCGTCGGCCTCGGCGACTTCACCCGCGACGGCCGGATCGACCTGGCCGCGCGGACGACCGCGACCGGCGAGCTCTGGCTCTACCCGGGCACGGCCACGGTCCTGGGCGCGCGCAGCCGCATCGGCACGAGCTGGAACACCATGCGCGACCTGGTCGGCGTGGGCGACTTCGACCGCGACGGCTTCACCGACCTCGTCGCGATCAAGTCCGCCACCGGCGAGTTGTTGCGCTATCCCGGCCGGGGAACCTCGCTCGGCACGGCCCTGCGCATCGGCACAAGCTGGACCGGCAAGCGCCCCATCCTCTAGCCCCGCCCCGGCTCATCCCTTCCGCGAAACCGCAGTTGTGCGCGCTAAAACACCCGAATGACGCGCACAACTGCAGTTTCGCGGGAGTGGGTGGTGGGGATGGATGAGGGAAGGGGGTTAGAGGACCTTCGAGAGGAAGGCCTGGGTGCGCCGGTGCTGCGGGTTGGAGAGCACCTCGTCGGGATCGCCGGACTCCACGACCACGCCGCCGTCCATGAACACGAGCGAGTCGGCGACCTCGCGGGCGAAGCCCATCTCGTGCGTGACGACGATCATCGTCATGCCTTCCTTGGCGAGCCCCTTCATCACGTCGAGCACCTCACCGACGAGCTCGGGGTCGAGCGCGCTGGTCGGCTCGTCGAAGAGCATCAGCTTGGGCTCCATCGCGAGCGCCCGGGCGATCGCGACCCGCTGCTGCTGGCCGCCGGACAGGTGCGCGGGGTAGTAGTCCGCGCGGTCGGCCAGGCCGACCCTGGCCAGGAGGGCGCGGGCATCCTGCTCGACCTTGGACTTCGCCACCTTCTTGACCCGCAGCGGCGCCTCCATCACGTTCTCCAGCGCCGTCATGTGCGGGAACAGGTTGAAGCGCTGGAACACCATGCCGATGTCGCGGCGCTGCCTGGCCGCATCCTTGGGCGCCAGCTCGTAGAGCTTGCCGCCGGACTCGCGGTAACCGATGAGGTCGCCGTCGACCATCAGGCGGCCCGCGTTGACCACCTCGAGGTGGTTGATGCAGCGCAGGAACGTGGACTTGCCCGATCCGCTGGGTCCGACGAGGCACATGACCTCGCCGTGCTTCACCTCGAGCGAAATGCTCTTGAGCACCTCGTTCGACCCGAAGCTCTTCGATACACGGTCGGCCAGCACCATGGGCGCCCGCGCTGCCGCGATCGGCGTGGTCGCGTCACTCATCGCGGTCCTCCAGGCTCGGTCGGTGGTGGCCCGTCGCCGGGCGGCCGCACGACGGTGGGCTGGCCGGAGCCCAGCGGAACGGCACCGGTGAGGGTGCCCGACATCGTGTCGATCTTGCGGTCCTCACGTGCGCCCACGCCGCGCGCGAAGCGCTTCTCCAGGAAGTGCTGGCCCACCATCAGGATCGAGGTGAAGAACAGGTACCAGATCGAGGCGACGATCAGCAGCGGAATCGGAGTGAACGTCTCCGCCGAGATGTCGCGGGAGCGGGTGTAGAGGTCGAAGCTGTAGGGCACGGCCGTCACGAGCGAGGTCGTCTTCAGCATCGAGATGACCTCGTTGCCGGTCGGCGGGATGATCACCCGCATCGACTGCGGCAGGATGACGCGCCACATCGTCTGGAACCAGGTCATGCCGAGCGCGGTCGCGGCCTCGTCCTGGCCCTTGTCCACCGAGAGCAGGCCGGCCCGCACGATTTCGGCCATGTAGGCCGCCTCGTTGAGGGCGAGCCCGATGATCGCCAGGGTGAACGTGCTCAGCGCGGCATTGGTCTCGAAGGAGAACCACGGCTCCATGAACGGGATACCGATGTCGATGCTCGAGTAGATGATCGAGAGCAGACCCCAGAACACCAGCTGCACGTACACCGGAGTTCCGCGGAACACCCACAGGTAGAACCAGGCGAGGCTGTTGACCACGGGGTTCGGGGTCAGCCGCATGACGGCCAGGATCACGCCGAGAATGATGGCGATCACCATCGAGTAGACGGTCAGCTGCAGCGTGTTGAGGGCGGCCTCGCTGATCCGGCGGTCGAAGACATACTTCGCGACGAAGTCCCACTTGTAGGCTTCCCGCCCGGCAGCGTCGACGATGAACAACACGAAGCCGATAACGAGCACGACGGCGAAGACGATGCGCCACGGATGCCGGAGCCGGATCGCCTTGATCGGCTCCGACTCCACCGCGCCGCCCGCCGACGGGGTGGCCCCCGCCGCCGGACGGCTGTTGTTCTCGGTGCTCACGCGTTAACCGTTCGCGGCTGCGTTGATCGTGATCTCGTCGATGCCGCCATCGGAAACGCCCCACGCGTCGAGGATCTCGGCGTAGGAGCCGTCGTCGACCATCGACTGCAGCGCGGCCTGGATCGCCTCGGCCAGACCGGAGTCCTTGCCGACCGCGATGCCGTACGGCGCGACGTCGAAGGTTTCGCCGGCGAGCTGGAGCTTGCCCTCGGTCTGCGCGATGGCGTAGAGGGTGACCGGGGAGTCGGCGCTCATGGCGTCGGTCTGGCCGAGCTCGACGGCCTGGGTGGCCGCATCCTGGGTGTCGAACGGCTTGATGTCGATCGGTTCTTTGCCGGCGGCGAGGCAGGCCTCGCTCTTGGCCGGCACCTCGTCGGTGTGCTCGTAGGTGGTGGCCTGCACGGCGACCTTCAGGCCGCAGGCGTCGTCGGGGTCGACATCGTTCCCCTTGGCCGAGGCCCACTGGATGCCCGCGGTGTAGTAATTGACGAAGTCGACCACCTTTTCCCGCTCGACGTTGTCGGTGAACGAGGAGACCCCGATGTTCACCTTCCCGCCGGTGACGCTGGGAATGATGTTGTCGAACTTCGACACCTGGTACTCGGGCTCGAGGCCGAGCTTGGCGGCGACGGCGGCGGCGATCTCGATGCCCCAGCCGATCGGCGTGCCGGCCTCGTCCTTGAACTCGTTCGGCGCGTAGGTCGGGTCGGTGCCGATGATGAGCGTGCCGGAATCGGCAATCTTCGCGGGGAGCAGCGCGGCGGCGGCATCATCCTTGGTGACGCTGGTCGTGGGCTCACCCGCGGATCCACCGGGGCTGGGCGTCGAGTTGTCGACGCAGCCGCTGAGCAGGAGGACGGCCACGGCCGCAATGGCCGGGAGTGCATATTTTGCGCGCATGGCAAGACCTTCTTCGTAGTTGGCGGTGCTGCGGGTTCATCATTGATCCGCGTTCGGGATTGCGACAGGGACGAGCCTAATACAACCCTTCACGTGCGGATTCCGGCGCAGATAACGTTTTGGAGTAGCCATACCGGTCGCCGGCTGCCGCTGTGCGTCCGGCTATGCTCGTCGGACCGAGTTCCCGGTATCGCCCGTCTCCACGGGCCGTCCCGGCAGGTTCGACCACTGCGACCAGGAGCCGGGGTAGAGCGCCGCCCGGAAACCGGCGATGGTGAGCGCCGCGGCCTGGTGGGCGGCCGTGACACCGGAGCCGCAGTAGACGCCGACGTCGGCGGCATCCGTCGCCCCCAGCGCTTCGAACCGGGCGCGGAGCTCTCCGGCGGGCAGGAAGCGGCCGTCCGGGCCCAGGTTCTCGGCCGTCGGCGCGCTGATCGCGCCGGGGATGTGGCCCGCCCGCGGGTCGATCGGCTCCGTGTCGCCCCGGTAGCGTTCGGCGGCCCGGGCATCGAGCAGCAGGCCGGTGCCCGGGAAACGGGCTGCGGCATCCGCGTCGAGCGTGGGCAGGCGGCCGTAGGCGAGCGTGACGGTGCCGGGGGCGACGGGCTCTTCGCCGCGGGCGAGCGGCAGGCCGGCGGCGCGCCAGGCCGCCAGCGCCCCATCGAGCAGTAGCACCTCGCGCACGCCGGCGTGGCGCAACAGCCACCAGGCGCGGGCGGAGGAGAGGTTGCCCAGGCCGTCGTAGACGACGACCGTGTCGCCGTCGTTCAGGCCCCACCGGCGGGCGGCCGCCTGCAGCGCGTCGATGGACGGCAGCGGATGCCGCCCGTCGGTCGGCGCGCCGTGGCCGGCCAGCTCCTCGTCCAGGTCGACGTACGCGGCGCCGGGGACGTGGCCGGCGAGGTACTCGGGCCGTCCGGGCGGGCCGCCCAACCGCCAGCGCACATCCAGCACCCGGATGTCGCCGCTCCCGGTCAGTGCCGCGGCAAGCTCCTCGGCCGAAATCAGGGTTCGCATCAGGCCAAGGCTACCCGTTCGGCCCTTCCCTGCGGCGACACAGGGAAACCGCGCGCGGCGGCGGTTCTGCGCCTCTTCCCGCTCCCGCACGGCGGTTTCCTGCGGGCCTTCCGCCAATAGACTTAGGGCTTGTGAGCAGTTACTGGAGCCTTCTGAAGACGCCGGGCGTTGCCCGAGTCATCGGCGCCCAGCTGACGGCACGATTCCCGTTCGGGATGCTCTCGCTCGCCTTCCTCATCCACCTCGAGCAGGTCTACGACTCGTACGGCGCGGCCGGCCTCGTGCTCGGCGCGATGAGCATCGGCCAGGCCATCGCCGGCCCGCTGACCAGCCGGCTGATGGGCCGCTGGGGCATCCGCCCGGTCATCCTGGTCACGATGACGGTCTGCACGATCTCGATCGTGCTGATGGCCCTCCTGCCGCTGGCGGTCTACGGGGTCATGCTGATCGGGTTCCTCGCCGGGCTGTCGATGCCGCCGATCCAGCCGGCCGTGCGCACCATCTACCCCAAGATCGTCAACTCGCGCCAGCTCACCCCGCTGTTCTCGCTGGATGCCTCGGCGCAGGAGATCATCTGGGTGCTCGGCCCCGTGATCGCCACGTTCGTCGCCATCCAGGTCAGCGCCGTGGCCGGCATCCTGCTGGCCGCGGTCTTCCTCGTCGGCGGCGGCCTCTGGTTCGTCTCGCTGCCGGAGGTCGGCCGGGTGCGCATCCCGCGCAGCAAGCGCACCATCGGCGCCGTGCTCAAGAAGCCGCAGGTGCTGCTCAGCACGATCGTCGGCTTCATGCTCGTCGCGGCATGCGCCGCGGTTGAGGCCGGCGTGGTCGCCGCCTTCGGCCACGGCAGCGCGGACTCGGGCTGGGTCCTGGGCATCTTCGCGATCGGGTCACTGATCGGCGGCCTCGCCCTCGGTCACGCCCCGATCGGGCCGTGGGCGCTGGCCGGGCGCATGCTCATCGTCACGGTCGGCCTGGTGCTTGCCTCCTTCGGCCTGGGCTTCTGGTGGCTCTCGGTGACCCTCCTGCTCGCCGGCGTGGGCATCGCCCCCGCCTTTGCCGTGCTGTTCGGCATCGTCTCGGCGAGCGTCAAGTTCAGCGACACCGCCGAGGCGTACGGCTGGGTGGGCACCGGCCAGCTGATCGGGGCCGCCCTCGGCTCCGCGGTCGCCGGCTTCCTGATCGACCACTCCGGGCCCACGTCCGCGATCATCGCCGCCGCCGCCTTCGCCGCCCTGGGCACGCTGATCCCGGCCGTCGGCAGGCGCTGGCATCCCGACCTGCGCGGACGTGACGTGGGCCCGATCCCCGACACCGAGCCCATCCGCACCATCCAGGTCTCCTAGCCCTCCCTTCACCTTCTCGCCCCCTACGCCGAACTGTGAGTTCGGCACCTTCGTGGGCGTCGGGAAGGTGCCAAACTCACAGTTCGGCGAGGGGGTGTGGACAACTTCGGACGAGGGCGCGCGCATCCGTCATCATCATGGGCATGGCCGCCCGAATCGTGCTCCCGCCCGAACTCGCCGACGAACCGTTTTCGGTTCGCCGGGCCCGGGAACTGGGGCTCGGTAAGAGCCGCCTGGGCGGCCCCGATCTCGACAAACCGTACCGCGGGCTGCGCATAGTCGCACCCGCGCCGACGTCGGTGCTTGAGCTCAGCCGCGCCTATGCGACCCGGATGCCGCCCACACACGTGTTCAGCCACGGCACGGCCGCCGTGCTCCACGGCATGCCGCTGCCCGGCCGGCTGCTGCACGCCCGCGTGCTCCACGTGACCGTGCCGGCGAAGAACCGGCCGCCGCAGGTAGCGGGGATCGTCGGGCACGAACTGCAGGCCGGCCTGATGGATGTCGAGCTTCTGGACCTGCTGCCGGTCACCTCCCCCCTGCAGACCTGGATCGACCTCGGCCCCCTGCTGACGCGGGGCGAACTCGTCGCGGTCGCCGATTTCCTCTGCGCCGGCCCCACGCCGCGCTACGAGCCGCAGGACCTCCGCGCGGCCGCCGCCCACCTGAAGGGGCGCCGCGGCTGCCGAGCCCTGCGGGAGGCCGCCGCGCTCGCCCGGGCCCGGGTCGACTCCCCCAAGGAGACCGAGGTTCGGATGCTGCTTGTCGACACGGGGCTCCCCGAGCCGGTCGCCAACTTCGAAGTGACTGATGCCGCGGGTCGCGTCATCGCGCGGGTCGACCTCGCCTGGCCGCAATTCCGGCTGTGCATCGAGTACGAGGGCGACATCCACCGCACGGACCGCCTGCGCTTCCGCAGCGACATCACGCGCAGGGAGCGGCTCGAGGACGCCGGCTGGCGCGTCATCCGAATCACCGACGACGACCTGCGGGACGGCGGCCGAGAGCTGCTGCGGCGGGTGCGGTCCGCCCTCGCCGCCCGAGGCTGCCGCGCCTGACCCGCCCACTTCCCCTCGCCGAACTGTGAGTTCGGCACCTTCGTGGGCGTCGGGAAGGTGCCAAACTCACAGTTCGGCGGAAGAGGGTTGGTTTAATGGATGGCATGGATACGTGGCTCAGGCTTAATGACGGGCGGAGCATTCCGCAGCTCGGCCTCGGCGTGTACAAGGTGACGGATGCCCTCGCCGCGGACACCGTGCAGGTCGCGCTCGACGCCGGGTACCGCCACATCGATACCGCGGCGATGTACGAGAACGAGCGCGGCGTCGGCCGGGGCATCGCCCGGTCCGGTCTTCCCCGAGGCGACGTCTTCGTCACCACAAAGGTCTGGAACGACCAGCACGGCTACGAGGAGACCCTGCGCGCCTTCGACGACAGCCTCGCCAGGCTCGGGCTCGACTACGTCGACCTGTACCTCATCCACTGGCCCGCGCCGCGGCAGGACCGCTACATCGACACCTACCGCGCGCTCGAGACCCTCCGGGCCGACGGGCGCGCCCGCTCGATCGGCGTGTCCAACTTCCACACGCACCACCTCGACCGGCTGCTGCGCGAGACGGATGTCGTCCCCGCCGTCAATCAGGTCGAACTGCACCCCTGGCTGCAGCAGGCCGAGGTGCGCCGGTACGACGCGGCCCACGGCATCCTGACCGAGGCCTGGTCTCCGCTGGCCCGAGGGCGCGCGATCGGCAACCCCGTGCTCGACGCGATCGGCGCCCGGCACGGCAAGACCGCAGCCCAGGTCGTGATCCGCTGGCACCTCGAGCTCGGGAACGTCGTGATTCCGAAATCCGTGACACCGGACCGCATCCGCGAGAACATCGACGTCTTCGACTTCGGCCTGACCGCCGACGACCTGGCGGCCATCACCGCGCTGGACTCCGGCGAGCGCACCGGCAAGGACCCCGACGACCACGGATAGGGGCGGCACGAGAGGCCGGCGCCAGGCCGGCGCGCGGCCCACCGCGAGGCCGGCGCTGCCGAGCGCCTAGCCCAGCGGCACGAGCGCGGCCGGGCCCATCGGGTCAGGCACGTCCTCCGCGTTGGGCAGGCTCGTGATGAACCGGAAGAAGGCGACCGCCAGCAGCGTGGCGACCCCTCCCCCGATGATGAACGGCAGTGCGAGGTCGACCCGGCCGACGAGCCCGCCGAGCAGGCTGCCCAGCGGCATCGCCCCCCAGAGCAGGGTGCGCCAGGTTCCGTGCACCCGGCCGAGCAGGTGCCCGGGGATGATGCTCTGCCGCAGCGACATCACGAGGATGTTCCAGACCGTGATCGACCCGCTGGAGAGCGCGAAGGCCACTCCGACGACCCAGACGTTCGGCCAGACGCCGACCAGGATCAGCGTGCTGCCGCTGAGCAGCAGCATGAGCGCCATCGTCGGGCCCGCGTTCAGCCTGTTCTTCAGCGGAGCCGTCAGGACCGAGCCGACGATCCCCCCGACCGCCCCGGAGAGCATGAACACGCCGAAAGCGGCCTCCGGCACCCGGAGGGGCCCGAGCAGGAACAGCACGAAACTCGCCGTCGCGAACGAGAAGGCCAGCCCGCCCGCGGTACTGACCAGCCAGAGCGTCACCAGCATCCGGCTCTTCACGATGAACCGGTAGCCGTCGACGAACTGGAGGTACCAGGCCAGCTGCGGCGTGTCGAGCAGGGCGGCGTGCTGGCGGCCCGAGGCGACCTTGGGCAGCAGGAGCGCGAGCACGGCGGCGCCCAAGAAGGCCAGCGCGTTCACGCCCAGCGGGATCAGCACGGACACCGCGAACAGCAGGGAGGTCAGAGGCCCGGACAGGAAGCTCTGCACGACGAGCTCGCCGGCCTCGATCCGCGAATTCGCCCGGGGCAGATCCACCCGGGCGACGATGCTCGGCACCACCGCGCGGGTCGCCCCGTCGTACACGGTCTCGAAGGCGCCGTAGACGAAGATGACCAGGTACAGCCACCAGATCGTGAGGCCGTTCGTCGCGCTCAGCACGCAGAGCGCGACCGCGAGCAGCATCCGCACGGTGTCGGCGAGCGCGAGGGCCTTGCGCCGGTCGATGCGGTCGATCAGGATGCCGGCGGGAATGGCGCAGAGCAGCCACGGCAGCATCGCCATGGCGGCGATCCCGCTGATCAGCAGAGGGTCGTCGGTGAGCCGAGCCGCCAGCAGCGGCATCGCGGTGCGGGCGATCCCGTCGCCGAGGTTGCTCGCAATACTGGCGGTGAAGAGATTGGCGAAGGCGGGCCCGAGCCCGCGCTTCGCGGGCGCGGGCGAGCGATCGCCCCGCGCATCCGTCGCAGCGGCCTCCCCCGGGCCGGTCACCACCGAGAGTGGATGTTCTCGCGAAGGAGTCGGTCGTAGATGTCCTGAACACCCTCGTTGAATGCGAGGCTGAGCGGTTCCGCGCGTCCGGCCGCGGCGTTGGCCTGCGCCTGCGAGATCGAACGCGCGCCGGGGATGACGCTGCTGACGCCGTCGATCTGGGCGACCCAGGCGAGCGCCGCCTGGGCCGGCGTCAGGCCCTCGGGCACGAGCGCGGCGAACTCCGCCGCCGCGGCCAGCCCGGTCTCGAAGCCGACCCCGGAGAAGGTCTCCCCCACATCGAAGGCGCTGCCGTCGAGGTTGTAGTTGCGGTGATCGGTCTCGGCGAACTTCGTGTCGCGGGTGTACTTCCCGGTCAGCAACCCGCTCGCCAGGGGAACCCGCGCAATGATGCCCACCCCGGCCGCGCGCGCCGCCGGCAGCACCTCGTCCAGGGGCTTGAGCCTGAAGGCGTTCAGGATGATCTGCACGGTCGCGACCCCGGGCCGGGCGATGGCCGCGAGTGCCTGGTCACAGGTCTCGACGCTGACGCCGTAGGCGGCGATCGCGCCTTCGCTGACGAGGGTGTCGAGCGCGTCGTAGACCTCGTCGGACTCGATCACCGAGCTCGGCGGGCAGTGCAGCTGCACGAGGTCGAGCCTGTCGGTGCGCAGGTTCGCGCGCGACCGGTCGGTCCACTCGCGGAAGTGGGCCAGCACGTAGTTCTCCGGCAGCTGCTCGGACCGGCGTCCCATCTTCGTCGCGACCGTGATGTCCTGGCCCGGCGCATCCACCTCGAGGAAGTGGCCGATCAGGCGTTCGCTGCGCCCGTCGCCGTAGACGTCTGCCGTGTCGAAGAAGGTGACGCCCGCGTCCACGGATGCCGCGAGCACGGCCAGCGCGTCGGCCTCGGAGACGTCGCCCCAGTCCGCTCCCAGCTGCCATGTTCCAAGTCCGATGACCGATACGGTTCGCCCGGTCCTGCCGAGGGTTCGCTTCTCCATGACGCCAGCCTAACCACCCGCGCGCGCCCTCGCGAGGTGCCGCGGCCGCCGCGCCGCTCCGCACCGCTCAGTCGACGGGAGGGCGGCGCAAGTCTCCGGCGGCCGACGCGGAGATCGCCCTCGATCCGGCTTCCTCGATCGCCCGGACGACGGTCCGCGCCAGGCGCGGCCGGATGAGGTGGTCGTTCGCCTCGACCCGGTACGTGGTGACGTGCCGCATCCGCTCAATCACCGTCATGCTCCCCGGCGCGATGAATGCGTCGAGTGACCCGTAGACGACCGCGACCGGGATGTTCAGGCTCGCCACGTCGCTCACCACGGTCTGCGACTCGATGCAATGCTCGAGCGACTTCACGAACGGGGTCCAGCTTTTCGTGGTGATCTCGAAGATCCCCTTGGGCAGCAGCCGCGAGATGATGGCCGCGTTGGCGAGCGTGAAGTCCTTGTTCGCCCGCAGGAATTCGTAGGCTCGCAGGTAGGCGGTCACCCGGCCGCGCACGCGGGGGTCGCCGATATCGGCCGGCGAGAGGTAGACCGGCGGGCCGACCAGCACCAGTCCGGAGACGTTTCGGCGGTTCTTCGCGGCGTAGCGGGATCCGATCAGGCTGCCCAGCGAATGCCCGACGAGGGTGAACGGCTCGTCGAGCTTGAGGGAGCGGATGGTGGCCTCGAGCGAGGCCACGTGGTCTTCGAGGGTGTACTCGGAGTTCTCCGGCGCGGGCGATTCGCCGAAGCCGAGGATGTCCACTGCGATCACGCGGTGTCGCGGCACCAGCAGGGGGACCATGTTCCGGAACGTCACCGACGACGAGGCGATCCCGTGCACGAGGACAACCACGGGACCTGACCCCTCATCGGTGGCGACGTGCAGGAGCGGTGGACGGCGCCGGCCGAACACTGCCGCGAGATCCGCCCACCAGGTCATGCGTCTAGTATGGCCGCGCCGGTCGACATTCTCGCTCCGCGCGTCCCACCCGGCGCGGGACACCGCAGCCGCCCGCCCCTCGAACCTCGAACCTCGACGCCGAATTGTGATTGGACTCCCAGACAACATCCAGACAGCGGCCGTCCGCGTGGCCATACTGTGAGGCATGAAGCGAACCCTGGCCGCCACCGCGATCGTACTCGCGGCGCTCCTCCTCTCCGGATGCACGTCATCCGGGTCGAGCGACAGTTCCGGACCGCCGGTCAGCGACGGCGGCGTCACCGGCGAGCCGGCCCCGGACAAGGGAGTCACCGGCGGCGGCGAGGTCGTGACGGACAACCGCGACGTGATCACCACCGGAACGGTCTCGCTCACGGTGAAGGATCCGATCACGGCCGCCCAGACCGCCGCGGACATTACCGAGAAGGCGGGCGGTCGCGTCGACAGCCGCACCGAGAACCCGAGCGTCGACGACCAGCCGGCGAGCGCGAACCTGGTGCTGCGCATCCCCGCCGACGAGCTCGACAACGCCGTCGTCGAGCTGAAGAAGCTGGGCACCGTGAACAGGGTGTCGCTGAACTCCACGGACATCACCCAGCAGACGCAGGACATCGAGGCCCGCATCACATCGCTGCAGACCTCCGTCGACCGGCTGCTCAGCCTGATGGCCAAGGCGACCGACGCCACCGACCTGATCGCCATCGAGAGCGCCCTGTCGCAACGGCAGAGTGAACTCGAAGGGCTTCAGGCGCAGCGCGACTACCTCGCCGACCAGGTCGATTTCTCGACGATCAGCCTCGAGCTGTACTCCGAGGGCACGGTCGATCCGCCCAATCCGGACAACTTCTGGGACGGCCTTCTGGCCGGCTGGAACGCGCTCATGTCGGCCCTCGGCGGCGCCCTCGTGGCCATCGGATTCCTGCTGCCCTGGCTGGCGGTGCTCGGCGCGATCGGCGCGGTCGTGCTGCTGATCGTCTGGCTGTCAACAAGGAAGCGCAAGGCTGCATAGGCTGGCAGGTGTGAACGATTCCACGCCTGCCACTCCGCCGCTTCTGAGCGACGAGTTGTTGGCGCGGATTCACGGGCGAGCGGCCGGTTACGACCGGGACAACGTCTTCTTCACCGAGGACCTCGCCGAGCTCGCCGAGGCCGGCTACCTCCGCGCCCTCGTCCCGGCCGGCTTCGGCGGACTCGGCCTGACCCTGCAGCAGGTCGCGCGCGAGCAGATCCGGCTCGCTGCGCACGCGCCGGCGACCGCCCTCGCCGTCAACATGCACCTCGTCTGGACCGGCGTGGCCAGGGCGCTGCTCGAGCGCGGCGACGACAGCCTCGCCTTCCTGCTCGAGGGCGCGGCGGCCGGCGAGGTCCTCGGCTTCGGCGTGAGCGAACCCGGCAACGACCTCGTGCTGTTCGGGTCGACGACGGATGCCCGCCCGCAGCAAGGCGGCGGCTACCGGTTCTTCGGCACCAAGGTCTTCACCTCCCTCTCCCCCGCCTGGACCAGTCTCGGCGTGATGGGGCTGGACTCCTCGGCGCCGGGCGCCCCGAAGATCGTCTGGGCGTTCATCGACCGCAGCGACCCCGGCGTCAGCGTCAAGGACGACTGGGACACGCTGGGCATGCGGGCCAGCCAGAGCCGGAGCACCGTGCTCGACGGCGCGTACGCCCGGCCCGACCGGGTGTTCCGCCGCCTCGACCCTGGGCCCAACTCCGATCCGCTGATCTTCGCCATCTTCGCGACCTTCGAGATCCTGCTGGCGTCCGTGTACACCGGTATCGGCCGGCGCGCGCTCGAGCTCGCCGTGGAAGCGGCCGGGCGGCGCACCTCGCTGAAGAACGACGGGCACAGCCTGGACCAGGACCCGGACATCCGCTGGCGGGTCGCCGACGCCGCGATCGCCATGGACGGCATCTACCCGCAGATCGACGCGCTCGCCCGCGACGTCGACGCGCTCGCCGACCACGGCGCCCAGTGGCACCCGAGGCTCGCCGGGCTCAAGCACCGGGCAACCGAGAACGCGAAGCACGTGGTCGACCAGGCGCTCCGCGTCAGCGGCGGCTCCTCGTATTTCGCCGGGAACGAGCTCGGACGGCTGTACCGCGACGTGCTCGCCGGCCTGTTCCACCCCTCCGACGCCGAATCCGCACACTCCACCGTGGCCTCGGCCTGGCTCGGACCGCTCACTGACTCTGGACCCGCAAAATGACCAAAACCTCGAGCATCGGCATCATCGACACCGCCGCCCACACCCGGGCCGTCCTCGACCTCACCATGCGCCTGGCCGAAGTCATTTTCGCCGCCGGCGCCGGCGCGGAAGATGCCACGGCGGCCATGGAGGCGATCACGCGCGCCTACGGCCTCAAGGGCACCGAGGCGAACATCACGCACACGATCATCAACCTGACCCACGAGGATCCGGCCACGCACGAATCCATCTCGCGCAGCCGAAACGTGAAATACCGGTCGCTGAACTACGCGAAGCTCACGGCGACATCCGAGCTGATCGCCGAGATCCTCGAGAACCCGATGGATGTCGCGGACGCCCGGAAACAACTGGCCACGATCGTCAGCGCGAAGCCGCAGGTTCCGATGCTGTTCCGCCGCGTCGGCTGGAGCCTGGTCGGTGCCGGCGCGGCCGTGCTGATCGGCGGCGGACCGGTCGTGATCCTGGCGGCGTTCGTCGCCGCGTTCATCATCGACCTGATCACGACCATGCTGGACAACCGCCGCGTCCCGGTGTTCTACCAGACGGTGGTCGGCGGCGCGATCGGACCGATCCTGGCGGCCCTCGTGCAGGTCATCGACCCCAGCGCCAACCCGTCGCTCGTCGTCGTCGCCGCGATCATCATGCTCCTGGCCGGGGTGACCACCTTCGGCGCCGTGCACGACACCCTGTCCGGGTTCTACCTGACCGGAACCGCCCGCGCCCTGGAAGCCATGGTCATCACCGGGGGTCTGGTCACCGGTGTCGCCGGGGCGTCGCTGATGCTCAGCCGGCTCGGCTTCGGGCTGCGGGTCGACTCGGATGTGGCCCTGACGCTGGCCAACCTGCCGCTGCTGCTGGTGGCATCCGTTGTCGTCGTCATCGGCTTCGGGCTCGCCGTTCAGGTTCCCTGGCGCGCGTTCTGGGTGGTCTGCCTGCTCGGCGCCGTCGCCGAATTCCTCTACCTGGCCGGAGCGAACGCGGGCTTCGGCCTGGTCTGGTCGTCGGGCGCGGCCGCGGTCGGCGTCGGCCTGCTCGCCGCGGTGGCCGCGCGCATCGTGCGCACGCCGCCGCTGGTCATCATGGTGTCGGCGCTCGTTCCGCTCGTGCCGGGACTGAGCCTGTTCCGCGGCCTGCTGCAGGTGTCGGAGGGCGAGATCGAGGGGCTGCTCAGCCTGCTGACGGCCGGCGCGGTCGCCGCCGCGCTGGCGGCGGGCGCCATCCTCGCCCAGTCGCTCGTGCAGTTCGTCTGGGGTCCGGCCCGCCGCCTGCAGCGCCGCTCCATCGGCCCGCTGATGGCGCTGCCGATCGCGCTCGGACGCGGCTCCGGCAAGCGCATCTAGACGCCCGACGCGCCGATTCGGGCGATCCCGCGTAGGGTCGAGGAAACGGATGCCGCCGGGGCTCGGTTCGAAGGGGTACACATGGCTGACAAATCACCGAAGAAGGATGCGTCCAAGAAGGTCGCTGGAAAATCGCTGAAGGAGAAAAGGGCCGACAAGCAGGCCAAGTCGAGCGAAACCGAGAAGGCCAGGAAGCGCTAAGGCCTGTCTCCTCCACCATCACCGGGTGCTGCCTCGCAAGACGGGGCAGCACCTTTGTTTTCCCGAAAGCCCTGTTGCTGAAAGAAAGGTCCCCATGACGCTCCCCACCCAGGACACCGTTGTGCTCTACCCGTCCGGGTCGGTGCGTAACGCAGCGACGGTCCTCCATGCCGAGGTGCTGCCCGGCGGGCGGGTGGCCGTGCTCCTCGACGCCACGAGCGTGCACCCCGTCGACGCCGGCTGGCCCGACCAGGGCGCCGACGCGGCCGTGCTGCGGATCGGGGAGATCGACCACACCGTCGTGGACGCCATCGTGGGGGCAACCGACGGGGCCGAACTGCACCTGGGCCGGGACATCCCGGTCGGCAAGGGCACCGAGGGCTGGGCGTTTGTCGTGGTGCACGTGCTGGAGAGCGGCGCCCTGGCGGCCGAGGGCGACCCGGTGCGCGTGTCCGTGGATGCCGGCGCCCGGCTGCGCACGTCGGCCGGCCACACCGGCTGCCACGTGGCCTCGCTCGCGCTCAACCGCGCCGTCGCCGACCGCTGGAAGAAGGAGACCCGCGCCGACGGCCTCGGCAACCCCGACTTCGACGGGGTGGCCATCAACGTCTCCCTCATCCGCGAGAACGGATCGACCGATACCTACCGTCTCGGCAAGTCCCTGCGTAAGAAGGGCTTCGTCACGGAGGGCCTGGCCGACGACCTGGCCCAGGTGCAGGACGCGATCAACGCGGCCCTGGCCGGCTGGGTCGCCTCGGGCGCCGCCGTGCGGATTGAGCGCGACGGCGATCTGCTCACCGACCGCCGGTACTGGGTCTGCGAACTGCCGGAGCAGACCGTGCGGATCCCCTGCGGCGGCACGCACGTGGACTCGCTGGCCGAGCTCGGCGCGCCGCAGGTGCTGCTGTCCCTGTCGGAGGTGGACGGCACCAGCGTCCTGACGATGGAGACCAGCGTCGGCTGAACTCCCTCAGTCGGCTGAGCTGCCTCGGTCGACGAGGATCGCGTCCACCGGTTCGTCGCCGCGGATCTCGCGCAGCAGCTCCACGATCCGGTCGACGACGGCCATCGAGATGCCGGCACAGACAATGCTGTGCGGTCCGAGTTCACCGAGCCCGCCGGCGCGCACCCGGATGACCTCCCAGCCGACTTCGCCGAGCGCGGCGTCCTTCTCCCTGTCGGACGCCTCCTTCAGCCCGCGGTGTGCCGTGCCGTCCCGGCCGGGGTCGTCATACTCAATCGCGACCTTGAGCGCGGGAATGATGATGTCCGGCCAGACCTCGGGCTTGCCGTAGAAGGTGCGGCTGATCCGCACGGCGTTGACCCGGTGCGGCAGACGGATGCGCTCGGCCAGCAGCATCCGCAGCCGCTGCTCGGTCATGGACGTTCGTGTCTTCAGCCCCGGTTTCATGAACGGGATGCCGCCCTCGAACCGTGCGGACGGCGCCTGCGCGTTCGCCCGGCACTTCGGGCAACCGGGCCCGGTGAGCGCCTCACGGACGCTCGCCTCGAACCGGGAATGCCCGCGTTCGCAGATCCACTCGTAGGAGGCCCCGATGCGGGTTTCGGCCGCGAGGGCCGCGCGACCGCCGGGGGCCACTTTCCGCAGCAGCTGAGCGCGGCGGCGTTTCGTCTCGGCCAGGAGCATGCAGAGCGGGCAGTCACGCTGGAGGGTGATCCTCGCCTCGCCCGGCGGGGCACCGTGCCCGCAGCGAAAACGGACGCTGCTGCCCTGGTTCGCACCATCGCCCATGCCTGCCCTCCTCCTGTCTGCATCCACGCTAATCACGTCCACCGACATCCGCGGGGACGGCGCGTCACACCCGCCCGCGGGGCTGCCGGATGTGCGATTCTGGGACCGGGACCGGACAGAGAGCACCCGGCCGCCCAGAGTTGGAGTTCCCGTGACGATCCCCGAGCCCGCCGCCGCCACCGTCCCCGAGCCCGCCGCCCAGCCCGAGCCCGAGCCCGAGCAGAGCGACCGCATCACCCTGCGGTTCATGGCCAATCCCCAGGATGTCGCCGCATCCGGCACCACGGTGGCCGCCGGCAGCGTACTCGAGTGGATCGACAAGGCCGGCTACGCCTGCGCCGTCGGCTGGAGCGCCTCCTACTGCGTCACCGCGTACGTCGGCAACGTCCATTTCACGCGGCCGATCGAGCCGGGCAGGCTCGTCGAGGTGCACGCCAGGATCATCCACACCGGCCGCACGAGCATGCACGTGCTGGTCACGGTGGAGACGACGGATGTCCGCGAGCGGCGGTACACGCCGGCGACACACTGCATTCTCGTCTTCGTGGCCATGGACGACGCCCGCCGCCCGCGCGAGGTCCCCGAGTGGCGCCCGCGCTCGGCGGCCGACGAGGCGCTGCAGCGGAACGCGAGGGAACGGCTCGAACCGCGCCGGCGCATCCAGGCCGCCATGCGCGACCAGCTCTATTCGGACGAGGGCACGACCCCCAGCACAGTCTTCCGCTTCCTGGCTGCGCCCGGCGACGTGAACTGGGGCGGCAAGGCTCACGGCGGAACGGTCATGCGCTGGATCGACGAGGCGGCCTACGCCTGCGCGGCGAGCTGGAGCTCTGAGGCAGCGGTGGCGGTGTACTCGGGCGGCATCCATTTCTACCGCCCGATCCGGATCGGCGACATCGTCGAGGTGGATGCCCGGCTCATCCATACCGGACCGCGCAGCATGCACATCAGCATCCGGGTACGCTCCGGGAGCCCCCGCACCCCGCACGACCTGCAGCTCACCACCCAGTGCATGAGCATCTTTGTCTCCCGCGGGGCGGACGGCGGCGCGGAGCCGGTGCGCCCGCTCCCCCTCGCCAGCGCGGAGGACGAGCGCCTCGACGCCCACGCCCGGGCGCTGATCGCGATGCGCGCCGACCTTCCGACCCTGCCCGTGGGCCTCGCGCACACCCCCTAAAGCGAACGCCACCCGCCTCCACGCTGAGTTGCGGACAAAGTACCTTCAATTTCCCAACGCGCGCGATGTCAAGCTGAGTGGAGCCACTCGGGTTAGTTTGTGACGGCTGTGTCGGGGATGTTGATTCCGACGGTGCCGGCTGGTG
>NZ_SOHO01000061.1:0-19828 GCF_004403225.1 Cryobacterium sp. Sr8 | reverse complement strand
GGAGAGGCGGCTGGACCCGCGGTATCTGTCACTGCCGGACAGGGAGAGAATCCGGGACCTGTCGGCCACGGGAGCATCACTCCGTTCCATCGCGCAGACCATGCTGCGGGCACCATCGACGATCAGCCGGGAGCTGCGCCGCAACCAAACCGACACGGGCACGTATGAGCCCTATGCCGCCCACCGCACCGCCGCCGGGCGCCGGCCCCGGCCGAAGGATGTGAAGCTGGTCGCGGGGTCCGGACTGCGCGAATTCGTCCAGAGGAAGCTGCAGATTCGCTGGTCTCCCGAGCAAATCAGTCATGCTCTGATCAAGGACTACCCGGATGATCAGGAGATGCGTGTGTCACCCGAAACGATCTACCAGGCCCTCTACCTCCAGTCGCGCGGTGGCTTGAAGAAGGAGGTCCAGGCGGCGCTGCGTACCGGGCGGGCCCGACGGAAACTCCAGAACACTGGGCAGGTCCGCCGACCGCGGTTCGCTGACCCGATGGTGATGATTGCCGACCGGCCGCCAGAGATCGAGGACCGTGCCGTTCCGGGCCATTGGGAGGGCGACCTCATCACCGGCAGCGCAAACCAGTCCGCGATAGGCACCCTCGTCGAGCGCACCACCCGCTACGTGATGCTCGTGCACCTGCCGGACAGCCATACCGCCGAGGCCGTCCGCGACGGTCTCGTGGCTGCGATCGCGACGCTGCCGGAACACCTGCGCGGGTCGTTGACCTGGGATCAGGGATCGGAGTTGGCGACCCACAAGTCGTTCACCGTGGCCACCGACATGCCGGTGTATTTTTGTGATCCGGCCAGTCCCTGGCAGCGCGGATCGAACGAGAACACAAACGGACTGCTGCGCCAGTACTTCCCCAAGGGCACTGACCTCTCCACTCATGGGTTGGAAGAGCTCGAGCACGTCGCCCAAGAGCTGAACGGCCGACCACGCAAAACGCTCGACTGGGACACGCCCGCGGAGCGCATCCGTGATCTACTGATCCCGGCCTAATCCACCGCAGTGTTGCGACGACCGCTAGAAACCGCCTGCTCATCGAAGCTCCCCAGGTCGCGGGGTTAGATTAGCGGTAGTTTGTGCCCGTTGTCACGCGGCGCAGCNACGGCCGACCACGCAAAACGCTCGACTGGGACACGCCCGCGGAGCGCATCCGTGATCTACTGATCCCGGCCTAATCCACCGCAGTGTTGCGACGACCGCTAGAAACCGCCCCCTTGCCGGGCAGTTCTTTCGGTTGGTCCGACGCCCCCGAGCCTAGGCGTAGGCCGTAGTTGAACTCGTCGAGAAGGCCAGCCCGGCCCGGTCACAGCTGTTCGGGCGAGGCGTTCCAGGGGACTTTGTCCGTGTAGTGGGAGAGGCCTGCTGTTTCGCCGCCGTCGGTGACGAACTCCGCGCCGGTGGAGAAACTCGACTCGTCGCTGGCCAGGAAGAGCACGAGGTTGGCTACCTCGATGGGTTCACCTATGCGGTGCAGCGCGACGTGGTTCTGAGGCAGGTTGAGCCCCTCGGTCATCGGTGTCCTGATGGCCCCGGGATGCACGGAGTTCACGCGAACGTTGTACCTGGCCAGGTCCAGTGCGACGGCCTTGGTGAGGCCTCTCAGGCCGAACTTGGCGGCGGTGTATCCAGGGAGCGCTTCGTATCCCTGCAGTCCGGCCGTTGACGAGATGTTGATGATCGATCCGGCCCCGGACTTCACGATCGCGGGGGTTGCTGCCTTGATGCCGAGGAATGCGCCGGTGAGGTTGATCCCGATGATCGCGTCCCAGGCCTCGACGGTGTACTCCTCGATGGTGCCGAAATTCACAATGCCGGCGTTGTTCACGAGGATGTTGAGGCCGCCGAAGTTGTCGACCGCGGCCGAGACCGCGGCCTGCCAGTTTTCGAGCTTCGTGACGTCGAGGTGGACGAACCGGGCGCTGTCGCCGAGCTCCGCAGCGAGGGCCCGGCCGTCATCGTCGAGGATGTCCCCGATGACGACCTTCGCTCCCTCGTGCACGAGGAGTCGGGCTTGCGCGGCTCCCAGGCCGCGCGCACCGCCGCTGACAAGTGCTGCTTTTCCGCTGACGCGTGCCATGGGGTCTCACTTTCATCGTGTTCACCTGGAGACTGAGCGCATCGACCAGCGGCAGGACGCCATCTCCTCAACCCGAAAACTACACTTGTTTTCGTTCAAGAACGTTCTTGCCGATGCGCTGCGGCAGCCAACATGTTCCAACGGCGTCAGTGCGTCGGGTTCCTTCTTTCTTGAATTTGGTGGCCGGAGTGAACCCGTAAGTTGAGAGCCAGGAAGGCTAGATGTTCGTGTCGACGTATCGCAGGTATTTGTCGGTCGCGGTGAAACGTGCCGGGCCGGCGTGGGGTTCGCGGTGTTCGCTGCGGTCGCGGCATCCGGCCAGGCCGGCACGGAGCTTGAGCGAGTCGAGGGTGGGCCAGAGTGCTCGTTGGTGCCAGCCGACGAGCGCGGAGGAGGCTTTGGCGGAGCGGGTGTCGTAAGCGGCGCCTCGATGGGACGCACGGGCGTCTGCTGGGACAACAGCATGGCGGAATCGTTCTTCTCGATGCTCAAAAACGAGCGCGTCTACCGAACCGTTTACGCGACCAAATCACAAGCTCGAAGCGACGTCATCCGCTACATCGAGGGGTTCTACAACAGCCGACGCCGGCACTCCGCGCTCGGTTACCGGCGGCCTAACGAAGTCCACTATGGTTATCAACAGCCAGACTTGGCAGCGTAGAAGAATCCACTAATTCCGCTGTCCGAAATCCCCGCAGCAGCTCAGTCGTGGCTGAGCACACCCCATCCAGCCGCCGGACCGGCGCCGAAGACCAGGACTCGGTCGCAGTCAATTCCGGCGGAGTGCACCTGAGGTGCATCCTGGGCTCGAGGGACATAGCCCAACCGGTTTACCGCTCCGACCGCCAGGCGCGCATCACCGAGACCAACGTCCACCGCATGAATCCCTGCACCGTTGCCCCCTCCGATCAGACTAGAGGCTCCCAGGTCCGGGCCTGCCTCAATGCCGAAAGACAACGCCCGCGTTGACATCCCCTTTGGTGGGCATCTTTCACGAAAGGACGATCCGTAGGACACGAACCGCAGCAGCACGACCCGCGCCCGGGCTCAGATTCATATCCGCGGCGACCAACTCAGCGCCGTGGGCAGCGTGACTGTTTTCGCCCGCCGACGCTTTCGTCAGGGTCGGAGAAGGTTCAGTTAATGTTGATGGCGAACTGATATGAGTAGAAATTAGTTACGGCCTCAACCGGGGCAGACCCCGCAGGGGAATCAATGCCACACTGAGCGCAATGGCGATCCAGCCCATGCGGAGGTGGGTGTTGAAGAATGTGAAGGCGTTTCCAGTCGCCGGCAGTGCGGCTGCCGGCGAAACAGCCCGGCGCGACCCGGTGATGGATCTCGCGCGGGTGATCTGCCTT
Source organism: Cryobacterium sp. Sr8 (assembly GCF_004403225.1). Taxonomy (NCBI): domain Bacteria; kingdom Bacillati; phylum Actinomycetota; class Actinomycetes; order Micrococcales; family Microbacteriaceae; genus Cryobacterium; species Cryobacterium sp. Sr8. The sequence goes on along the minus strand of NZ_SOHO01000061.1, from coordinate 16,380 downwards.
GTGCTCGTCGTCGTCGGCCACCTGTTCATGCTCGGCGCATCCGTCACCCGCGGCGACGGGCTGGTCATCGAGCAAACGCTCATGCTCCAGCCGTGGCTCGCGCCCGTCACCTGGATCGCGCAGGTCATGCCGTTGTTCTTCGCGGTCGGCGGCTTCGTCGGCGTGCAGGCCTGGCGCCGGATCGACGCGCGCGGCGGGAGCGCGGCGGAGTTCATCCGGGGGCGCTTCCAGCGCCTGGCCAGGCCGACCGTCCCCCTGTTCGCTTTCCTGTCCGCGGCCATCCTCGTCATGCATCTCACCGGGCTCGACCCCCGCAGCATCGCAGCGATCGCCACGGGGGTCGCGTCGCCGCTGTGGTTCCTCGCCGCGTACACGTTCAGCCAGGCCTACCTGCCCGGGATGGCCTCCCTGCACGCCCGGGCCCCGGTGCGCACGATCACGGGCCTTTTCGTCGGCGCCGTGGTGCTCGACCTGGTTCGCACCATCAGCGGCGTCCCGGAGCTGGGGCTGCTCAACATGATCTTCGTCTGGCTGTTCATCCAGCAGCTGGGCATCTGGGCGGCGGACGGCTGGTTCGCCAGGTCCCGGCCGAGCCTGCTCCTGCTCGCCGCCGCCAGCTACGCCGTGCTCGCCGCGCTGACCGGCCTGGGGCTCTACTCGGCGAACATGATCGATAACCTGAACCCGCCGACGGTCGCGCTGATCCTCCTCGCCGTCGGCCAGTTCTCCCTCCTGATGTTCTTCTACCCGCTCCTCGGCAGGCTCATGCGCACCGGGCCGATGCGGGCCCTGGTCTCCGCCATCGGCGCCCGGTTGATGACCATCTACCTCTGGCACCTGCCCGTGCTCGCGCTCATCGTCGGGCTGTTGCTGCTCACTCCGCTGCCGATGCCGGTACCGGGCAGCGTTGCCTGGTGGTGGACGCGTCCGGTGGTCCTCGCCATCGCCATCGCCGCGCTGATCGCCATCTCCCGCCTGCTCGGCCGGTTCGAGCGGCCGGTCCGGGCGCGCCCCGGCGACCGCCAGGAGGTGAGCGACTGGCGGATCAGCGTGTCGACGGCCCTCATGATCATCCCGCCGTTCACGGTCATGGTGTTCGGCCTGGACCTCGCCATCGCCGTCACGGGCACGGTCTTGCTCGCGATCGCTGTGCGGCTGCAACAGCCGCACAGCTCAGGGAGACGAGCAAAGGTGACGCAGGCGGCCCCCGTCTCCGAGTAGGAGAACAGAGGACACCCGTGTCGAGCGTTTGAGTGAGCTGTCGCTGCCGGCGTCGGTGCCCTTCCCCAGTCCCGAGCTCTCGCCGTGCTCGCCGTCATCGCGTTTGTCCTCAATCGGTACATCATGAGGCGCAGGCCGGTCCGAGTTCCACGTCGAACCCGCGGTGGGCGCTCGACACGGGTGGCCCCCGTCTCCGAGTAGGAGAACAAGGGCCACCCGTCTCGAGCGTTTGAGTCAGCCGTCGCTGTCCGCGCTGGAGCCCTTCCCCGGTCCCGCCCTACGTGATGCTCCTATAGTTGTCAATTAATATTTTGGGTTTCCTTTTGCTCATGGAGCCAGTCCCGGAATTGGCTAGCGAGGTTATCGTCTCGGCTGAGTCCTCGTTCGATTCGGGAGAGGGTGCCAGGCCAGGTGTTGAAGTGTCCTGGAGCCTCGCGGAGGGTGATGTGGAGTTCCTGGCGCGCGGTGCGTAGGTCGGTGATCGAGGGCGCCGCTTGCGGGTTGGTTAGCTGACGGTAGAGCTCCCGGGAAACGTATCGTTTCAGGCAGCGCATGATTTCCTTCTTGGTCTTGCCTTGAGCCGTTCGTCGGGCCGCATATTCTCTCGTCCGGGAGTCGGTCGCGAGGCGTGAGACGACGACGTGGTGGATTGCCGCGTTGGCGGCTCTGTCGCCGCCGCGACTGAGCCGGTGCCGGCTCGTCTTGCCGGATGAGGCTGGAATGGGGGCGACGCCGACAAGGGCCGCGAACTGCGCTTCAGTGGCGATGCGTTCGGGGTTGTCGCCCACCGTGACGAGGAGCTGGCTCGCTACTTCGATGCCAACACCGGGGACGTCCCGCAACAGCGGCGCGCAGTCCCGGAGAATCTCTGCCAGCCCTGCATCGGTGTCAAGAATCTCCCGCTCGAGAAATCGGTATCGGGCGGCGAGTTTCTTCAAAGTGAGGGCCGTTGCGTTGTCAGGGTCCGTGAGGTTTCCCACTGGACGGGAGCGCTCCAACGCCGGGATGAGTTGTGCGCTCGTCAGTGCGCGAAACCGGCTGCGCACTTGCTCGGGAGCGGAGACGAGGATTCCCTTGATCTGGTTGATGGAGATGGTGCGGGCCTTCATCGCTGAGCTGCGAGCGGCGCGGAGGACCCGGAGGCATTCGACGGGGCCGTCCTTGGTCTTCGGCGTCGACGTGCCTCGTTCCGCCAAGACTGATTCAGCTGCTTGGTAGGCGTCCAAAGGATCCGATTTTCCGCGTAGGCGCCGCGCTTGACGGTTGGGTCGGTTGACCTCGTGGACCGGGAGTCCTGCTGTCCGCAGAACTCGACTCAGTTCGGCCCCATAACTGCCGGTTCCTTCGACGCCCACGCCGATGACCAGACCGAAGTGGGTGATGAAGGCGAGGATCTTCCGGTAACCGGATCCGACCGCCAGGAATTCTTCAGCAGCAAGGTGTTTGCCGTGCTCGTCGATGACGGCGACGTAGTGAGTATCGGAGTGCGTGTCGACGCCGACGATGACATTCGGTAGGTCTGTTGCCATGATGAAGTTGCCTTTCCATTGCGTCCATCTGGGTGAAAGATGGGCACGTTGGCCAGGTGGGCAGACAAGACGGAAATGGGAATTCGCTTCAGGCTCCTATAAAGTCATGTCCGCCTGGTCAGCGCACCTTGAGCAGCCTTGAGACCGCGGACAGATCACGTAAAAGACAATCCTCGGAAGGACGTCAGTCAGGGTTAGGGTCACGCAGCCTCAAGACTCTTCTCATCATTACCGTCAGGGTCAGTTGAGGTGACATGAAGCTGAACGCCAACCCGATTCTTGACCGGGACTCATCCTCAACATCGCGCCCTGGACCGTACCGACAAGGTCTTGCTGCCATTCCAGGCCCTCATCGGTTTTGGATCTTCGGCTCCGGTGCCGCGTCGTGAGACCTTGCACGAGCGCGAGCCTTCGCTCGAGACACTGGCTCTCTGGTTGCGAACGCGAGCCCGCGTTCGAGCGGTCCCTTGCCGAGAAAGCGGCGCCAAAGGCTCACGAACACGAGTGATCCGAAGGTCATCCCCAGCAGCAGCGGCCAGCCCGGGTAGTCGATCGTGTGGAAGTTGTCGCGCACACCAACGGCGACGGCGAGGAGGAGGATCTGCAATGTGTACACTGTGAGCGCCATCGATCCGGTGGCGCCGATGGGCCATAACAATGCGCGGAGCACCTGGCCGACGCGACCCCGCTCGCGTGCCGTGAGCCAGAGCAGCGTTCCGATGACCGCGAGCGCGAAACCCCCAGACCCCAGGATTTCGGCAGTGGAACCCGAATGTGCCCGGGCGGTCAGTCCGGGTAGAACGTAAGCCGCGCCGTAGCCCAGCACCGCCGCGAGCACGCCGCCGGCGATCATCCAGAACTGGGTCTTTGCGCGGCCGAGGTCGGAACGGGCCGCGATGAGGCCGACGAGCAGAAACGGCAGGAAAATCAGCGCCGGGTAGTCGCCGGTGAGGAAGTAGCCCCGCACGAGGGCGGCCAGCGGTTGCATCGTGGGTCCGGCTCCGTTGAGGACGGCCGCGAGCATTGGTGCCCCCACCAGCAGGACGGCGGCGCCGAGTCCGAGGGTCCACCGCGGGGCGAACAATACGGGTGCGATCAGCAGAAACATCACTCCGTAGTAGTCGAGGATGACCGCCACTTCGCTGTTCAGGATGTTCAGCATGAATCCGAGGACCAACAGGATGAGCGCACGAAGTATGATGCCGACGACGCGATCCGCTCGTCGGCCGCGCTCCAGCGGCCGTGCTGACCCCGTCATGATTCCGACCGACACACCAGCGAGCGACGCGAACAGAATCGATGACCGGCCGTCGACGAGTAGTTCTCCACCGCCGCGCGGGATCGCGTGCGCGACGAACATCCCTAAGATCGCGAGTCCCCGCGCAATGTCGAGTCCGACCACGCGCGAAGCGTTGGAAGTCAAAACACTAGACGACACTGTGCCTCCAAGTCTCTGCACCGTTTTCGGACAATCAATAGGGAGAGGAACCCGCCGTCACCCGCGGTATGGAACCCAGCTGCTCGCAGGGAAGCTCGAGATCCAGGTCTCCGGCATGGATCCCGGCTTCTAACGCGCGCCACTCGCCTCCGGCGCCGATTCGACGACCTTCGTATCGTCGACTGGCTCACTCGGCCGGGGGAACGCGAGTCGCTTGAGCAGAAGCGCGTTGACGGCGACGATGACGCTTGAGCCGGACATGGAGATGGCGGCGATTTCGGGGCTGAGCATGATGCCCAGCGACGGGTAGAACACGCCGGCGGCGATCGGCAGCGCGATCACGTTGTAGCCGATGGCCCAGCCCAGGTTCTGCCGCATCTTGCGCAGGGTTCCCTTTCCGATGCGCAGGGCCACGGGGACGTCGAGCGGGTCGGACCGCATCAGCACCACGTCCGCCGTCTCGATGGCGACATCCGTTCCGGCGCCGATCGCAATGCCCAGGTCGGCCTGCGCCAGCGCCGGAGCGTCGTTGACGCCGTCGCCGACCATCGCAACGCGCCTTCCAGCTGCCTGCAGTTCGGCGATCTTCGCTGACTTGTCTTCCGGCAGCACTTCCGCCATGACTGTGTCGATCTTCAGCAGGGACGCGATCCGCTGCGCGGTTGCCTCGTTGTCCCCGGTCAACATGACGACCTCGATGCCCGCGTCGTGCAGGGCCGCAACGGCCGCAGCGGCAGACTCACGGACGGCGTCGGCCAAGGCGATGACGCCGGCCGCTTGACCGTCGACGGCAACCAGAACTGCCGTGCGCCCAGTGGCTGCAAGCTCTTCGCGTTGCGCGGCCACCGGGCCGATGTCGATGCCCTGGGCGAGCATGAGCTTGCGATTGCCCACGAACACCTGGCGGCCCGCCACAGTGGCACCGGCCCCGTGGCCGGGAACGTTGCGGAAGTCAGCTGCGGAAAGGGCGGGCGCGCCCCGGGCTTCGGCGTAAGTGACGACGGCGGCGGCCAGCGGATGCTCCGACTCCCTCTCCACGGCGGCGACCAGGGACAGAAGCTCGCCCTCATCGATCCAAAGCGCGATGAAGTCGGTCACTTCCGGCTTGCCCTGGGTCAAGGTCCCGGTTTTGTCCATCACGACGGCATCTATCCGCGCCGCGGTCTCCAGCGCGGTGGCGTTCTTGAACAGGACGCCACGCTTCGCGCCGAGACCCGTGCCCACCATGATGGCCGTCGGCGTGGCCAGACCGAGCGCATCCGGGCAAGTGATGACGACGACGGTGATAGCGAAGAGGATCGCAGTCGGCACGGTTGCGCCGGCCAGCAACCACGCCGCGAACGTGACGCTGCCGCCGATGAGCGCCACGAGCACGAGCCAGAACGCCGCCCGGTCGGCCAGGCGCTGCCCCGGGGCTTTGGAGTTCTGTGCCTCCTGGACGAGTGCCACAATTTGGGCAAGCGCGGTGTCCGCGCCGACTTTGGTGGCACGAACCCGCAGCGTGCCGGTCGTGTTCACCGTGGCGCCGATCACGTCGGAGCCGGCCGCCTTCGCGACGGGGAGACTCTCTCCGGTGACCATGGACTCGTCGATGTCGGATTCTCCGTCCTCTACAACCCCGTCCGTCGGGATCTTGGCACCGGGTCGCACCATCATCAGGTCGCCGGGCATCACCTCGGAGGTCGGGACCTCCACCGGCTCGCCGCCCCGGAACACCAGCGCCATGGCCGGGGCGAGCTCCAGCAGCGTGCGGATGGCGTCGTTCGCGCCGCCCCTGGCGCGCATCTCGAACCAGTGGCCGAGGAGCACGAAGCTGGCCAGTACGGTGGCGGCTTCGTAGAACACCTCGCCGCCGCCGGTCAGGGTGACGACCAGACTGTACAGCCAGCCGGCCCCGACACCGACGGCCACGAGCACCATCATGTCCAGCGTCCGCGCCCTCAGCGCGCGGTACGCCCCGTCGAAGAAGATCCAGGCGGAATAGAAGATGACCGGGAGGGAGAGGATCAGCGCGAAGATGTCGTCCCGGAGGCCGAACGGGGCCGGCACGGTGAATCCAAGGACCTCGCGCCCGATCGGTGACCACAGCGTGATCGGCACGGAAAGGGCTGCCGCGACGATGAACCGGTTGCGCATGTCGCGGATCATGGAGTCCATGGACATTTCGCCGTGGCCGCCGTGGCCGCCGTGGCCCATGGCCTCCTGCGCGGTTCTGGTGACAGGTTGGGCGTGGCCGGCGTGATCGGGATGGGCGGGGACCGGCTCCTCGACAGCGGCTGTCGTGGCCTGTCCAGCGTGTCCCTCGTGCGACACGTGCGTGCCGCTCGCGTGTCCGTCGTGCGATGTGTGCGAGCTGCCGGCCGCCATGGGGTCGCAAATGTGGTTCGGGACGGAGCGACCAGAGCAGTGGTAACCGCAGTCCCGAACCCAGCGCGCGAGGTCTGCAATTGATGTCAACGCTGGGTCAAAGGCGACCGTGGCGGTCTGCGCAACCGGATTTGCCTCCACGCTCAGCACCCCCGGTCGGCGGGAGAGCACGGATTCGGCGACGGCCTTGGACGAAGCCCAGTTGACGCCTTTCACCTCGATAACTGCGGTTTCAATCTGCTGACTCATACGAACTGGTCCTCTCTGGAATGCGATGTCGTGGGCCTTCGACGCGCGGCCGCGCCGAACCCTTAACCGGTCTGGAACCCGGATCCGATGCTTGCGCCCGGACTGGTGGCAGGATTTTAGACGCGGCTGACGGACAGCTCAACGCGCGAAACCGGGTGCGTTTTTTGCGACGCGAACACGGGGCGAGCCTCGCCCGCAGCGTCATCGATACGACCCAGGTCATTCGGCTCGTTCTGCCGAGGGAGGGAAGGCATCATGAGCGCGGGTGTGCTGGCGGGCGCACACGAAACAGTCGATTCACCGTCTGGGCAGTGGATCTGGCAATCCGGGCAAGATGTCTGCGTGGTCTCACCGGCGACGCTGGCGAGCGACTCCGAGTCCAGCGGCCCGGCCGAGGCGCTTGTATGTGACGTTCCTGGCGCATCATCGCCCTGGCCGTGCAGCGTATGCAGACCGAGAAAGAGTGAGACAACGGCAGCCAGGATCACGGCCACTGAGACCGCCGCGGGCGTCTTCGCAAGCTGGCTCGAGCGTAGCATGTCGATCACTGCGTCGCACCTCCAAACGGCGTTGCATCTGCCTCTCTGAGTCGCTGGTCCGAGCATATCGACGAATGGGCAATCCGGCCGATTATGTGCGCTTCACCGCGTGGTTGACGATCGAGGGGTGGTGGCGCGTCGCGTCGTGGCCGCCCAGCTCCTTGAGTGCGACATACATGTCGACCTCTGGATCCTTGACGTCGACGACCATTGTTCGGCGAAGCAATTCATGGCGATGGTGGACATGACGGGTCCTCTCGACCACTCAGTACATGCAGGTTGTTCATGGCCGTTTCCGCAACCCCCGCACGAGCGGCGCCTTCCCGAGGGCGGTGCGCTCGACGGCGTCGACCACTCGCACGTCGACGTCGGTTCCGACGGCTCCCGCTGATTTCAGGGCTGCCTCCACGCCGGCGCGAACCTGCTCAACCGATGCCGAAGCGGCAAGGCCGGCCAGCAGGACCCGCAGGGATGCCGGCTCCTGGATGACCTGCCATCCCGCGATCGTTGCCTCGTCCAGGACGTTGTGGAAAACGTTTGGGTGGATGCTCACCTCGCCTGTGATCCCGGGCAGCAGCAGAACATCCTCAACGCGTCCTTCAATTCCAGCCAGAAGGGCGAATAAACGACCGCACGGGCAGCCTCGGCCGTCGATACCGACGCTGTCGGACATTTCATAGCGGATCAATGGCAGTGTGCGGGAGAACAAGACGGTGACCAGGATCCTGGCGCCGATTGTCCCGGGCGGAACCGGCCGGCCGGCCTGGTCCACGGGTTCGACAATCACCAGGTCCTCGTAGATGTGGCTGTTGTGGAACACGCATGGCGACGCGATGCCTGCCGTCTCGGTGGCGGCGTAGACGTCGAAGGGTGCCGACCCCCACGCTGCCCGCATTTCGGCGGCCGCGTGCTCGCTCAGCACCTCAGACGCAGACACTACCGACTGCGGCGAAATACGCAAGCGGCCTGCGCGCTGCTCCGCTGCCAGAGGCTTGAGGGCCGACGCGTAGCCAACCAAGAGCCGAGGCCGGAAGGCGTTCAGGTCGGCGACGATCTCCGCCGCAGGACTTGTCGCGTCCAATCGGAGCGTCGGCACCAGCCGGGATCGCAAGGAGGCCCCGACCACCGCCGACTGATGCGTCGGCGTGCGGGAGCTCACCACAGCGACCCGCAGCGGATGGGTCAATCCGGCCGGCACTCCCGCCCAGTCGTTGGCCCTGGCGTACGAGGCGAGCACCGTGGCCCATTCGCGCCGATTCCAGATGAAGATGCCTCGCCGCCCGGTCGTGCCCGCCGTGGCCGCTGCCCACCAGCGACCGCGCCAGGGGCGCCCGGGGTCGGCGCCGCTCGCCACCAGGTTCCGCAGATGCTCTTCCACGTCTGCCAGCAGCAGCCCGGGGTCGGTCACGGCCTGGTCGAAGTGTCTCATCAGGTCTGCTTTCGTCACCGGAGGCAGTTGGGACAACGGCGCGTCAAACAACCCGGCGTGGTGCTGCCGATAGAACTCGGAGCCGGCGTATGCCGCCTGGCGAAGATCCCGCAAAGCCCGTGCCTGATGTGCCTCGATCTGGCGGGTACTCCAGCGATCCCGGCCCTTCCAGCGTGCCCGAAGGAAAAGAAGCTCAGACAAGAGCCGAATATCCATGCGTAATCCCTGTCGCAAACGAAACGGTATGGCCTGATCCGGGCTCATGATATCCCTATACGCGGATACCCACCAGGGGTATCATGGGTGTGACAGGTCGACGTGCCTGCGGAATGAGGAGCTCGCCATGATGTGGGGATACGGTTGGGATATGGGCTGGTCGTGGCTGTTTGGGCTGCTGATGCTGGTCGGGATTGTGCTGCTTGTCGTGCTTGCTGTGCGCGTGTTCGGCGGCAGCAGCAGCCGGGGTGGAGGTCCTGGCGCAACTGGACCGACACCTGGCCCGAGCCGGGCTCGTCAGATTCTTGACGAACGCTACGCCAAAGGCGAGCTGACCGTCGAGCAGTACCGGGAACAGGTCCAGGTGCTCGGCGAGAACCCCTAGTGGAGCCGATCAGTCGCCGCGGCGCCTTGACGCTCGGCGGGCTGGGGTTGGCGGGCACCGTGGTTGGTGGCGCGGGTCTGCTGTGGACGTCGTCATTGGCAGATACCGCGCAGCCGCAGCCGGGAGAAGAACTCGTGGAGCCATCAGAACTGCGCAGCGCGAACGGCCGGTTGCAGCTTCGCTTGGACGCGGCCCTCGGCACGGTGCAGATCGGCGGGCGCAGCGCCAGCGCCCTGAGCTTCAATGGCGGTATCCCAGGACCAACCCTCCGACTTAAGGCGGGGGAGCGGCTTGGCGTGACCCTGCACAATGGTCTCGACGACCCCACGAACCTGCACGTGCACGGCCTGCATGTCTCGCCCGAGGGCAACGGCGACAATCCGTTCGTGATGATCGAGCCGGGCGAATCCTTCGACTACGAGTACCAGCTGCCGGCGAACCATCCGCCGGGCTTGTACTGGTACCACCCCCACCACCACGGTTTCGTCGCCGATCAGATCTTCGGCGGCCTTTACGGGGCGATCATCGTCGATGATCCCGAACCGATTGAGGCGGCCCGGGAACGGGTCCTCGTGATCTCGGACATCACCCTGGACGGGCTGGGGCGCATCCCGGCCGTCTCTCAGATGGAGCAGATGCTGGGCCGGGAGGGCCAACTCGTGCTCGTCAATGGCCAGGTGAATCCCAGACTGAGTGCTATCCCTGGTGAGCGGGAACGGTGGCGGATTGTCAACGCTTGCGTGTCCCGGTATCTCCGGCTTCGGCTCGACGGGCAGCGGATGCGGCTGCTCGGCATTGACTCCGGCCGGTTCGGCGCCCCCGAAACCGTGGACGAGATCGTTCTCGCGCCCGGCAATCGGGCGGACCTGCTGGTCACGATGGCCGACGGCACGGCGGTGCTCGAGACGCTGCCATACGACCGGGGCGGCCCCGGGGGGATGATGGGCGGAGGCGAACGGCCGCGCTCCGGCACGTCGACCGGTCGCGTCTCGCTGGCGACCCTGACCGTGGCTGGCGAGGAGGTCGCAGCGCCGCCAACGGTGCCGGCCCAGCCGGCGCCCCGGGACCTCCGTGGCAGAGCCGTCACGGCCCGCCGCGAACTCACCTTTGCCATGGGAATGGGCGGAATGATGGGCGGGGGTGGCGGCATGATGAGCTTCACCATTAACGGCCGGGAATTCGACGGGGACCGGGTGGACACCACGGTCGAAGCGGGCAGCGTCGAGGAATGGACCCTGAGAAACACCAGTCCGATGGATCACCCGGTGCACCTGCACGTGTGGCCGATGCAGATCGTGGAGTCCGATGGTCGCGCCCCCGACACCGCGATCTGGCAGGACGTTGTCAACGTGCCGGCGCGCGGCCAGATCCGGGTGCGGATCGCCTTCGACGACTTCGCGGGACGCTCCGTCTACCACTGCCACATCCTCGACCACGAGGACAACGGCATGATGGGCGTCATCGAGGTGCGCTAGAGCTGGTGTCGTGAGATCCAATTCGATCCGAACGCCAGTATCGAGCCGATCATCACCGCGGTCGCAAATTCGAACGCCCAACAGAAACTTGAGCAAATGTCGGGTTAAACACCGTTCACTCAGGCTTAGGACGTAGCCTCGGTGCTTATGCACTTGGCGTCATGATGACTTCCTTGTCGCAATTTAGGGCTCCTTACTCACTTGTGAGTGCCGTTTCCCCGGACCTGGTCCCGGCTGGAACGCCCTCGCTCGAGTGTCCTACCGCCCCGCGCGCTCCGCCGCGATAACGAGAGTTGAATCATGCGTCCCTTCAAGCTGTGTCCGCTTTGCCCTGCGCCGAGAGGCGCCCTTGAATAGCCGCACCAATGGGGCGCTGTCAATTGACGAGCCCCGCGATGCATCGCTTCCAACCGAGGGCAGGGTGAGGACGTCCATGCGGCGCAACCTCATCGGGCCGGTCGCTATGGCTTTCGTTGCCCTCCTCGCCGTCACTGGTTCCGTACCGGCATACGCGGTGGCACCGGACGCGCATTCCAGTCCAGAGCAGAACGTACCGATGTCCACGCCGGCCCAGAGCCTGCAGGTCAGTCCGGCTGCAACGATCACAATCCAGCGAGACGGCTACACCTCCGCCGCGGCTCCAAAACCGAAGCCGAAGCCCAAGCCCGTCGCGCAAGTCCAAGCCACCAGCGTCGCCGTCGGAACCGGCCAAGGCTGGTTGCTGCCGGTATCAGGCCGGATCAGCTCTGCCTTCGGCCCGCGCCCCAACGCGCCGGTCGCCGGTGTCAGCTCATTCCACAAGGGCGCCGACATCGCCGCGCCGTGTGGCCAGCCCGTGCGCGCGGCACAAGCGGGAACCGTCATCGAGGCCGGATATCAGGGCAGTTACGGCAACTGGGTCCTGATCGATCACGGCAACGGAATCCAGACCGGTTACGCCCATAGCAGCCAGAACCTTGTGGTCAAGGGCCAGCGAGTCGCCGCTGGCGCCACCGTCGCCCTCGTCGGATCGACCGGCGCGTCGTCAGGTTGTCACGTGCACTTCGAAACCCGTGTTGGCGGCGCCCAAGTTGATCCGGTGCCGTTCATGAGCTCGTGGGGCATCAGGCTCGGCTAAGAGCGAGGACCTCCGCCAGGTAATCGCCACGAGGCGAACGACCTCGTCAACGGTCGAAGTAGTCGCGCATTAGGCTGGACGCATGAGCCAGACGGCGAGTTGGCGGGGCAGGACTTCCCGCCCGACGGGCTCGAAGGCGACCGACCTGAGTCACCAGTTGACTCCGCCCACAGGGCATATCGTGCAGCTCGATGTCGGCTGAGATTTCTCGCTCTACCCGCCGATCGGGCAAGCGATTCGTGAGGCTATTTTCCGGCACGGTCGCCATCCTCGCCGTCGTGGTCGGCGCTCTGACGGCGGCGAATTTCACGCAGGGGCCGCGCCTCACTTCCGCCGAGATCAACCTCGAGGGGGCTGTAGCGCGAAGCGGCCAGCGTCTGTTACTGCAGACCAACCAACCAGCCGCTCGTGTCCGTGGACGAGAAGCAGGTGACGGTCGAACCGAAAACGGATGTCACTGCGACCGTCGCTGACTCCGCGATCACGATCCAGTTCGCGGGCATCCTCCGCTACAACACCACGTACACGGTTAAGGTCCGCGGAGTCCAGGGGACATCCCAGGACGCCACGTCAACACTGGAGCATTCGTTCACCACTCCGGACAGCGACATCTACTCGCTGCAGCGCGACGTGCGCGTTGACGACGCCGGCTTGAAGCTGCCGGACACCATCCGACGGACGACGATCCTGGGCCGCGGCTCCGGGGAGGCTGTCTTCAGTGCGCCACGAATCCAGGAGTACGGCGTCCTCTCGGACGCTCTGGCAGTGGTTACCATCGGCGAGGACGAGACGACTTCCCTGGAGATCGGCTCGCTGTCCGGCGCGGAGCAGGTACAGGTTCCCTTGCCGACGGAAGGGATCGTGAAGCGGCTGCGCACGGCCGCGTCGGAGAACCTCATCGCCTACACCTTCACGAGTTCCCCGACAGCTCCCGGGCCCAAGTACCGGGATACCCCGTTCATCTTCGATTTGGCCGCCGGTTCCGGCATCCCCACGGAGGTGGCGGGGCTCGACGGGCGGCCGATGTCAGTGGTGGATCTGGACTTTATACCTGGCACGACCTCGCTCGTGGTCCAGGCGGAGGATGAAAACGTGTTCCTCCTCGATGCTCTGAAGGAGGGCAAGGAGAGTACCCTCACTCCCCTCGGGCAGCATTCGGAGATCCGCGGATTCATCCCCGGGACCAAGGAGCTCGTGGTCGCCGATCCGACGCAGGGCGCGACCATCGACCTCACGGATGGCACGGTGACGGTGCTTGACCTTGCCGAGAGCGTCCTCAGCGACACGGCGTACCCGGGCCAGCTCGTCCTCCTGGATGGCCAGGGTCGGTATGCACGGCAATTCGATCAGGAGTCGACAGACACCACGGAGATGATCTCTGCGATCACGTTAACTGACGACAACGCCTCGAAGATCGTCTACCAAACGGCATCGGAGTCTTCCCGCGTCCGTAACTTCTGCGTTTCTCCGAACGGACAATTTCTCGCTGCGGAGATCTTCTCCACGGATGGTAAGAGCGACTCCTACCCCAATCTCCCGGCCACCACCGGTTTGACGATCGTCCTGATTGACCTGGAAACGGGTGCAAGCAACCGCAGCATCTCCGGGTTCCTCCCCGGCTGGTGCCGGTGACTCCCGGCCGGCGCCGGAAACTCACATACGATGTGCATATGAGCCAGACCCTCACCGTTCGGCGCGGGCCCGCTCTCCGGTTGACGCTGGGGCTCACCATCCTGGCCGCGCTCATCCTCACTCGAATCGTGTCCCAGCCCACGGGCGAAGCGGGGATGGCGGACGCCGTGCGCGACTTCGTCACACTGTCGATCAGCGTGGTCATCGAGTCCCTCCCGTTTGTGTTCCTCGGCATCATGCTCTCGATCGTGGTTCAGGTCTGGCTCCCGGAGGGGTACCTGCTCCGCCGCCTGCCCCGGAATCCGGTGGCGCGCCGGGTTGTCCTCTCGCTGCTCGGGATGCTGCTGCCGGTCTGCGAATGCGGCAACGTCCCCCTCGCCCGGGGGCTGATGGCCAGGGCCTGACGGTTGCCGAGTCGATGACGTTTCTCTTTGCGGCGCCGATTCTCAACCCCGTGACGATCATCACCACCTACCAGGCGTTCGGCTGGGATGACGGAATCCTGGTGTCGCGCATCCTGGGTGGGTTCCTCATCGCGAACCTCGTGGGTTGGATTTACAGTCGGCACCCCCGGCCTGAGTCCTTGCTTACGCCCCGGTTCCAGGACACCTGCGCCCTGGGCGACCATCACCGCCAGCCGACCGGAAAGATGCGGCGCAGCGCGGTCCTGTTCACGCAGGAAACCAGCGCCATGTTGCCTGCGCTGTTTGTCGGCGCCGGCATCGCGGGGCTGATCCAGGTCGGCGTTTCCCGCGATGTGCTCGTCGCTATGGGAGGCAATCCGGTCTGGTCAGTGCTCGCACTGATGGTGCTCGCATTCGTCATTGCGATCTGTTCCAACGTGGACGCTTTCTTCATCCTCTCGTTCGGCGGCACGTTCATGCCGGGCGCGATCGTGGCGTTCCTTGTTTTCGGGCCGATGATCGACGTGAAGATGGTCGCCCTCCTGCGCACCACCTTCACCGCGAAAACTCTCCTGCAAGTCACGCTCGTGATCGGGCTGTGTTCTGCAGCCCTTGGATTGGCGGTCAATTTCCTTGTTTAGACGACTCGTGAACCAGTGGCAGGGCGTTCTGCTCAGCCTCGTCGGCCATCATCGCCACGGTCTGGCTGGGAATCACCGGGCAACTCGGGCTGTACATCCACCCGCGATACTTCGTTTTCACGATCATCATGGCTATCATCGCCGCAGTCCTTGTCGTGCTGGCTTTCGCCGTCGTTCCCCGTCCGTCAGACGAGGAAGCAATCCTGGACACCGGTGGACGGTGGGGGAGATGGCTCTGGTCCGCGGGGAGCGTCCTGATCATCGTTACGGCCGTGGTCGGGCTCCTGGTCCTTCCGCCATCGACGCTGACCTCGGCAACGGTCAAGCAGCGCGATCTTAACGGATCGGCGTCGACGCTCACCCAGGCAGAGGCGAGCGGTTTGATCGGCGGCGACTACGCGGCGTTCACCGTGCGGGACTGGTCGTCGTTGCTCCGACAGGGCGCCGGCGAGGACTTCTTCGCCGACAAAACGGCGACGGTGACGGGATTCGTCACCCCGGACAAGAGTGACCCCGAGAACGTGTTTTTCGTCGCCCGCTTCTTCGTGAGCTGCTGTGCCGTGGATGCCCAACCCATCGGCATCCCCGTGTACTACCCGGGGTGGCAGGACGAATTCACCACAGACAGCTGGGTCACCATCAGCAGCGGCTTCGAGACGAACCCGAGTGCGATCAGCGAGGAGCTGATCGTGCTCGTCCCCGACGCGATCACACCCACAGAGCGGCCCGCGGAGCCTTACGTCTACTAAGGGCGCCTGAGTTCCTGCCCCTCACGACCAGGTAGGTCGAGGGCCGCTCGCCGAGCCCCGAGAGGGGCGAACAGGGACCCGCAAGCCGGGCACCGAAGCCGCAGGTCTTGCGGGCGTGTTCCGCCACGCGATTCCAGGTATCTCGCGACTGAATACTGCCGTTTTACTGCACGCCCGGAAGCGCGGCCCGCGGGCATCGCGCTGGCGGCACAGCGCAGATCATTCCACTTACGGCCGCGAATCGAACCCCAAGGATTTTCGAGCCCGTCGAGCCCGTCGAGCCCGTGTCTCGGGCGAGAGGACTATCGCCTCTCGCGTTGTCACTTGCCGAGACTCAACGGCCGCTCGAGGACGGCGAGGTGAGCGTCTCTTGGGCCTCGTCAGTTGTCGCCGCTGTCGTCCACGCCCGGGCGGCGACGATCCCGGCGAGCACGGCGATGGCGGCCAGGATGAGGGCGGTCGGGGCGAGCCCGAGCGTCGCGCCGAGGATCCCGGCGAGCGGGTAGGTGGCGATGAAGCAGGCATGGGAGAGCGAGAACTGGGCGGCGAAGACCGCAGGCCGGTTGGTGTCGTCGGAGTGGCGTCGGAGGAGCCGGGCCGACGGTGTCAGGATCAGTGCCGTCGCGGCGCCGAGCACGAACCAGACCGTCAGCACGCCCGGCCAGGTGGCTGGGGAACCAGGCGCCAGGGTGAGGAGCGCAACGGCGATGAGCCCGACCGGGAGGATGGCGCTTCCGATCAGCATCACGCGCCGATCTGGAAACCGATCCAGCACGTGCGGCAGGGCGAGGGCGACGATCATGGAGCCCAATCCGTAGCAGGCGAGGGTAATCGCGAAGTCGACCTGGCTGCGTCCGAGGCTGTTCTGCACGAGGATGATGGTGTTGACGATCACCATCGCGGTGGACGCGGCGACGACGAGGTTCATCGCCAGCAGCGCCCGGAGCGGCGGGGTGCGCCAGAACACGCGCACCCCCCGAGTGAGCCGG
>NZ_SOHO01000069.1:0-39475 GCF_004403225.1 Cryobacterium sp. Sr8 | reverse complement strand
GGATCGTGCGCGCTACGTTCATCGGCTCGCCGAAGCCCGTGTCGGCATCGACGATCGCCGGCAGGTCGGTCATCCGGGCGATCTGCTGCGCCCGGCCGGCGACCTCGGTCAGCGTGGTCAGACCGATGTCGGGCAGGCCCAGGTCGGCCGAGAGCACCGCGCCGGAGATGTACACGCCCTCGAAACCCTTGGCCTGGATCAGCTTCGCCGAGAGCGGGTTGAAGGCGCCGGGGAAGCGCTGGATCGTGCCGCTGGCGAGCCCGGCCCGCAGGTTCACGCGCTTCTCGGCGGCGGTGACGGCGGCGTAGAGCATTAGAAGAGCCCCTTCGGCATGGGCGCGGCGGCGAGCAGCCCGGGCCTGGCGACGATCGTCAGCTGGCCGATGTCGTGGGCGTTCAGCTCGGGCAGGCGCTGTGCGAGGTCGAGGAACCGCTCGATCTCGTCCGCCTCGAGCACGTCCGCGGCGAGGGTGCGGAACTTGTTCACGTACTCCGCACGACCGAACGGACGGGCGCCCAGCGGATGCGCATCCGCGACCGCGATCTCGTCGGTGATGGTCTCGCCGGTGCTGAGCGTGATGACGACGCGGCCGCCGAAGGCCTTCTCGCTGACATCGAGCGAGTGGTACCGGCGGGTCCACTCGGGGTCTTCGACCGTGGTCACGCTGTGCCAGAGGGCGACGGTGTCGACCCGGCCGGCGCGCTCGGGCGAGTAGGAGTCGACGTGGTGCCAGCTGCCGTCCTGCAGGGCGACAGTGAAGATATACGGGATCGAGTGGTCGAGCGTCTCCCGGCTCGCGGTCGGGTCGTACTTCTGCGGGTCGTTCGCGCCGGACCCGATCACGAAGTGCGTGTGATGGCTGGTGTGGATGACCACCGACGCGATCGCGCCGGGGGCGGCCAGCTCCGGGTGCTGGTTGTGCAGCTTCCGGGCGAGGTCGATCCAGGCCTGCGCCTGGTACTCGGCCGAGTGTTCCTTCGTGTAGCTGTCGAGGATGGCGCGTTTGGCCTCTCCGCGCTCGGGCAGCGGAACCTGGTAGGCGGCGGTCGGCCCGTCGAGCAGCCAGGCGATCACGCCGTCCTCGCCCTCGTAGATCGGGGTGGGGCTGGTCTCGCCGCGCATGGCGCGGTCGACGGCTTCGATCGCCATCTTGCCGGCGAAGGCCGGGGCATGTGCCTTCCAGCTGGAGATCTCGCCCTTCCGCGACTGCCGGGTGGCGGTCGTCGTGTGCAGCGCCTGGCCGATGGCCTGGAAGATGGTCTCGGTGTCGAGGCCGAGCAGGGTGCCGATTCCGGCGGCGGCCGACGGGCCGAGGTGGGCGACGTGGTCGATCTTGTGCTTGTGCAGGCTGATCGCCTTGACCAGGTCGATCTGGATCTCGTAGCCGGTGGCGATCCCGCGCACGAGGTCGCGCCCGGTCAGGCCGCGCTCGGCGGCGAGGTGCTGGGCGGCGGCGGTGATCGGCGGGATGTTGTCGCCGGGGTGGGAGTACTCGGCCGAGAGGAACGTGTCGTGGTAGTCGAGCTCGCGCACGGCCACGCCGTTGGCCCAGGCCGCCCATTCCGGGGAGACCCGGATGGCGGCATCCGTGCCGAAGATGTTGGCTCCGTCGCCGCCGATGGACCGCGGGTGGGAGAGCGCCTGCGACCGGGCGGACACGACCGGACGCCGCGTGAGCGACGCCGCGGCCACGGAGGCGTTGTCGATCACCCGGTTGATCACCATCTCGGTGACCTCCGGGGTCACCTCTACCGGATCGGTTGCCACCTCGGCGATCTTCCAGGCAAGCTGGTCGCGGCGGGCAAGGTTCTCGTCGCTTCTGTGGACGCGCACATCATGGAGCTTCACAGGGGAAAACCTACCGGCTGCGGCTGTGAGTTGCGAAAGCGTCCGGCGGCGGCGCACTGGATTAGCATCGAAACATGGTCCCCCTGCCCAACCTGCTGACGTTCA
Source organism: Cryobacterium sp. Sr8 (assembly GCF_004403225.1). Classification (NCBI taxonomy): domain Bacteria; kingdom Bacillati; phylum Actinomycetota; class Actinomycetes; order Micrococcales; family Microbacteriaceae; genus Cryobacterium; species Cryobacterium sp. Sr8. The sequence continues at coordinate 37,522 of NZ_SOHO01000069.1, read as the reverse complement.
TGCTGGCCTCCGTCGCCCTGATCGCGCTGCCCGGCCCGTCGGTGCTTTTCGTCATCGGCCGCTCGCTCGCCCTCGGCCGGGTGGGCGGCTTCCTGAGCGTGCTCGGCAACGCGATCGGAATGGCGCCGGTGATCGCCGCGGTCGCCCTCGGGCTGGGCGCGCTCGTCACCAACTCGATCGTGTTGTTCACGATCATCAAGTTCGTCGGCGCGGGCTACATCGTCTTCCTGGGCGTCCAGGCCATCCGGCACCGGCGCACGGCCACCGCCGATATCGGGGTGAGCATGCGGGCGAAGTCCCGCTGGCGCCTGGTGAGCGAGGGGTTCGTCGTGGGACTGAGCAACCCGAAGTCGATCGTCTTCTTCGTGGCGGTGCTGCCGCAGTTCGTCGACTACCGGGCCGGGGCCGTGCCGCTGCAGATGGCGACCCTCGGCCTGGTCTTCCTCGTGCTCGCGCTGCTCGGCGACAGCGTGTGGGCACTGGCCGCCGGCTCGGCGCGGGACTGGTTCGCCAGCTCGCCCAAGCGGATGGAGCACCTCGCGATGACCGGCGGCGTCATGATGATCGGTCTGGGCGGCGTGCTGGCCGCCGCGGGCGCGAAGGCGTAGCCGGGCCGTTGCCGGCCCGTGCGCGGCCGGGCCGGCCGGCTCAGGCCTGGGCGGCGGCCATCAGGGGCCGGGCGGGGGCGACCTTGCGCACGAAGGCGCCCAGCTGGCGGTAGACCTCCTGCGATTCCGGGTGCTTCGCATCCTGCTGCCAGGTGTGGTGCGTGTTGGCGCGCTTGCGGTCGTAGATGAGCGTGTCGACCTGGATCGACCGGCGCCGCAGCGCCGCGATGAAGTTGAGGTTCGCCCGGTAGAAGTAGTCCCGTTCCGAGGTGGTCACGAACACCGGCGGGAAGCCGCTGTCGAGCCACTCGATCGGCGACATGAAGCGGGCGGCGGCGCGGAGCGCGAGGCCGCGGCCGCGCTCGGGCAGCAGCATCTTCAGGAAGTTCAGGCTCAGCACGAACCCGCGCTCGAACATCACCGAGAAGTCGGCGATGCTGCAGTGCTGCACGAGGCCGCGGAGGTTCTCCGGGGCGACGTGGGGCTCGATCCCGTAGTAGGCGGCCAGCTCCGGTTCGTAGGCGGATGCGGCGAGGAGCGCTGCGATGTGGCCGCCGGCGGAGTCGCCGCCGAGCACGATCCGGGCCGGGTCGCCGCCGAAGTCGGCGATGTTCTGCGCCACCCAGTCGAGCACCGCGTTACCGTCCTCGAGCATGTGCTTGAGCTGGAAGCGGGTGGCCATCCGGTAGTTCGCGTTGACGACGATCATGCCGTCCGCGGCCTGGCTGGCTGCGTACTTGGTCAGCGGAGCCTTGTCGCCGGAGGTCCAGCCGCCGCCGTGGAAGTAGATGTAGACCGGGAGGGGACGGTCCGCGTCGTGGGGGACCAGGACGTCGAGGCGGTGCTCGCGGAGGCCGTCGCCGTCGTAGTCGATGTCGAAGGTGTAGTCGACGGTGTCGATCGGTTCGGCGTTGAACTTGTGCAGCTCGCCGGGGAGGATCCGGTGCATGATGGCCCGCCACATCCAGACCGGAACGCGGGCCAGCGCCGTTTCCTTGTGCGTGCGCTTCTGCGGCCGGGGGGCGGTCACGGCCACGGTTTTGGGAAGGCCTGCGCGGGGAAGGGTGTTGCTGGCAAGGGCGGTGTTGCTGGGAAGGGCGGTCATGCGGCGGAGCTGCGGTTCTTTATCACAGAATCACTGTAAACAATGCATCCGTGAGCAAGCTGGGAGCAGCTCAGGCCGGGCGCGCTGCGGAGGCGGCTCCCCCGTGCACACCGATGACCTGCAGCAGGGCGCGCGCGAGCGTATGGTCCCGCAGCGCCGCGCCCAGCTCGGCCGGCGTCGCACCCGGGGCCAGGCCGAGCTCGGCGACGTTGACGGCGTGCACCGGCGAAGCTCCTGGTCTCCGGCGGGAAACCCGACCAGGACAGCTGTGGGGATACGTTGGCACCCCCGGCACGGAGGTTGTACTGGGCGGTTCCGAGCGGGCCCCCGTCGGTCAGGTCGGCGCTCGACAGGGTGAACTGCGGGTCTGTCGTGGTCATGCCGGCAGCCTAGGCCCGCGTGGCCACTCCGCGAAGTGCTCGGCGGCCGCTCATCGTGCCTGCTCACTCGCAGGCGCGACGCGTAAAATGAGGCGGTGGCCATCCCGAAGATCCTCCTCTACTACGTTTTCACCCCGCTGGCCGACCCGGAAGCCGTTCGCCTCTGGCAGCGCGACCTCTGCGATTCGCTCGGCATCCGCGGCCGCATCCTCATCTCCCGGGACGGGCTCAACGGCACGGTGGGCGGCGACCTCAAGGCCCTCAAGCGCTACGTGCGCAAGACCCGCGACTACCCGGCGTTCAAGCAGATCGACTTCAAGTGGAGCGAGGGCACGGCGCTGGACGCCGACGGGCAGAGCCTCGACTTCCCCCGACTGGTCGTCAAGGTGCGCGAGGAGATCGTGAGCTTCGGCGCGCCGGGCGAACTGAGCGTGGATTCCGGCGGTGTGGTGGGCGGCGGCCGGAAGCTCGCCCCGGCGGAGCTGCACGAGCTGGTCGCCGAACGCGGCGACGACGTGGTGTTCTTCGACGGGCGCAACGCCTTCGAGGCCGAGATCGGCCGGTTCGCCGGCGCGGTGGTTCCGGATGTCGCCAACACCCGCGAATTCGTGGCCGAACTCGACAGCGGCAAGTACGACCACCTCAAGGGCAGGCCCGTCGTGACCTACTGCACCGGCGGCATCCGCTGCGAGGTGCTGAGCTCTCTGATGGCCTCGCGCGGCTTCGGCGAGGTCTACCAGCTCGACGGCGGCATCGTGCGCTACGGCGAGGCGTTCGGCGACGACGGACTCTGGAACGGCTCGCTCTACGTCTTCGACCAGCGCATGTCGGTCGACTTCAGCGACCACACGAGCATGATCGGCCACTGCGCGGTCTGCGGCGAGCCGACGAAGAACATGCTCAACTGCCGGGATCTGTCCTGCCGGGAGCAGCTCGTGGTCTGCCCGGGCTGCGTGGCCGAGGCCGCGCCGGCCTGCGCCGCGCACGCAACGTCCCTCTCCTCCCCCAGCTCAATCGCAGGTTGAGTCGCGGCCCTTCGTTCGCGTCGCGAAGGTACTTTGTCCGCAACTTACGGGGCCGGGCGGGGACCCGCGCGGGCGGGGCTGTGATGTGATGCTGGGGTGACCTACGACGTCGAAGCCCTGCGCTCCCACTTCCCCTCCCTCGCCACGGGCCTGGCCCATTTCGACGGGCCCGGCGGCACGCAGACCCCGCTGCAGGTCGGCCAGGCGATTGCCAGGGCGCTCACCGGGCCGCTGTCCAACCGCGGCAGGGCCAGCCTGCCGGAGCGGAACGCGGATGACGCGGTCACCGGATTCCGCCAGGCGATGGCCGATCTGCTCGGCGCCGACCCGGGCGGCATCGTCTGCGGACGCAGCGCCACGCAGCTGACCTATGACTTCTCCCGAGCGCTGTCGGCCGGCTGGGCCGTCGGCGACGAGGTCGTCGTCACCCGCCTCGACCACGATTCGAACATCCGGCCGTGGGTGCAGGCAGCCGAGCGGGCTGGGGCCGTGGTGCGCTGGGTGGACTTCGATCCGGAGACCGGGGAGCTTCCGGCCGCCGCAGTGGCCTCTGTGCTCAGCGAGCGCACACGCCTGGTCGCCGTCACCGCCGCATCCAACCTGATCGGCACGCGGCCGCCGATCGCCGAGATCGCCGCGCTCGTGCACGCGGCGGGGGCGCTGCTCTACGTGGACGGCGTTCATTACGCGGCTCACGCCTCCGTCGATCTGGGCGCCCTCGGCGCGGACTTCTTCGTCTGTTCGCCGTACAAGTTCCTCGGCCCGCACTGCGGTGTGCTCGCCGCTGCGCCCGAGCTGCTCGAGACGATCCACCCCGACAAGCTGCTCCCGTCGAGCAATCAGGTGCCCGAGCGGTTCGAGCTGGGAACGCTGCCCTACGAGCTGATGGCGGGCGCGACGGCCGCCGTCGACTTCCTCGCCGGGCTGGGAACCGGCGCGACCGGAGCGGGGAGCCGGCGCGAACGCCTCGTGGCGTCGTCCATAGCCCTGGCGGAATATGAGGACGGGCTCCGGGCCGAGCTCGAACAAGGGCTGGCCGCGCTCCCGGGCGCGACCGTGCACTCGCGCGCCGCGGAACGCACGCCCACCCTGCTCGTCACCTTCGCGGACCGGGTAGCCGCGGACGCCTCGCGGTTCCTGGCCGACCGCGGCATCCTCGCCCCGGCCGGCTCGTTCTACGCCCTCGAGGCCTCCCGCCACCTCGGGCTCGGCGAAGCGGGAGGCTTGCGGATCGGCCTCGCCCCGTACAACACGGAAGGCGAGGTGTCGCGCCTCCTCGCGGCCCTCGAGGATTTCGCGCTGACCAGCCTGCCCTCCCGGTGATCACGGGCCGCCCGGCCTAATCTGGGGAGAGACAAAAGGAGAACCCGGATGCCCGTCGGTGCCGTGATCGAGTTCAGCAACATCACGAAGACGTTCGGCCCCGTCACGGCCGTGAACGACCTGTCGTTCACTGTGCAGCCGGGGCTGGTCACGGGCTTCCTCGGCCCCAATGGGGCCGGAAAGACCACGACGCTGCGGATCCTCCTCGGCCTGGTCGCCTCCACGCAGGGCACGGCGACCTTCGGCGGCATCCGCTACCGCGACCTGCCGAAACCGCTGGAGACGGTGGGAGCGGCGCTCGAGGCGGCCAGTTTCCATCCCGGCCGCACGGCGCGGAACCACCTCCGCGTGTACGCGATCGCCGCCGGGCTCCCCTCGGAGCGGGTGATGGCCGTGCTCGAAAAGGTCGGCCTCGCGGAGTTCGCCGACCGCCGCGTCGGCGGGTTCTCCCTGGGCATGCGCCAGCGCCTCGGCCTCGCGTTCACCCTGCTCGGCGAACCCGGCGTGCTCGTGCTCGACGAACCGATCAACGGCCTCGACCCCGAGGGCATCAAATGGATCCGCGGGTTCCTCCGCGACATGGCCGCCGAGGGCCGCACGGTCCTGGTCAGCTCCCACCTGCTCTCCGAGGTGCAGCAGAGCGTCGACGAGGTCGTCATCATCGCCAGGGGCTCGCTCGTGCACCGCGGGCCGCTGTCCAGCCTGGACGCGCACGCCACGCCTCACATCGTCGTCGACTCGCCCGACCGGGAAGCCCTCGCGGCCGCGCTCCGCGCAGCGGACGTGCCTTTCACGACCGGGCGAAGCGGCCTGGTCGCCGTGGCGGACGACCCGGCTCGGATCGGCCACATCGCATTCTCGGCCGGCGTCGAACTCAGCGCGCTTCACCGGCGGAAGTCGGGGCTCGAAGAGTCCTTCCTCGCCCTCGTCAACGGAGCGGACTCGTAATGACCACCTTCATCCGGTCCGTCTCGGCGGAATTCGCCAAGCTCCTCACCACACGCATGTGGTGGGTGCTCGCGCTCGTGCTTTTCGGCTACATCGGCCTGCTCGCCGGAGGCCTCGCGGCCCTGTTCGCCGGCCTCCAGAGCGGCGCCATCGACCCGAGCGCCGCGGGCACCGGCGGCCAGGGCGCCCCGCCGCTCGGCAGCATCCCGCCACTGATCTACAGCTTCGCGTCCTCGGTCGGTTACGTGTTCCCCGTGCTCCTCGGCGCCCTGGCCACGACCGGCGAGTTCCGGCACCAGACGCTCACGCCGACCTTCCTGGCCACTCCGCGCCGGGCGGGCGTGCTCGGCGCGAAGAGCCTCACGCTGTTCGTGGTCGGCGTGGGCCTGGGCGTGGTCGCTCTGCTGGCATCCGTCGGCATCGGCGCCCTGGTGATGAACGCCTTCGGCGTCGATCCTCTGCTCGGCGACGGCGAAACCTGGACTCTCATCGGGCGCACCCTGCTCGCCATGGGGCTGTGGGCGATCATCGGCGTCGGGCTCGGCGCCCTCGTGCCCAGCCAGGTCGCCTCGATCGTGATCGTGTTGGCGTTCACCCAGTTCGTCGAGCCCCTGCTGCGGCTCGCCTCGTCCTTCCTCGACTGGACCGCGCAGATCGCGCAGTTCCTGCCGGGGGCCGCCTCCGACGCACTCGTCGGAGCCAGCATCTTCACCGGGATGAACCCGACGGCCACGGCGGCCGTGGCCCTCGACTGGTGGCAGGGCGGGCTCGTGCTGCTGGCCTACGCCGCCTGGGCCACCGCGGGCGGGTACTTCGTGAGCTGGAAGCGCGACGTCACCTAGAACGGAGCTTTCGAGCACTGAGTTGCGGACAAACGACCTTCGCGGCGCTGGGGAAGGTACGTTGTCCGCATCTCAACTGCAGGCGCGACGGGTTTATGCTGCCCGCATGGTCATCGCCGCCGCGGTCTTCGTCGCCCTTGCCGCCGTGCTGCACGGCTTCATCTTCCTGCTGGAGAGCGTCTGGTGGACCCGGCCCTCCACCTGGCGACGGTTCGGCCTGACCAGCCAGGCCGACGCGAACACGACCCGGCCGTTGGCGTACAACCAGGGCTTCTACAACCTGTTCCTCGGCGTCGGCGCGGCGCTCGGCCTCTTCCTGTACTTCACCGGCGAGGCGGATGCCGGGGCCGTCCTCGTGCTCTTCTGCTGCGGCTCGATGGTGCTGGCGGCGATCGTGCTGCTGAGCACCGGCGGAGGGTACCTGCGGGCCGCGCTGATCCAGGGCACGCTGCCGCTGATCGGCTTCGCGCTGTTCCTGCTGGGTTCGGTCTCGACCGGCTAGGTCGAGGCGGCCGGGTCGAGGCGGCCGGGTCGAGGCGGCCGCGGCAGACGCCCTGGCGGGAGACGCCCTAAATCTTGAGCGAGGCGATCAGGTCACCGGCATGGCTGGTGGAGAGCACGACGCGGGCGAATTCTTCGTCCACGAGGTCGATCACCACGGCCTGGCGCTTGCCCTTGATCGCGAGGAAGTCCTTACCGCCGTGGAACTTCCAGGTACCCACCGCCAGGATGAGCGGCACCTCGATGCCCGGGGCACGGATGCCGCGGATCCAGATCCACGGGTCATCCGTGATGGCCACGGACCGGATGTTCTCCCGCTGCACGACGATGTCGTCGCGCCGAAGGGAGAGGGTCCTCTCCGCAGGGGTCAGGTGGATCTCCAGCCGGTCAGGGTGCACGCGCAGGGAAGCCATGCCCCCCAGTCTGCCCGGTCGCCGGGGGTTTCGGCTTGTGGAAACCTCACAAAGCCGTAACGCCCGGGCCGGCGATGGACGCGCTGCCTCGTGCTTACGCCTTCGGGCGCGCCGCGGCAGCGGCCTTCGCCGCGGCGGGAAGCGCGTCGAGAATGCGCCCGACGGCCGTGTCGTCGTGCGCGGCCGAGACGAACCAGGCCTCGAACACCGACGGCGGCAACGACACGCCGGAGTCCAGCATCGAGTGGAAGAACGGCGCGTACCGGAACGCATCCTGGCGCTGCACCTCGGCGTAGGTGCGGGGTGCCGTTCTCACCGCCTCCTCGCCGAAGACGAAGCTGAACAGGTTGCCCGCCCGCTGAACGCGGTGGGCGACGCCCTCGGCCCCGAGGGCCGCCGAGACCGCCTCGGAGATGATCGCGGATGCCGCATCGAGGCGCGCGTACACGCCCGCGTCGGCCGCCTTCAGCGTGGCGATGCCGGCGGCAACGGCCACCGGGTTGCCGGAGAGCGTGCCCGCCTGGTAGACCGGGCCGGCTGGCGCGAGGTGGTCCATCACGTCGCCGCGTCCGCCGAGCGCGGCGACCGGCAGCCCGCCGCCGATCACCTTGCCGTAGGTGAACAGGTCCGGGGCGTAGCTGCCCTCGGCCTCGGCTGCGAGGCCCTCATTCTCGAGGCCCCAATAGCCGGCCGGGCCGACCCGGAACCCGGTCAGCACCTCGTCCAGGATGAGCAGCGCACCCTGCTCGCGCACGAGCGCGGCCAATTCGGCGTTGAAGCCGGGGTCGGGGGCGACGACTCCCATGTTGGCGGCTGCTGCCTCCGTGATCACGGCGGCGATCCGGTCGGGGTGCTTCGCGAACGCGGCGCGCACGGCGCCGATGTCGTTGTAGGGCAGCACGAGGGTCTGGGCTGCGGTGGCCGCCGTCACGCCGGCCGAGCCGGGCATGGCGAGGGTGGCCAGGCCGGAGCCGGCCTCAGCCAGCAGCCCGTCCGAGTGCCCGTGGTAGTGCCCGGCGAACTTGATCAGCAGGTCACGACCCGTGAACCCGCGGGCCAGCCGGATGGCGCTCATGGTGGCCTCGGTCCCGGTCGAGACGAGCCTGAGCTTGTCGACGGCGCCGACACGGCCCTTGACCAGCTCGGCCAGTTCCGTTTCGGCCGGGGTCGAGGCGCCGAAGGAGAGACCGAGCGCCGCGGCATCCTGCACCGCCTTGACGACATCCGGATGCGCGTGGCCGAGGATCGCCGGGCCCCATGAGCAGACGAGGTCGACGTAGTCGCGCCCGTCCGAGTCGGTGACGTACGCGCCGGCCGCCCTGACCAGGAAGAGCGGGGTGCCGCCCACCGAGCGGAAGGCGCGCACGGGCGAGTTGACGCCGCCGGGGATGGACCGCTGGGCGCGGGCGAACAGCTCGTCGTTGTGGGTCATCGGGCGCCTCTTTCGTTCAGCCAGGTCGCCAGTTCGGCCGCCCAGTAGGTGAGCACGGCGTCGGCGCCGGCCCGTCGGATGCTGAGGATCGACTCTTCGACCGCGCGCCGGCGGTCGATCCAGCCGTTGGCCGCGGCGGCCTCGATCATCGCGTACTCGCCGGACACCTGGTATGCCCAGACGGGAATACTGCTCATCGCGGCGACATCGGCGAGCACGTCGAGGTAGCTGCCGGCGGGCTTGACCATGACGATGTCGGCGCCCTCGTCGATGTCGAGCTGCGCTTCTCGCACGCCCTCGCGGCGGTTGGCCGGGTCAAGCTGGTAGCTGCGGCGGTCGCCTTCGAGCGTGGACTCGACGGCGTCGCGGAAGGGACCGTAGAACGCCGAGGCGTACTTGGCCGAGTAGGCGAGCACCACGGTGTTGACGAAACCCGAGCCGTCCAGGGCGTCCCGGACCGCGGCGACCTGGCCGTCCATCATCCCGCTCAGGCCGAGCAGCTGCGAGCCGGAGGCTGCCTGCACGAGCGCCATCTCGCGGTAGCGCTCGAGGGTGGTGTCGTTGTCGACGCTGCCGTCGACGGAGACCACGCCGCAGTGGCCGTGATCGGTGAATTCGTCGAGGCACAGGTCGGTCTGCACGACCAGCGCGTCGCCCACCTCGTCGGCGATCGCGCGGGTGGCGACATTGAGGATGCCGTCGGGATCGGTCGCGCCGGATCCGACCGCGTCGCGGACCAGGGGCACTCCGAACAGCATGACTCCGCCGATGCCGGCGGCCGCGGCATCCGCCGCCGCACGCCGGGCGCTGTCGAGGCTGTGCTGCACGACGCCCGGCATCGACCGGATCGGCAGCGGCTCGGTCGCGCCCTCCCGGATGAACATCGGGAGCACGAGGTCGGCGGGGTGGAGGCGGGTTTCGCTGGCCAGGCGGCGGAGCGCGGGGTTGGCGCGCAGGCGTCGCGGGCGGATGACGGGGCTAATCACCCCTCAACCCTACGTCGCCCTACCCGCCGAACTGTGAGTTTGGCACCTTCCCGGAGTCCGGGAAGGTGCCAAACTCACAGTTCGGCGAGGGGAGGGGCGGGGTTTCAGTGGGAGCGCGCGGCGTGCACGAGCGCCTCGATGAGGGACTCGGCGCTGCGATGGTCGGCGACCACGTCGACGCGAAGGCCGAGGGCGGCGGCATCCTTCGCCGTGCGCGGGCCGATGCAGGCGACCAGGGTCTCCGCCGGGACCGGCCCGAGCTGCTCCTGGACCTGCTGGGCAACGCTGCCGGAGGTGACGAGCAAGGCCCGCACCCGTCCGGCCGCGACATCCGCGACCACACGTTCGTCGACCGGGACCCCGATGGTGCGGTAGGCCACGACCGACTCGACGTCGTGGCCGATGCGGCGCAGACCCACGCTGAGCAGGGGTTTGGCGATTTCGGAGCGCAGGGCCAGGATGCGCAGCGGGATCACGCCGTTGGTGGCGGCCTCCCACTCCTCGAGCAGTCCGCGCGCCGAGTTGTCTTCGGACGGGACGATGTCGACCCGGTAGCCGGCCGCGACCAGCGCGGCGGCCGTGGTCTCGCCGACCGCGGCGATGCGTGTGCCGGGGGCGACGACGGCGCGGTGCGAGGTGAGCACGTCGACGGTCGTCGCGCTCGTGACCGTCATCCAGTCGAAGCCGCCCTCCGCGAGGCGGGCGAGTGCGGCCTCGAGGGCGGGCGCGTCGTCGGTCGGCGCGAAGTTGATCATCGGGGCGACGATGGGTTGGGCGCCCTGCGCGCGCAGCTTCGCGGCGACCTGGTCGCCCCAAGGCCCGCCGCGGGGCACGAGCACTCGCCAGCCGGCGAGCGGCTTGACCTCGATCGGCCGGGTCGGGTGATGCCGGGTGATCACGATGTCCCCTTCAGCGGGGCGAACTCGGCCGCGCCGCCGGCCAGCAGCTCGCGGGACGCGCGTTCGGCCACGTCTTTCGCGGCCTCGACCAGGTGGTAGGCGGAGTGGGACTCGGGGGTCGCAGCGTGGGAACTGGTGACCTTCCGGGTGCCGTCGGGGCTGTAGACGGTGGCGGTGAGGAAGAGCAGTCCGTCGTCGACAACGGCCGTCGCGCCGATCGGAGCCGCGCAGCCGGCCTCGAGGCGGGCGAGCACGAGCCGCTCGGCGGCCGTCGTCGCCTGCGTTCCGCCGTGGTTGATCGCGGCGAGGGCTTCGGCGAGCCGGCGGTCGGCCTTGCCCTCCCGGACCTCGATGGCCAGGGCGCCCTGGCCGGGGGCGGTCGGCCACGCCGACAGCTCGAGGAACTCGGGGGCAAGCTGGTCGAGGCGGCCCAGGCGGCCGAGGCCCGCGGCGGCGAGCACGACGGCGTCGAGGTCACCCTCGCCGACCCGGGCAAGCCGGGTGTCCACGTTGCCGCGGATGTCGACGACCTCGAGGTCGGGCCGGAGCGACCGAAGCTGCGCGGCGCGGCGCGGCGAGCCGGTGCCGACCCTGGCGCCCACGGGCAGGGTGGCGAGGGTCAAGCCGTCGCGGGCGCAGAGCACGTCGCGGGCATCCGCTCGCTTCGGCGTGGCGCCGATGGCGAGGCCCGGGTGCGCGCCGGTGGGCAGGTCCTTGAGCGAGTGCACGATCAGGTCGCAGTCTCCGGCGAGCAGCGACTCCCGCAGGGCGCTGGCGAAGACGCCGGTTCCACCGAGGCTCGACAGGGATTCTCGGCTGGTGTCGCCGTGCGAGGTGATCGGGATGATGTCGACGGGCGCGCCGGCCAGGGCCCCGATGCGGTTCGCGATCGCCGTGGTCTGCGCCAGGGCGAGGGCGCTGCCGCGGGTTCCGACCCGGAGTGCGGCGTTCGCCGCGTTCACGGTGCCATCCCCGCGACGGCGGGCTTGAAGCCCAGCCGAACGTTCTCACAGCAGCCCGGCCGGCACACGTCGTACCAGGGACCGAGCTCCGTCAGCGCGGGCCGCTCGGCCACCGGCGCGTCATTCAGCCGTTCGAGCACGAGGTCGATCAGGCCGCTCACGAACGCGGGATCAACGCCGGGGGTCGGCACCCGAACCGAGAAAAGCCCGTGTTCCGCGGCCGACTCGGTGGCCTCGTTGTCGAGGTCCCACATGACCTCCATGTGGTCGCTCACGAAACCGAGCGGCACGATCACGACGGCGCGGATGCCCCGGGCCGGCAGCAGCGCGATGGCGTCGTTGATGTCGGGCTCCAGCCACGGCATGCTCGGCGGCCCGCTGCGGGACTGGTAGACGAGCTGCCAGGGGGTCTCGACGGGCTCGGCCACGGAGGCCCCGGCCATCACGGCGTGCGCGACGGCGAGGTGTTGCGCCGCGTAGGCGCCTTCCGGCCCGAAGCCGCGTTCGGCCGGCCCGCTCTTTGCGGCATCCGTCATCGGGATCGAGTGGGTCGAGAACAGCACTTCGACCTCGGTGACGAGGTCGATGCCGGGAATGGCCGCCGCGACATCCGCGAGGCCCTTTCGGACGCCGGTGATGAACGGTGTGACGAAACCGGGGTGGTCGAAGAACTGGCGCACCTTGTCGATGTGCACCGTGCCCTCGAGCCCGGTGACGGCCAGGGCCTCCGCGAAGTCTTCGCGGTACTGGCGGCAGCCGGAGTAGGAGCTGTACGCGCTGGTGGCGATGGCCAGCAGCCTGTTCCGGCCGTTGGCGTGCGCCTCGGCGATCACGTCGCGCAGGTACGGGTTCCAGTTGCGGTTGCCCCAGAGCACCGGCAGGTCGATCCCGCGGCGTGCCAGCTCGGCCTCGAGCGAGGCCTTGAGCACGCGGTTCTGGCTGTTGATCGGGCTGATGCCGTCGAAGTGGCGGTAGTGTTTGGCCACCTCTTCGAGGCGTTCCTCCGGGATGCCGCGGCCGCGGGTGACGTTGCGCAGGAACGGGATGACGTCGTCCTGGCCCTCCGGCCCGCCGAAACCGGCGAGCACAATGGCGTCGTAAGCGGTCACTACTGCAGCACCTCGACGAGCTCGGCCGTCGTGATGCGCCGACCCGTGTAGAACGGGACTTCCTCGCGGACATGGCGGCGCGCCTCGGTGTTGCGCAGCTCCCGCATCAGGTCCACCAATTCGGTGAGCTCGTCGGATTCGATCGGCAGCAGCCACTCGTAGTCTCCGAGAGCGAAGGAGGAGACGGTGTTGGCGATGGCGCCGCGGAACGCAGCGCCCTTGCGCCCGTGGTCCGCGAGCATCTTGCTGCGCTCGGCCTCCGGCAGGAGGTACCACTCGTAGCTGCGCACGAACGGATAGACGGTGAGCCAGCCCTTGGGCTCGACCCCCCGCAGGAATCCGGGCACGTGGCTCTTGTTGAACTCGGCGTCGCGGTGCACGCCCATGGCGTTCCAGGTGGGGAGCAGGCTCTTGAGCAGGCGGCTGCGGCGCAGTTCCCGGTTGGCCCACTGCAGGGACTCCGCTTCGGCGGCGTGGGTCCAGATCATCAGGTCCGCGTCGGCTCGAAGGCCCGACACGTCGTAGAACCCGCGCACGGTCACGCCCTCGGCTTCGACGAGCGCCACGACGTCGTCGAGTTCGTTCACGGCACGCGGAACGTCATGACCGTCGAGGTCGTCGGGGTTGCGCGGATCCTTCCGCAGCACCGTGAACAGGGTGAACCCCTGCGGTGATGCCACGGGGGCATCGCTCTCGGTGTGGGTGGCGGGCTGGGTCGTGTCTACTGCCTCTCCGGCAGCCGGGTGAGTCATAACCACTAGTCTCTACCGCTTTGCGGCCAGAGCCAAAAGCAGCTCAGCGCTTGAGGACCGACCTGGCCCCGATCCAGACCACGGCGCCGGCCACAGCGGCGGCTGCAGCGGCAAGGCCCAGCAGCGCGGCCGGGTTGTCTTCGCCCAGCTGGCGGAGGCGCTGCGCCATCCGCGCCTGGGCTCTGTGCGCCCGCTTAGGCAGGTTGAGCTTGTACTCGAGGGCGTCGAGCGTCGACGCCAACTCGGCGCGGGCGCGCACGGCCTCGGCGCGCAACTCGGTCTTGCCGTGGGCCGGGGGCGTGGCGTTTCCGGGGACAACCTTCGGTGCGGTGCTCGTGGACGGCCCGGCACTCGCGGACGGCCTCGCTGTCGGCCTCGCAGTCGGCCTCGCAGTCGGCCTCGCTGTCGGCTCAGTGCTCATAGTCGCCCACTCCCTTCAACGCATCGACGTCGGCTCGGATGCTCGCGGTCACGCCCTCCGGGTCGCTCTGCGTGCCCTTCTTGACCCGGTTCACGCCGATCAGGACAAGGACCACCGCGATCAACAGCAGCCCGAAGCCCACGATCAGCGTGGCCAGCCACAGCGGCAGGACAAGGGCCAGCGCGATCACCGCGAGCGCGATGAGCACGCCGGTCGCGAAGAAGGCGAAGACGCCCGCGACGGCGAAGAGTCCAAGCCCGATGCCGACGTTCCTGGCCTTGCCGGCCATCTCGGCCTTGAAGGCGTTGAGTTCCGCCCTGACCAGGCTGCTGATCTGTCCGGGCAGCTCTCCGAGCAGCACGAACACTGATTTTTTCGTCTTCGGGTTGAATCCACTGGTGCTCATGGAAGTCCCTCCCCCGCCGGTGGCGGCTAGTTGGCGGACGACTCGGACGGCTTCGTAGCCGGCTTGGCTGCCGGCTTGGCTGCCGGCTTGGCCGGACGGGACTTGGCGCCCGTCGTGGGGCCCGCTGTTGCGTCCGTTGTTGCGCCCGCCTCGGCCACCTTGACCGCCGCGGCGGTGCGGGCGGCGGAGGCCGACTCGGACGGCGCCGGCTGAGCCCCGGCGGACCTGGCGGACTTGGCGGACCTCGCGGACTTGGCGGACTTGGCGGACTTCTCCTGGGCCTTGTCCTGGACCTGCGTGAAGACCTTCTTGCCGGCCTCGAAGAGCACCGACGGCACGTCGCCGACGGCCTCGAGGGCGAAATCGCGCACCTCGGTCACGCGGCGCTGCACCGGCTTGGCGTTCCACAGATCCTTCGCCGACGCGGCGATCTGCTCATAGCGCTGGCGCCCAGCACGCGCGCCCAGCACGTATCCGACCAGTCCGCCGGTGATGAACAGAAGCTTTCCCCGCATTGTCACTCCATTCGTCGACTTTCACGTGTGCACCAGCGTAGCCCGGTTGTCCAGCCCGGCCGCGGTGGATCAGAGACCGAGCGCGGCGTGCCGCACCCGGGAGGACGCGGCGAGGGCATCCGGGATCACGGAGGCCAGGCCCGTCCCGGCCAGCCAGGCGCCGGTGATGTCGATCCCCGGGATCGCCTCGAGGGTCTCGCGCACCCGGCGCACACGGCCCGCTGCGCCGATGGTCGCGGGTGAGAGGGCGTCACCCCAAACGGTTCGGGCGAACCCCCGCACCGCGGCGGGGTCGAGGTCGACGCCCAGCAGCGCCGAGGCGTCGCGCACGGCGAGGTCCCTGAGCTCGTCGTCGGAGAGGTGGGCGACGGGGCTCTCCTGCCCGGCCCGGCCGTAGGACAACCTCAGGACGTGCCGTCCGGGGCCGGCGGCCTCGGCCACCCAGGCCCACTTCGCGCTGACGTGGGTCAGCGCCTTCGCCGTGACACCGGGGGTACCCGCCCCCACGAGCACGCCGGTGCCGCGAGGGTGCTCGTCGAGGGCCGGGGCGTCGATGACGATCGTCGCAAGCTCGACGGCGGCCGGACGCGGCCAGTCGAGTTCGGCGAGCGCCGCGGCTTCGGGCGTGACGCCGGCGAGCAGGCGGAGGGCCTGCGCGCCGGGGGTCGCGATGATCACGAAGCGGCCCTCCAGGGTCGATCCGGTGGCAGTGGCAGCGCCGAGGAGAGCGGCGGCGGCCCCTTCGGCGGCCGGAGCGGCGGGGAGAGCGGCGGCGGCCCCTTCGGCGGCCGGAGCGGCGGGGAGAGCGGCGGCGGCCCCTTCGGCGGCGGGGGCGGCGGGGGCGGCCAGCGTCACCGTCCAGGTCGGTTCCTGCTCGCTTCCCGCCTCGCTTCCTTTCTCGCTTCCGGCCGCGCCGCCGGTGCGTGCGAGGGCGGTGACCGGCGAGCCGGTGCGCACGTCGACTCCGTAGTGGTCGAGGTCGGCGAGCAACGCGTCGACGAGCCGCGACATCCCGCCGCGAAGCCCCCCGATGGCCGAGCCGGCCGGCGCCGCGGCGCGCATCGCGGTCACGGCCCCGGAGAGCGAGCCGGCGGTGGTGAGCGCCGCATTCAGGCCGGGGGCGACCAGATCGACCTCGAGGTCGGCGGCGGAGGCCGAATAGACCCCGCCCGCCACGGGCTCGACGAGCCGGTCGAGCACGCGTCGGCCCATCCGTTTCTCCACTAGCTCGCCGAGGCTGTGCTCGCGGCCGATCTTCAGCACGGGCATGAGCCGGTCGAGGTAGGCGCGCCAGGCGCCGCCCCAGCCGATCACCCGGCGCACGTCGTCGGCCAGCGGGGAGCCGGGGATGCCGAGCACGCCGGCCCGGGGCAGCGGCACGCTCAACGACCCGGGTGCCGAGCCGTTCGCGGGCAGGTGGAGCCAGGCGCCGGCCGGGTTCGGGGCGATGACCTCGCCGGACAGTCCCAGCCCGTCGATGAACTCGGCCACCGTGTTCCGCCGCACGGCGAAGCTTTCGGCACCGCTGTCGAGGGTCAGCCCGGCAACCTCGTGGCCGGCGACCGCGCCGCCGACGGCATCCGTTGCCTCGAGCACGGTCACGCGCAGCCCGACGTGCGCGCAGGCCCGGGCCGCGACCAGGCCGGCCACTCCCCCGCCGATGACCAGGACGTCCCGCAGGCCGGCGCCTTCCGCTTCGCTCATGTCGGTCAGGCGGATGCTGCGCTGTGCTCGTGCACGAAGCCCACGATCCGGGTCAGCACGTCCGGGTCGGTTTCCGGCGGGACGCCGTGGCCGAGGTTGAGCACGTGCGCCGGCGCCAGGCGACCGCGCTCGAGCACGTCGCGCAGGTGAGCCTCGAGCACTGGCCACGGCGCTGCGAGGAGCGCGGGGTCGACGTTGCCCTGGATCGGAACGACGCCGCCGAGCCGGCGGTTGGCCTCGTCCAGCGGGATCCGGTAGTCGACGCCGACGACGTCAGCACCGATGCCGTGCATCTCCTTGAGCAGCTCGCCGGTGCCCACGCCGAAGTGCACGACGGGCACGTTGCGACGGATCTCGGTCGGGTCGGCGGCTTCGTCCGGCGTGCGCTCGATGTAGGTGAGGTCGCGCACGTGCGAGATCGCCTGCGCAGAGGCGGGGGCGACGTAGGCCGCGTAGTCCTCGAGTGAGAGCGCGCCGGCCCAGGAGTCGAACAGCTGCGCGGCGCTGGCTCCGGCGAGCACCTGGGCGCGGAGGAACCGGCCGGTCACCTCGGCCGTCCAGTCCATCAGCGCCGCCCA
Organism: Cryobacterium sp. Sr8; assembly: GCF_004403225.1. NCBI lineage: Bacteria > Bacillati > Actinomycetota > Actinomycetes > Micrococcales > Microbacteriaceae > Cryobacterium > Cryobacterium sp. Sr8. The sequence continues at coordinate 20,613 of NZ_SOHO01000069.1, read as the reverse complement.
GGCCTCGGGGTCCGCGTGCATGAGCGTGCGGGCGTGGATGTGATCCTTCGACGGCCCCCCCTCGACGAGGTAGGCGGCGAGGGTGAACGGCGCCCCGGCGAAACCGATCAGCGGGGTGCCGCCGAGCTCGGCGACCGTGCGGGCGACCGCCTCGGAGATCGGTGCCAGGGCGTCGTCGAGGATGGCCGGGTCGAGGGAGGTGAGCGCCGCGACATCTTTCGCCGTGCGCGTCGCCGTGCCGAGGACCGGGCCCTTGCCGGCCACGATCTCGACGTCGACGCCGACGAGCTTGAGCGGGACGACGATGTCGCTGAAGAAGATCCCCGCGTCGACGCCGTGGCGGCGCACCGGCTGCAGCGTGATTTCGCTGGCCAGCTCCGGGTCGAGGCAGACGTCGAGCATCCGCGTGCCGACGCGAAGTTCGCGGTATTCGGGCAGCGAACGGCCCGCCTGGCGCATGAACCAGACCGGGGTCACATCGGGCCGGGTGCCCTGGTAGGCACGGATGAGGCGGGAGCCGGCGGTCTGGCCGGAGGAGAGGGGATGCTGCGCGTCGAGGTTCACACCTTCGATTCTGTCAAACATCCATCGACGTAACGATTCCGGGGGTTCGGCGACCCGACGTAGAATCGAGGACGTGCTGATTTGTCTGTCCGCGAGTCACAAGAACTCCAGCTTCGATGTGCTGGAGAAATTGTCCGTCGGCGCCAGCGCCTCCGCGGACCGGATGCTCGAGCGCCACACCTCCCTCAGCGGAGCCGTCATCGTCGCCACCTGCAACCGGTTCGAGGCCTACCTCGACCTCGATGAGCCGTTCGGGGTCTCCCCACTGCCGGCCGTCTCCGCCGCCATCGAGGCGATCAGCGCCAGCACCGGCGTGGCCGCAGACACGCTCCGCGACACCCTCGACCTCGTGCACGGCAACGGCGTCGCCGAGCACCTGTTCGCCGTGACCAGCGGCCTTGAATCCGTCGTCGTCGGCGAGGGGGAGATTGCCGGGCAGGTGCGTCGCGCCCTCGAGCAGGCTCGCGCGCACGGCACCACCAGCGGTGAGCTGGAGCGCCTGTTCCAGCGCGCTTCGCAGACCTCCCGCGGTGTCAAGAACCGCACCGGCATCGGCGCGGCCGGGCGCTCTCTCGTGCGCCTCGCCCTCGAGCTGGCCGAAAGCCGAGTGAGCGACTGGGCAGAGACCCGGGTGCTTCTGGTCGGAACCGGACGCTACGCCGGCGCCTCGCTCGCCGCTTTGCGCGACCTCGGAGCCGAGAACGTTCGGGTCTACTCGCCGTCCGGCCGGGCCCTGAAGTTCGCCAGGTCGCACGGCATCGACGCCGTCCCCGAACTCGCGTTCGCCCGCGAAGCGGCCGAGTGCGACCTCATCCTCACCTGCACGACCGTCGACCACCACGTGATCGATGCCGCCCTTCTCGGCGCCGGACGGGCGCTCCTGACCGAACGCGAGGCCCTGCAGGACGGCGTCACTCTCCTCGCGAGCCCGGCCGATGCCGCCGGGGTCGCCGCTGCGGATGCCGCTGCGGATGCCGTCGGGGACGCCGACCGGCCGGCTGCCGCGATCGACGCTCCGCGCCAGCTCATCATCGACCTCGGGCTGCCCCGCAACGTCGACCCTGACGTCAGCCTCGTACCCGGCATCGAACTCCTCGACCTCGAGACCATCCGCATCCATGCCCCGCTCGAAGAGCTGAACAGCACCAGCGAGGCACGACAACTCGTGACCAGGGCCGCCCGGAAGTTCACGGCCGTCACCGAGGAGCAGAGCCTGGCCCCGGCTGTCGTGGCGCTGCGCAGCTACGTCTTCGACATCCTCGACGCCGAAATCGAGCGGGCGCGCGGCCGCGGCGATGCGAGCGAGCAGACCGAAGCGGCGCTTCGACACCTTGCCGGGGTGCTGCTGCACACGCCGATGGTGCGATCGCGCTCCCTCGCCCGTGCCGGGGAGCAGGAGTCGTTCCTGACCGGCCTCGACGCCCTGTTCGGCATCCAGGTCTCCCTGCCGGCCGCGGGAACGGCGCAGGCCGGCCAGGAGGCCACGCCGGACTCCGCCCCGGACGCGGGCACCGCGGCCTCGTGACCAGGTCCGTCGGCGCCACACTGCCCGTCGACGCGCATGCGATCCGCACCGACCGCCTGCTGCTGCGCCCGCTGACCGAAGCCGACGCGGACGACGTCTTCTCCTACCAGTCCCTGCCGGAGGCGGTGCGCTACCTGCCGTGGCCGCTGCGCGACCGGGAGGAATCCCGCGAGCACACCCTGAAGCGGGCCGGTTTCACTCGCCTGGCCAACGACAAGGACGCGATCATCCTCGCGGCGGAGCTGCCGGGCCCGGACGGGGAGCCCGGCCCGGTGATCGGCGACCTGAGCATCTTCCTCCAGAGCGCCGTGAACGCCCAGGTGTCGATCGGCTGGGTGTTCCACCCGATCCGCCACGGCCGGGGCTACGCAACCGAGGCGGCCCGCGTGCTCGAGTTCGTTTTCACCGAGATCGGTGCCCATCGGGTCTTCGCCGAGGTCGACCCCAGGAATACGCCATCCGTGGCGCTGTGCCGGCGACTGGGCATGCGGCTGGAGGGGATCTTCGTCGAGAACGAGATCTTCAAGGGTGAGTGGAGCGACCTCGCCGTGTTCGCGATCCTGGATCGCGAGTGGGGTGACGCGCGCTAGCTGCGCCTGCTCGTCGCCGAGACTCGCCGTTTCTGCCGAGAATGGCCGTTGCACCGGCGACTCTCGGCAGGAACGGGGATTTTCGGCACGGGGCGCCGTCTGCGAGCATGGGCGGATGCGAGCGGTCTACTTCGAAGAATTCGGCATCCTGCCCGAGGTGCGCGAGGTGCCGGACCCGGTGCCGAGCCCGGCGGGCGTCATCGTGCGCGTCGAGGCGACGGGCCTCTGCCGCAGCGACTGGCACGGCTGGATGGGGCACGATCCCGACATCGCCCTGCCGCATGTCCCCGGGCACGAACTGGTCGGGGTGATCGAGGCGGTCGGTCCCGATGTGCGCCGCTTCTCGGTCGGCCAGCGGGTGACCGTGCCCTTCGTCTGCGCGTGCGGCGACTGCCCCGAGTGCGCGAGCGGCAACGGCCAGGTCTGCCGGAACCAGACCCAGCCGGGGTTCACCCACTGGGGCTCGTACGCCGAGCTGGTCGCGCTGCACAACGCCGACGTCAACCTCATTGCCCTGCCGGGCGACCTGGATGCCGGCGCGGCCGCCCTGCTCGGCTGCCGGTTCGCGACCTCCTACCGCGGGCTCGTGCACCAGGCCCGGCTGGCCGCCGGCGAGACGCTCGTGGTCGTCGGCTGCGGCGGGGTGGGACTCTCCGCCGTGATGATCGGCCGGGCCCTCGGCGCGGTCGTGATCGCCGTCGACATCAGCGCCGCGGCTCTCGACGCAGCGTCGCGGGTGGGAGCCGCGCACACCGTCAACTCCGCCGGACTCTCCGACGTCGAGGTCGTCGCGCGCATCCGCGCTCTCGCCCCCGACGGCGCGGAGGTCACGGTCGAGGCCCTCGGCCGGGAGAACACCGTGGGCATCGCCATCCGTTCGCTCGCCATCCGCGGGCGGCACGTGCAGATCGGGCTGCTGCCCACAGACCCTCGGGTTCCTCTGGGCCTCGTCATCGCGCGGGAACTCACCGTGCTCGGCAGCCACGGGATGCCCGCCCACGACTACTCCGAGCTTCTCGCGCTCGTCGCCTCCGGCCGGTTGCGACCGCAAGACCTGATCAGCACGAGAATCACCCTCGACGAGGCCCCCGCCGCCCTGGCCGCGATGTCGGCCGCGACCCCCGCCGCGGGCGTCACCCTGATCGAAGTGTCCCGCCCCGCCCGCTCCTGACTCCTCCGCTTCACCGCCGTCGCCGCGGTTCCGGCCCGCGGTTGAGGCAGTTGTGGGCAGTTGTGGTGGCGAACTCAGGAGAAACCGCACGGCCACGCGGATCGGCCGCGCCATTCCGCGGCGGCAGCCCACCGAACTACGGATTCTCCTGAGTTCGCCACCACGGAAACGCCGCGGACGAGGCGCGGGGTTCAGGGTCGAGCGGGTCCTGCTAAGCGCCGCGGAGGCGCTCGGCGAGGTAGGCGTCGAGCTTGTCGAGCGGGATGCGCTCCTGCGCCATGGTGTCGCGGTCGCGCACGGTGACGGCCTGGTCCTCGAGCGAGTCGAAGTCGACCGTGACGCAGTACGGGGTGCCGATCTCGTCCTGCCGGCGGTAGCGGCGTCCGATCGCGCCGGCGTCGTCGAAGTCCACGTTCCAGGACTCGCGCAGCCGGGCCGCAAGGGTCTTGGCCATCGGCGAGAGGGCCTCGTTGCGCGACAGCGGCAGCACGGCGACCTTGACCGGAGCGAGGCGCGGGTCGAGCTTGAGCACGGTGCGCTTGTCCACGCCGCCCTTCGCGTTGGGCACTTCCTCCTCGTGGTACGCGTCCACGAGGAACGCCATCAGCGAGCGGGTCAGCCCGGCGGCCGGCTCGATCACGAAGGGAACCCAACGCTCGTTCTTCGTCTGGTCGAAGTACGAGAGGTCCTTGCCGGATGCCGCCGCGTGCGTCTTCAGGTCGAAGTCGGTGCGGTTCGCCACACCCTCGAGCTCGCCGAACTCGCTGCCGGTGAAACCGAAACGGTACTCGATGTCCACGGTGCGCTTGGAGTAGTGGGAGAGCTTCTCCTGCGGGTGCTCGAAGAGGCGCAGGTTCTCGGGATTGATGCCGAGACCGGTGTACCAGGCCAGCCGCGTGTCGATCCAGTACTGGTGCCATTCCTCGTCCGTGCCGGGCTCGACGAAGAATTCCATCTCCATCTGCTCGAACTCGCGGGTGCGGAAAATGAAGTTTCCGGGCGTGATCTCGTTGCGGAAGCTCTTGCCGGTCTGGCCGATCCCGAACGGCGGCTTCATCCGCGCCGCCTGCAGCACGTTGGCGAAGTTCACGAAGATGCCCTGCGCGGTCTCCGGGCGCAGGTAGTGCAGCCCGGATTCGTCGTCGACCGGGCCGAGGTAGGTCTTGAGCAGGCCGGAGAAGGCACGCGGCTCGGTCCAGGTGTTGCGGTTGCCGCAGTTCGGGCAGGGGATGCCGTCGAGTCCTCCCTCGGCGGCGCGGCCCTTCCTCTCCTCGAATTCCTCCTCGAGGTGGTCGGCGCGGAAGCGCTTGTGGCAGCTGGTGCACTCGACCAGCGGGTCGCTGAAGACCTCGACGTGGCCGGATGCCTCCCAGACCTGCTTGGGCAGGATGACGGATGAATCGAGCCCGACGACGTCCTCGCGCCCGGTGACCATGGTGCGCCACCACTGCCTCTTGATGTTCTCCTTGAGCTCAACCCCGAGCGGTCCGTAGTCCCAGGCGGACCGGGATCCGCCGTAGATTTCACCGGCCTGGAAGACGAACCCGCGGTGGCGGGCGAGGGCGATGACGGAATCAAGACGGGAGAGTGCGGCCACGGTGGCTCCAATGGTCGGGAAGGAAAAGGAGGGAAAGCCCCATTTTAGGCGCTCGTCCGGCGCCCGAACGCCCTGCTGCTAGCGTTGCCGAGGAAGTCCGCAGCCAGCCGCGGGTTCTCGAGGGAGCGAAAATGAGCACGACGCCGAGATCATCGAAGGATGCGAACGAGGATTCCACCGGTCTGCAACTGGTCCCGGATCGACTGCCCGTGGCCGTGGAGGAGAGCGTCCTCGAGGCCGAGCGCCGCAACTGGACTCCCGCCAAAATTGCACTCTGGGCAGGTATTTCCCTCGTCGGCGCCGTCAGCTGGGTCATGCTCGCCGTGGTTCGCGGCGAGACCGTCAACGCGGCCTGGTTCGTCTTCGCGGCCGTCGCCACCTACCTGATCGCCTACCGCTTCTACTCCCGCTTCATCGAGAAGCACCTGCTGCGGCCCGACGACCGCCGGGCGACCCCGGCCGAATACAAGGCCGACGGCAAGGACTACGCCGTCACCGACCGTCGAGTGCTCTTCGGGCACCACTTCGCCGCCATCGCCGGCGCCGGCCCGCTCGTCGGCCCGGTCCTGGCCGCCCAGATGGGCTACCTGCCCGGCACGATCTGGATCATCGTCGGCGTCATCCTCGCCGGAGCAGTGCAGGACTACCTGATCCTGTTCTTCTCCATGCGCCGCGGCGGCCGCTCCCTCGGCCAGATGGCCAGGGACGAGCTCGGCGTCATCGGCGGCACCGCCGCCCTCGTCGCGACCCTCGTGATCATGGTCATCATCGTGGCCATCCTCGCCCTCGTCGTCGTCAACGCGCTGGCGGAGAGCCCCTGGGGCGTCTTCTCGGTCTCGATGACCATCCCGATCGCCCTGCTGATGGGCGTCTACCTGCGTTTCTTCCGGCCGGGCAAGGTGACCGAGGTCTCGATCATCGGTTTCGTGCTGCTGATCGCCGCCATCATCGGCGGCGGGATGATCGCCGGCACCGAATGGGGTTCGGCCTTCTTCCTTCTCGACAAGGTCACGATCGCCTGGGGCATCATCATCTACGGCTTCATCGCCGCGATCCTGCCGGTCTGGCTGCTGCTGGCCCCGCGGGACTACCTCTCCACCTTCATGAAGATCGGCACGATCCTGATGCTGGCCGTCGCGATCGTCATCGTGCGGCCGGAGATCAACGTTCCCGCGGTCAGTGAGTTCGCGGCGGCCGGCGGTCCCGTGGTCAGCGGTTCGCTCTTCCCGTTCCTCTTCGTCACGATCGCCTGCGGCGCGCTGTCCGGATTCCACGCGCTGATCGCATCCGGCACCACGCCCAAGCTCGTCCAGAAGGAGCGCCAGACCCGGTTCATCGGCTACGGCGGCATGCTGATGGAGTCCTTCGTTGCGATCATGGCTCTCGTCGCCGCGCTGTCGATCGACCGCGGGATCTACTTCGCCATGAACTCCCCCGTCGCCCTCACCGGCGGTACGGTCGAGGGCGCCGTCGCCTTCGTCAACAGCCTGGGCCTGACCGGCGTCAACCTGACCCCCGACATGCTCACGCAGACGGCGAAGAATGTCGGCGAGGAATCGATCGTCTCCCGCACCGGTGGGGCGCCGACCCTCTCCGTCGGGCTGGCGCACATCATGCAGCAGGTGGCCGGCGGCACCGGGATGATGGCGTTCTGGTACCACTTCGCCATCATGTTCGAGGCGCTGTTCATCCTCACCGCCGTCGACGCCGGCACCCGGGTCGCCCGGTTCATGATGCAGGACAGCCTGGGCAACTTCTTCCCGAAGTTCAAGGACACCTCCTGGCGCGTGGGCGCCTGGCTCGCCACCGCGGTCATGGTGGGGGCGTGGGGCGCCGTGCTGCTGATGGGCGTGACCGACCCGCTCGGCGGGATCAACACGCTCTTCCCGCTGTTCGGCATCGCCAACCAGCTGCTGGCTGCGATCGCGCTGGCCGTCTCGATGGCCATCATCGCCAAGCGCGGCAACTTCCGCTACCTGTGGATCGTGGCCCTGCCCCTCTCGTTCGCCGCCGTCGTGACCATCTATGCGTCGTTCCTGAAGATCTTCTCGACCGTCCCGAACGTGGGCTACTTCGCGCAGAACAAGGCGTTCTCGGACGCCCTCGCGGCCGGGGAGACCAGCTTCGGCGCCGCCCCGACGGTGCAGGCTATGGAGGCCGTCGTGCGCAACACGATGGTGCAGGGGCTGCTCTCGATCCTCTTCGTCACACTCGCCATCATCGTCATCGCCACCGCGATCGTCGCCACCTGGAAGGCGTACCGCTCGGGCTCGAGCACGACCGACGAGGATCCGGCCGTGCAGTCCCGGATCTTCGGCCCGGCCGCGTTCGTGCCGACCGCAGCCGAGAAGGAGCTCGAGGTCCAGTGGGACGCACAGGCCGCTGAGCTGAAGGCGGCTCTTCTGCCGAGGGCAGCCCGGTCCGGCCGATGAGGGATGTCCTCGCCGCGGTACGCACCGGCGCCAGGGGAATCGCCTGGTTCGTCCGGGGCGTGCTCGGCGAGGACGCCTACGACAAGTACGTCGCGCACCACGCGGCGACCCACGGCGGGGCGGAGGCCGGAACCTGCGGCATCGGAGAGCCCGTGATGACCGAGCGCCAGTTCTGGCGCGACCAGACCGACCGGCAGCAGAAGAACCCGCAGAACCGCTGCTGCTGAGGGCGTCCCCGCCGTGCGCGGTCGGCCGGCCGTCGGGAGGTCGGGAGGTCGGGAGGTCGGGAGGTCGGGAGGTCGGGAGGTCGGCCGGCCGGGAGTCCGGGAGTCCGGAGGCTAACTCAGGAGAATCCGTGATGTGGCCGACTGAGGCCGCTGAAAGACGGGGCCCGCGTTTGCCCGGTCCCGGTTTCTCCTGAATTAGCCGCAGGCGAGTGCGGCCAGGGCCGTGAGTCGCGGACCTCGGATTAGGCTCGGTCCATGAGCGAGTCCCTCCGTCGCATGCTTCGCGCCCTGCCGGATTTCCCCGCGGACCTTCCGGCTTTCGACCCGGCGAGTGCGCCGGCCGGCCCGGCCGCCCTGTTCGTGCAGTGGCTGCACGAGGCCCTGGCCGCCGGCGTGCCGCAACCGCACGCCTTCAGCCTGGCCACCGCGGATGCCGAGGGCAACCTGTCCTCCCGGATGCTCATCCTGAAGAACATCGACGACGAGGGCTGGCACTTCGCCACGGCGACCACCTCGCGGAAGGGCCGGGAACTGGCCGCCAACCCTCGGGCCGCCATGAACTTCTACTGGTCGCGGCTCGGCCGGCAGGTGCGGGTGAGCGGAACCGTGGCCCTGCTGTCGGCCGAGGCATCCGCCGCCGACTGGGCCGAACGCCCCGCGGCCGACGAGTCGGCCAATCCGAGCTGGCAGCTGTATGCCCTGCGGCCGACGGAGGTGGAGTTCTGGCAGGCCGGCGCCGACCGGAACCACATCCGGCACCGCTACAGCCTCTGACCGCTACAGCCCGTATGGTGGCCGGATGACGAAGACGGCACTCATCATCGGCGGAACCGGGCAGATCGGCCTGGCGGCCGCGGCCCGGCTGGCGACCTCCGACTGGGCTGTGACGGTCGCCCACCGCGGGCAGCACTCACCCGCGCTTTCGGCGGATGTTCGGAGCATCCGGTTCGACCGCGCCGACACGGCCGCGCTGCACGCAGCCGCCCGCGGCAACGACCTCGTGCTCGACACGGTTGCCTACGACACCGGCCACGCCGACCAGCTCGCCGGGCTGGCCGGCGACGTCGGCTCCCTCGTCGTCATCTCCACCGGATCCGTCTACCTCGGCCGGAACGGTTCCTACCTCGACGTGGCGACCGACGAGGTCTTCCCGGACTTCCCGGTGCCGCTCACCGAGGCCGACCCGACCGTGGACAATGCCGAGCAGAGCTATTCGCCGCTGAAGGCGGCGATGGAGCGCCGGCTGCTGGCCGCCGCCGACCTGCCGGTCAGCATCCTCCGGCCGGGCGCGATCCACGGGCCGAACAGCCCGGCGCTGCGGGAGTGGTTCTTCATCAAGCGGGTGCTCGACGGCCGCCGCCGCGTGGTGCTCGCCTACGACGGCGCCAGCCGGTTCGCCACGTCGGCCACCGCGAACATCGCCGAGCTCGTGTCCCGGTGCGCCGAGCAGCCGGGCCGCCGCGTGCTCAACGCCGTCGACGACGAGGCGCTCACCGTGGCAGAGATCGGCCGGGCGGTGTTCGATGCGATGGGGCACGAGGCCGAGATCCTCTGTTTCGCCGGTCCGCCTCGGGACGGACTCGGATCGAGTCCCTGGGGCCTGGCGAACCCGATCGTGCTCAGCATGGCCGCCGCCCGCGAGCAGCTCGGCTACGCGCCGGTCGTGAGCTACGCGGAGGGCCTGGCCGACGACATCCGCTGGGTGACGGATGCCGTCGCCGCGGCCGAGCGCCGCGGCGAGTCCTGGCAGCAGCTCTTCCCGTCCATCGTCAAGCGCTACGGCGCGAACGGCTGGTTCCCCTACGCCGCCGAGGACGCGCACGCCGGCTCACCGGGCTGAGCGGCCGACCTCAGGTCGTCAGCGCGTAGGCCTGCCGCAGCCAGCCCGCGAGCTCGGCGTCGACCTCCGCCGTCGTGCGGATCACGATCTCGTTGTGCCAGCGGTTCTTTGAGACCTGCTCGGTCTTGCGGATGCGCTCGCTCACGATCGGTTCGTTCGTCACCAGGTTCAGCAGCACGGCGCCCGACCGCGGATGGATGCCGAGGAACGCGCGACCGTTCGTCACGTGCAGGGAGCCCTGCTTCTCCTCGATCTCGTGTCCGCCGAGCTGGGCCAGGGCGCCCTGGAGGATCTCGAAGATCTCGCGGGCCGTGTCATCCGCCTGGATTCGTTCGATCGCCGTCGCCGCCATGCCCCCATAATCCCCCACACCCCCGCGAAACTGCAGTTGTGCGCGCTAAAACGCCCTCAGAACGCGCACAACTGCGGTTTCGCGGGATTCAGTGCACGTATTCGAGCAGGTCGAGGCCGATGGCCCGCATGCCGTCGAGCACGGAGAGGCGGGCGGAGAGCTTCGTGTCGGCGAACGACATCGACACCGCGTAGGTCACGCCGGCCCGCGGTCCGCGGAGGATGCCGACCTCGCTGCGCACGCCGGCATCCGTGCCCGTCTTGTTGACCAGCAGGATGCCGTGGTCGCCGTCCCGGTGCGAGAGCGGGTCGAGCCCGAACGCACTGGCCACCATCGACAGGTCGGTGTTCAGGGACAGCCAGCCGATGACGCGTTCGCTGGCCTCGGCGTCGACGATCTCGCCGCGGGCGAGCGCCGTGAGCAGCCAGGTGAGTTCCTTCGCGCTGCCGACCGAGAGCTGCGGGGCATCGTCCGGGCCGCGCTGGTCGCGGACGAGGTCGAGCAGGGCCGTGCGGGAGAGTCCGAGCTGCTCGGTGCGCGCCCGCACCGCGTCGAGTCCGACGGCGCGGATGAGCACGTTCGTGGCCAGGTTGTCGCTCGTGGCGCCGACGAGGGCGGCGAGGTCCGCGACCGGCAGCGAGGGCGCCTGCAGGTGCTGCCAGATTCCGGGGCCGCTCACCGCCTCCGCGGCGGTGCGGTCGAGGATCGTGTAGACGCCGAAGTCGGCGTCGCGGAGGCGCGCGGCCACCTCGATCAGGAGGAGGATCTTGCCGATGCCCGCCGTCGGCATTTCGACGTGGTCGTCGACCGAGAACAGCACCCGGCCGGTCGTCAGGTCGGTCGCGCGCGCGGACACCTGCACACCGTCCATCGCCAGTTCGCCGAGCGCCTGGAAACCCCGGGCGAAGTTCTCGTGCGTCTCCGGACCCTTGTGCTTGCCTTTGCGCTCGGCGGAGTGCCTGGATCGTCGCTCTGCATCCTGGGTCGGCTTGGACAATTCGCGCGCGGCTTTCTCTCGGTGCGGGCAAGAATACCCCGCGATCACCCTATGTCACAGGCGGGCGGGCTGCCTCACCAGGCTGCCTCACCAGATGGTGACGCGCTTCTCCGGGTCGAGCCAGAGCGCATCCGTCTCGGTAACCCCGAACGCCTCGTAGAACTCGTCGATGTTGCTGACGATCTGGTTGCAGCGGAACTCGTTGGGCGAGTGCGGGTCGATCGCCAGCAGGCGGATGACTTCCTCGTCGCGACCCTTCATCTGCCAGGCCTGCGCCCAGGAGAGGAAGAAGCGCCGGGCACCGGTCATCCCGTCGATCACCGGCGGCTCCTGGCCGGCCAGCGACAGGAGGTAGGCCTTCCAGGCGATCGACAGGCCGCCCAGGTCGCCGATGTTCTCGCCGATGGTCAGGGCTCCGTTGACGTGGTGCTCGGGCACCTGCTTCGGGGCGAGGGCGTTGAACTGCTCGATCAGTGACCTGGTGCGCTCCTGGAACGCGGCCTTGTCTGCCTCGGTCCACCAGTCGATCAGCAGCCCGTCGCCGTCGTACTTGGAGCCCTGGTCGTCGAAGCCGTGGCCGATCTCGTGCCCGATGACGGCGCCGATGGCCCCGTAGTTGGCGGCCGAATCGCGGGCCTCGTCGAAGAAGGGGAACTGCAGGATGGCGGCCGGGAAGACGATCTCGTTGAAACCCGGGTTGTAGTACGCGTTGATCGTCTGCGGCGTCATGAACCACTCGTCACGGTCGAGCGGGTTGCCGATCTTGCCGAGTTCCCGGTGGAACTCGAACTCGCTGGCCGCCCGCACGCTCGCGATGAGGTCGCCGGCGTCGATCGTCAGGGTCGAGTAGTCGCGCCACTTCACCGGGTAGCCGATCTTGGGCGTGAACTTGTCGAGCTTCTCGAGGGCGCGGGTGCGCGTCTCGTCGGTCATCCACTCGAGCCCGGTGATGCTCTGCCGGTAGGCCTCGACGAGGTGGCCGACGAGCACGTCCATGCCCGCCTTGGCGCTGGGCTTGAAGTGCCGCTCCACGTAGATGCGGCCGACGGCCTCGCCGAGGGCGCCCTCGACGAGCGAGACGCCGCGCTTCCAGCGGTCGCGGATCTGCGGGGTGCCGCTGAGCGTGTGGCCGTAGAACTCGAAGTTGGCGGCGACGAAATCGCTCGAGAGGTACGCGGCGCTCGAACGGATGACCTGCCAGCGCAGCCAGTCCCGCCAGGCGTCGAGCCTGTCCTCGGTGAGCATCTCGGCGAGCCCGCTCACGAAGCTGGGCTGGCGGACGACGAGCTCCTCGAAGGCGGTCTCGGGGGCGTCGAGCCCCTCGAGCCAGAGGTGGAGGTCGGCCCCCGCGGCGAGCGCGGACACCTGCCCCCAGGTCTTGAGGTTGTAGGCGAGCTCACTGTCCCGGGACTTCACGTTGTCCCAGTGGTGGCGGGCGAGCTCGGTCTCGAGGTCGAAGACGCGCTTGGCACGGGTCTCGGCGTCGCTGATGCCGGCGAGTCCGAACATCCGCGCCTGGAAGGCCAGGTAGGCGTCCCGGACAGAGGCGAACTTCTCCTCGCGGTAGTAGGACTCGTCGGGCAGGCCGATGCCGCCCTGCTCGACGAAGACGAGGTAGCGCTCGGGGTTGCCCGGGTCGTTGTCGACGTAGAGGTGGAAGGCGCCGGCGACGCCCTTGCGCTCGAGCCGGCCGAGCGTGCCGAGCAGGATCGGAATCGAGGTGACGGCGTCGACCGTGGCGAGGTCGGCCTGAAGCGGCGTCGCGCCGAGCTTCTCCACGCGATCCTCGTCGAGGAAGCTGGCGTACAGGTCGCCGAACTTGCGTTCCTCGGTGCCTTCCGGGGCGGACTGGGCCTCCAGGATGATCTCCCGCACGGCCCTCTCGGACTCCTCGGCGAGGAGGTAGAACGACCCCCACCGGGCCTTGTCGGCCGGAATCTCGCTGCGGGCGATCCATTTGCCGTTCACGTGTCGGAACAGATCGTCCTGCGGGCGGATGCCCGGGTCGAGTTCTGAAGTGTCGATTCCGGATGCGAGCCCCTGGTCAGTCATGCGCCCCAGCCTATTCCGTCCCTCCCCTCGCGAACTGTGAGTTCGGCACCTTCGCGGGCCCCGGGAAGGTTCCAAACTCACAGTTCGGCGGGATGGGCGGGGGTCAGAGGGCCAGGTCGCGGCGCCGGATGGCGGCGAGGGAGAGGGCGGCCAGGAGGGCGGCGAGGGCGAGCATCCACCAGGCGCCGGTCCAGTCGACGTCGACGGTGCCGAGGGCGGGGGTGTGGGTGAACGGCGAGAGGGCGCGCAGCCCGTCGGGCATCCCGAAGAGCTCGCCGAATTGGCCGATGAACACCGAGACGAGGAGAACGCCCCAGCTGAGCCCGATGGCGAGCCGGGGAACGACCGCGAAGAGCACCGCGGCGATGGCGAGGATGAGCAGAGCGGCCGGCAGCTGGGCGAGCCCGGAGGCCAGGACGTTCTCCACCCGGTCGGCCGTGTCGGCCGAGCGGATGAGCCCGACGGCAGCCCCGCCGGCGGCCGCGGCCAGCACGAGCACGGCTGCCGCGGCTCCGATGAGGAGGTAGTCGAGCATCCAACGGATGCGGTGCAGCGGCAGGGCGAGGAGCGTCTCGGCCGAACCGTTGGCCTCTTCCTGGCGCGCCCGGGTCATCGCCTGGATCGCGGCCGCCGCGGCGATAACGCCGATCATGCCGAAGATGGCCGCCGTGAACTGGTCGATGATCGTTGCCCGGCCCCCGGCGCCCTCGCCCAGCGCGGCGCCGATCAGCGAGTTCGATTCGACCAGTTCGACCACGGTTTCGCCCAGCGTGCCGGCCAGGACGCCGAACGCCAGGCCGGCCAGCGCCCAGCCGGCGATCGCCGAGCGCTGCAGCCGCCAGGCCAGGCCGAGCGAGCCGCCGAGCGCGCTGGACGCTCTCTCGGGGCCGGCCCGCTCGCCGATGACGCTCGACCCGATGTCACGGCGCGACTGGAGCGCCACGACCACGGCGAAGAGCACGGCGGCGAGGTCGAGGTCGAGCAGCAGGGGGGCCGGCTGGTTCGAGGTGAAGGCCGCCGTCTGCTGCCCCCAGCCGATCGCAGACAGCCAGCTGGGCCAGGCGCTGGTCATGCTCAGGCCGTCGGGCGAAGGAGTGCCGCCCGCGTCGCCGGCGGCCCGGAGCGCATAGGCCCCGCCGATGAGCGCCGCGGCCAGGCCGTTGGCGCCGCGCGAGGTGCGCATGAGCTGGCCGGCCAGGAGCCCCACTCCGAGGAACGCGATCCCGGTGCCGGCGATTCCGGCCCCGCTCGTGACCGAGCCGGCGCCGCCCTGGCCTGCGGCCAGAAACCCCAGCGTGACGGCCGCACCGGCGGCCAGACTCGCGCCGACGCCGTGCAGGGCCGTCGCGATCAGCGGGAGGAGACGCCCGGCGGGGGTCGCGGCGATCAACTCGGCGCGGCCGGACTCCTCCTCCGTGCGCGAGTGCCGCACGGCGAGGAACGTGCTCATGAAGGCAACGAGCGTCGCGAGGAAGGCGAAAATGAGGAAGAAGATGACGGCGTCGACCTCCGCCCCCTGCGGCACCCCGCGGAAGATCAGGATGGTCGGGGAGCCGACCGCGATGCGCACGAGCGCCTCGCGCTCCACGACCGTGCCGACGGTCTCGGCGACGGCGACCGCGGCCAGCAGGGAGAGCGCGGCGAACGTGACGATCCAGATGGGCAGCTGCACGCGGTCGCGGCGGAGGCGCAGCCGGAGCATCGGCCAGAGCACATTCACGGGCGAGTTCCGCTCGGCGCCGGGGCATCCTCGCGGTAGTGGCGCAGGAACAGGCTCTCGAGCGAGGGCGGCAGGCCCTGCACGCGCAGCTCGGCGAGCACGGGCAGCACCTCGGGGAGAGCGTCGCTGTCGGCCGTGAAACTCACCCGGCCGACGCCGCCGGCTGCGCCTGCTTCGGTGCTGCCGCCGACGACGAGGTCGTGGGCGGCCGGGATGCGCGCGGCCAGCCCGGCGAGGTCCGCCTCGGTCAGGCCCGTGCTTGCGAAGCCGACCTCGGTGCGGGTCAGGTGGCGCAGCTGGGCCAGCGTCCCGGTCTCGACCGTCCGGCCGGCTCGGATGATGCTCACCCGGTCGCAGAGATGCTTCACCTCGGAGAGGATGTGGCTGGAGAGCAGCACGGTCGCACCATCGTTGGTCGCCGCCTGGAGCTCGCGGCGGAAGACGGCATCCATCAGGGGGTCCAGCCCGGATGTCGGCTCGTCGAAGATGAAGAGGTCGGTCGGGGCTGCGAGCGCCGCGATGAGGGCGACCTTCTGCCGGTTGCCCTTCGAGTAGGTGCGGCCCTTGCGGGTCGGGTCCAGTTGGAAGGCCTCGACGAGGTGCCGTCGGCGCGCGCGGTAGGCCGAGCCGTGCGCCTTTTCGCCGCGCAGCCGGCAGAGCAGGTCGATGGCCTCGCCGCCGGTGAGGTTGGGCCACAGGCTCACGTCCCCCGGGACGTAGGCGATACGGCGGTGCAGGGCGACGGCATCCTTCCACGGGTCGCGTCCGAAGACCGTCGCCGTGCCGCCGTCGGCCCGCATGAGCCCGAGCAGCACCCGGATAGTCGTGGACTTGCCTGCGCCGTTCGGGCCGAGGAAGCCGTGCACCTCGCCGGCCGCCACGGACAGGTCGAGGCCGTCAAGGGCGTTCACCCGGCCGAAGCGCTTCTGCAGACCGCGTGTCTCTATGACGGCATTCATGGTGCCAAACTACGCCCGCGAGGTGTCGTTCACCGGTTGGGGTTCGAGCCCGTCGGGGCCCGGGCTGGCCTGGCTTTCATTCGACTGATGCCCGGGCCTGGCTACCCGCTGAACTAAAGTCGTGAGAATCACTATCACCCTGTTCCGCCGCCAGCCCGTGGATCGCGAGATCCTCCGTCTCGCCGTCCCCGCCGTCGGCGCGCTCATCGCCGAACCGCTGTTCCTGCTCGCCGACGCCGCCATGGTCGGGCACCTCGGCACGACGCCCCTGGCCGGCCTCGGCCTGGCCAGCGCGGTGCTGCAGACGATCATCGGGCTGATGGTCTTCCTCGCCTACAGCACGACGCCGGCCGTGGCCCGGTGGCTGGGCGCGGGCGACCGGCGCCGGGCGGTGTCCGTCGGCATCGACGGCCTCTGGCTCGCCCTCGGCCTGGGTGTCGTGCTGGCCGTGGCCGGCTGGTTCACCACGCCGGTGCTCGTCGGGGCCTTCGGCGCCGAGTCGGCCGTCACCTCTGCCGCCGCGACTTACCTCGGCATCTCCATGCTCGGCCTGCCCGCGATGCTGCTCGTCTTCGCCGCGACCGGCCTGCTCCGCGGCCTGCAGGACACCCGCACCCCGCTCTGGGTGGCCGGCCTCGGCTTCGCCGCGAACATCCTGCTCAACCTGCTCTTCATCTATGGCCTCGGCCTCGGGATCGCCGGCTCGGCGATCGGCACGGTCATCGCCCAGTGGGGCATGGTGGCGGTATACCTCGTTGTCATCGTGCGGCAGGCGAGGCTGGGCGGCGCGCGGCTCCGCCCGCACCGGGCCGGGATGCTGCTGGGCGCGGCATCCGGCGGCTGGCTGTTCCTGCGCACGGTGAGCCTGCGCGCGGCCATGCTCCTCGCGGTGTTCGTGGCGGCGCGGCTCGGCTCCCCGGAGCTCGCGGCCTTCCAGATCGCAATGACGCTGTTCGCGACGCTCGCCTTCGCCCTCGACGCCCTTGCGATCGCGGCCCAGGCGCTCGTCGGTCGCGGCCTCGGCGCCGGCGACCTGGCCGGCGTGCGCGCGGTGCTCC
Source organism: Cryobacterium sp. Sr8 (assembly GCF_004403225.1). Lineage (NCBI taxonomy): Bacteria > Bacillati > Actinomycetota > Actinomycetes > Micrococcales > Microbacteriaceae > Cryobacterium > Cryobacterium sp. Sr8. Next base: position 3,529 of record NZ_SOHO01000069.1, on the reverse strand, counting down.
GCCGGTGCCTCGAGTGGGGCGTGCTCAGCGGGGCCGCGCTGGGCCTGCTCGTGATCGCGTTATCCGGAGTGCTCGGCGGGCTCTTCACCGGGGCCGGGGAGGTCAGCGACCTCCTGCCCCCGACGCTGATCGTGCTCGGGGCATCCGTTCCGCTCGGCGGGATCGTGTTCGTGCTCGACGGCGTGCTCATCGGCGCCGGGGACGCGCGCTACCTCGCCCTGACCGGCCTGGCGAACCTGGCCGCGTTCGTGCCGCTGGCCGTCGCCGTGCTGCTCTGGGCGCCCCCGGGGTCCGCCGGCCTCGCGCTGCTCATGGCCGCGTTCGCGTTCGGCTACCTCGGCGCCCGCGCGGTCACCCTCGGCCTTCGCGCCCGCACCGTCCGCTGGATGGTCGTCGGCGCGCATCCGTCTGCCGGCGTCGGTTAGTTTGGTCAGGTCGCTTCGATCGAATCGGCTCGTTCTCCAGCATCAGGACCCCCCAGTGACCCAGCCCGCCAACGCGTCCGGAGCCAACGCACCCAGGCCCGCCGTGCCAACGGACGGCCGCGTCCTGCTCGGCTGGCGCAACGCGGTCTTCGTCCTGTTCTTCGTCAGCGGTCTCAGCCTCGCCACCTGGTTCTCCCGGGTCCCCGTGATCCGCGACGGCCTCCAGCTCGATACCGCGCAGGTGGGCCTCGTGATCTTCGGGCTGTCGGGCGGCTCGGTCCTCGGCCTCCTGGTCGCAGCCTGGCTGCTCGCACGCTTCGGCGCCCGCCGGGCGATGCTGCTGGGCATGTCGGTCACGGCCGCCGGCCTCGCCCTGGTCGGAGTGGGTTCGAGCCTGCTTCCGTCCGCGCCGTTCGTGTTCATCGCCCTCGCACTCGTGGGCCTCGGGATGGGATCCGTCGACGTCATGATGAACGTCGAGGGCGCGGCGGCCGAACGGGAGATCGGCAAGACGCTCATGCCGCTGATGCACGCCTGCTTCAGCCTCGGCACGGTTGTGGGCGCGCTTGTCGGAAGCGGCGCATCGTTCGTGGGCCTGTCGGTCTTCTGGCACCTGTCCGGGACGGCGCTGCTCGTGCTCGCCACCACGGTCGCAGCCGTGCGCTTCATCCCCACGCGCGCCGACCTCGGCGACGACGCCGTGCTGCCCCACCCGGCCGGTGTGGCGGTGCCGTGGCGGGCGCGCCTGCGCGAGAACCTGGCGGTCTGGAAGGACTCGACGGTGCTCCTGATCGGGGTGATCGTTTTCGGGATGACGTTCGCCGAGGGCTCCGCGAACGACTGGCTGGCGATCGCCGCCGTCGATGGGCACGGCTTCAGCAACTCAGCGGCCGCGATCGTCTTCGGCGTGTTCGTGACCGCGATGACTCTCGGCCGCGTGCTCGGCGGGCCGGTGCTCGACCGCTTTGGACGCGTGCCGGTGCTGCGCGCCTGCGCCGCACTGGGAATCGTCGGCCTGCTCGTCTTCATCCTCGCGCCGACCGGTTGGCTCGTCTTCGTCGGGGCGGCTCTCTGGGGGCTCGGCGCCTCCCTCGGCTTTCCGGTTGGCATGTCGGCCGCCGCCGACGGGTCGAAGAGCGCGGCGGCCCGCGTGAGCGCGGTCGCCATGATCGGCTACTTCGCATTCCTCGTCGGCCCGCCGGTTCTCGGCCTCCTCGGCGAGGCGGTCGGCATCCTGAACGCCCTCTACGTGATCCTCGCGCTCATGGTGCTGGCCGGCATCGTGGCGCCGGCCGCGCGGGAGTCGAGCAGGCCCGAAGCGCGCTGAGCGCGAACCCGAGGCACGAATTCGACGGGAGTTTCACGGGAAACGGGCCGGTCACGGGGCAGGCGGGCGGCGGCATCCGGAATCTCCGTCGAATTCGGAAGTGTTTCGGGAGAACGGGCCCCGCGGCGCGATTAGGCTCGACGGGTGCGCCTTGTGATAGCCAAATGCTCCGTCGATTACGCCGGGAGACTCAGCGCGCACCTGCCGCTGGCCACCCGCCTGCTCATGCTCAAATCGGACGGCAGCATCCTCGTGCACTCCGACGGCGGCTCGTACAAGCCGCTCAACTGGATGAGCCCGCCGTGCAGCCTGTCCGAATCCGAGCCCGACGAGTACCAGACGGATGCCGGCGTCACCGCCCTCTGGACGGTCACCCACGGCAAGACCGACGACCAGCTCATCGTCAGCATCTACGAGGTGCTGCACGACTCGGCGCATGAGCTCGGCATCGACCCCGGCCTGATCAAGGACGGCGTCGAGGCCCACCTGCAGAAGCTGCTGGCCGAGCACATCCACCTCCTCGGCGACGGTCACACCCTCGTACGCCGCGAGTACATGACCGCCATCGGCCCGGTCGACATCCTGGCCCGGGATGCCGCGGGCGGCTCGGTCGCGGTCGAGCTCAAGCGGCGCGGTGACATCGACGGCGTGGAGCAGCTCACCCGCTACCTCGAGCTGATGAACCGCGACCCGCACCTGGCCCCCGTGGCCGGGGTCTTCGCCGCCCAGGAGATCAAACCGCAGGCGCGCATGCTCGCCGAGGATCGGGGCATCCGGTGCCTGCTACTGGATTACGACGGGATGCGCGGGCTCGACGACACCCAGTCCCGCCTCTTCTAAAGTCCCGTTCACTTCCCCTTTCGCCCCCGAGAACGGCCCCGGACCGGGGCCCGTTCGGTGCATGGTGTGCACAGTCCCATCCGTGCACGCCTAGGATTGACGCGTGAATCCGACATTGACGCGCACCTGGAGCGCCATCCTCTTCGACCTCGACGGAACGATCACCGATTCCGCCCCGGCCATCACCAGCTCCCTCGCCCGCACCTTCGCCGCGCTGGGCCGCCCCGTCCCCTCCGACGCCGCACTCCTCGCCTACGTTGGGCCGCCCATGCTGGCCGCATTCCGCGAATACGCCGGGATGACGCCGGACGAAGCGACCGAGGCCCTCGCCGTCTACCGCGCGGACTACAAGGGCGCGTCGTCGCTCGACACCGCCGTCTACCCCGGTATCGCCGGCCTGCTCGAGCGGATCTACGCCATGGGCATCCCGCTCGCCCTGGCCACCAGCAAGCCCGAGCGCAGTGCGATCGATATCCTCGAACACTTCGGCCTCGACAAGTACTTCACCGTTGTGGTCGGCGCCTCCGAGAGCGAGACCCGCAGCGCGAAGGCCGACATCGTCGCCGAGGCCCTGCGCCGCCTCGAGGCGTCCGGGGCGAGCATCACCGCGCCGGTCATGGTCGGCGATCGCAGCTACGACGCCGAAGGTGCCGCCGCGAACGGCGTCCCCACGATCATGGTCGAGTGGGGCTACGGTTCCCCGGCCGAAGCTGCCGCGGCCACCGCGACCGTGTACTCGGTCGACCAGCTGGCCAAGCTGCTGCTGGGCTAGCTTCCCGCCTGGCGCGCCGCACCTCACACCTCGCACCTCGCACCTCAGTTGCGGAAAAAGTACCTTCGTCGCGCGATGTCAAGCTGAGTGGAGCCACTCGGGTTAGTTTGTGACGGCTGTGTCGGGGATGTTGATTCCGACGGTGCCGGCTGGTGCGGGTGTTCT
>NZ_SOHO01000057.1:0-1526 GCF_004403225.1 Cryobacterium sp. Sr8 | reverse complement strand
CGTCGAGGCCCGCGCAGATCCGGGATACTTCGGACTTGGAGATGCCGGTATCAGCGCCGAGCGCCTTGACAAGGTCGTCGACCTTGCGAGTCGAGACGCCGTGGACATAAGCCTCCATCACGACCGCGAACAGGGCTTGGTCAACGCGGCGGCGCCGCTCCAGCAGAGCCGGGAAGAATGACCCTGCGCGCAGCTTCGGGATCTTCAAATCGAGGTCCCCGGCCGTGGTGCTCAGCGTCCGCGGGCGGGTGCCGTTGCGGTAGGTGGTGCGGTCGCCGGAGCGTTCGAACGGGGCGGCGCCGATGAACGCGGACGCTTCCGCATCGATCAATTCTTGATACAGGGTTTCGGTCGCGACGCGGATGCGGTCGGTGACATCGGTGAGTTTGAGATCGCCAAGCAGGTTGAGCAGGGCAGACTGGTCTAGAGCCATCGTGTGGTGTCCTTCGTGAGTTGCTTTAGTCGGTACTCACTGACCATCCCACGGTGGCTCTTTACGTTGACGGAGCAACGCTCAACAGCGGGAAACCACACCACTCACGGGGACGCAACCGATGGCCAGTCGTGGACGGAAAACTATCGGCCTGCACCTGGAACGGTCGCACCCAAGAACACCCCTGCCACGCTCGGACTAGTCTTCGGCATCGCATCTGCTTTCTTGTTTGAGTTCCTAATTCCGGGGCCTGCCGCAATCGTGTTAAGCATTGTCGGCATCAGAAGGGCTAATGCCCTGGGGAGCGCCGGCAACCGGGCGGTGGGGCGAGGACCCGCTATCGCGGGCCTCATCCTCGGAATTGTCTACACTCTGTTGCCCCTTCTGAAAATTGCCATAGCCGCCTCGTGACCCCTCGCCGAGATAAGGCGGCAGGTCGTTGGCCGGTGAGCGTTCGCTCATCGAAGCGGAGCTTCTCGACACCTGCGGAACACCGCGCCTACTCACTAGGGCGGTGACCCGTGTTTGCCTCAGTTTTCCTGCCCCGATAGGCTGCGAGTACCTCTTCGAGGCCGCTACGCGGTCGCAGCCTATCGGGGCACCGGCTAAATGCCTGATCAGATGGTATTTCTTGATGCATCAGCGGCTGTGAACCATCTCCGCCCTGGCGCCCTCAAGTACATGTGCTACATTTGCATCAAGCAACGCGGGTAGCTCGCTCGAATATTCTTATTCTTGCCGGTGAGGCGTTATGCCCCAGATGTCTACGGACTGCCTGGGGCTGCTTTCTTTAACCGTTGACGGTGGGGCCACATTCACGACAAGCTCGCGCGACTCTATGCAGACAATGATGCGCCGGTCGCATTCATTGACGAGAGTTTCGAAATCGACGGCGACCGCACGTTCTACATTGTTGGCGTCGCTGTAGTGAACCGCGATCAAATGGTCGCAACGCGAAATACATTGATGGACTTCTACAGCGGCGATGCCCTCCACGCCGGTCCTATGTATCGTCGTGGCGAACTCGAGACGCTTAGACAGGCGACCGTTCTTGTCGCCGACGAACACGACGGTCTCGATATCGTGGTTTGCG
>NZ_SOHO01000023.1:0-6628 GCF_004403225.1 Cryobacterium sp. Sr8 | reverse complement strand
GCGAGTAACGCAACGGTCGAGGCCCCGAAAATCCCCATGGAATATCGTTTCACGATTGTCTCCTTGGTTAGCGGCCAACGAGGAGGTCCCGTTCGTCGTGGGTAGTTCGTACTGTTAGTGCTTTCCCGCCCACGGAGTCGGAGCAATGCTCGTTTGACGCCGAACCCCCTTGGAGCTGGGCCATCCGCTCGCGCACAGCCATTGATACCGCGCACAAGAAGACACTCATTGCGTGTCACCATCGCGGATGGTCGGTGGTCGGTCGTTGTCCAGGACGGCAACTCTAGCTGTCGCCTAGCCAACCTCCACACAGTCGGGATCGGCGAGAAACACCCTGTGATCACCATCTCCGTCCGGCGCAAAAGTCCGCTGACGAATCAGCCGTCAAACGCGTCGGGCGCGTGGTCACGTCCGTGGAGTGGTGTAAATCTCGTTCTTGAGTGTCGTTCCGTCGACGTGAAGAGCCATCGTTCAATGGTCAATGAGAACTGTCTAGGAATCTCACGAGAGGACACAACGCACGATGGCTCATGACCAGTCTGCCCTGTTGGACCTGCTTGGCCAACTGAAACAAACCGATGTCACCGAGTAGGGACGCGGCCTCGTATGTTCGTCTGCGGCCGATGCGTGTGGTCGAGGTGCGCTACAGATGAAGGGGGCGCGGTTTCGCCACACGGCGCAGTTCTTCCGCTGGCGCCCCGACCGGGAGGCCCGTTCCTGCACCTTCAGTCGCGCTGCGCAACGACATGGACGGGGTACCCAACCTCACCCAAGGCGCCATCGCGCCGGAGTCCTCATTCCGTTACCAATTCACCATGCCTCACCCGGGCACGTACTGGTTCCACCCGCACGTGGGAACTCAGCTGGACCGCGGCCTCTACGGCGCCCTTATCATCGACGACCCGCGCGAGCCACTGGCCTACGATGAGGAGTGGGTCGTCGTCCTCGACGACTGGCTCGACGGCGTCACTGCCACACCACCAGAAGTGCTCGCTGAACTGTCCCAGGGAATGGGAGGCATGATGATGAGGATGGGGAACACACTCATGGGCGCCAAATCGGATGCTCGCGGCGGGGATGCCGGTGACGTGTACTACCCCCACTATCTAATCAACGGCCGCCCGCCCGCGGACCCGGAAACATACACCTCCGCGCCGGGGAAACGAGTGCGCATCCGTCTCATCAACGCTGGCAGCGACACGGCATTCCGGGTCGCCCTCGCCGGACACCAACTAACCGTGACCCACACCGACGGATGCCCGGTGGAGCCCCTCGACGTCGACTCTGTCCTAATCGGGATGGGCGAACGCTACGACGTGATCGTCACGCTCGACGACGGCGCATTCGCCTTCGTCGCCGAAGCAGAAGGGAAAAAGGCCCGGGCCTTCGCAGTCGTCCGGACTGGCCCCGGCGCCACCCCACCTAGCGATATCACACTCCCCGAATTGTCCGGCCGCCTGGCAACCGCAGACAAACTACGAGCGAAAGACGACGTCACACTGTCACGCCGCAAACCGGACCGTGAACTCACGATCCGGTTGCGCGGGAACATGGACAGGTACGACTGGTCACTGGACAACCGGACGTTCACGCTCGACAAGCCAATGAAAAATCCGTATCCCATCGCGACCGGTGAGGGCGTCCGCATCAACTTCGTCAACACCACCCAGATGTGGCACCCGATGCATCTGCATGGTCACACCTTCCAACATGCGGGTGGCGGACCGCGCAAAGGCACCTCGATCGTTCTGCCCGGCCGGACTCTGACCGTCGACTTCGCCGCGGACAACCCCGGTCGGTGGCTCACCCACTGCCACAACCTCTACCACGGTGAAGCCGGAATGATGGGCGTCCTTGCTTACCTTAAGTGAGCGCACTCCAACCGCGGAACTACTAGCACGAGCTGCATCGAGCGGGAACAGGCTTCCCTTGTGGCTTGCTTCCCCTGTCGCCGCGCTCGGAGGCGTGCTGAACGCCTTAGCGTTCCCCGGCGCCGGCTGGTGGCCGCTGATCTTTGTCGGCACCCCGCTCATCCTCTTCTCCCTCATCGGTCGCGGGGTGTGGGAGGCGCTTGGAGTTGGCTTCCTCGGAGGGTTCTCGTTCTGGGGAACCCACATTCTCTGGCTCACCATCTACCTGGGGCCGGTGCCGTGGCTGGCCTTGGCCGGCCTGGAAGCGATCTTCTTCGCGCTGGGCTGCGTGCTCATTGCCCTCGCCTGGCGCTGCACCGACCGCGCGTTCCCCGGCGCATGGGGACGCCTCGGCCTGACACCCGTAATCATCGCGGGTCTGTGGACTCTTCGTGAGTACCTCACGAGCAACTGGCCATACGGGGGCTTCTCGTGGGGACGACTCGCCTTCTCCCAATCGGAAAGCCCGTTCGGACAGCTGGCCGCGTGGGTCGGCGTATCCGGCTTGTCGTTCCTCATCGCGTGGGCCAGCGCCCTGGTAATCCAGGTAACGCGAGAACCAGCCGCCCGAAGCCGAATGCTCCGAAGCAGCGCACCTATTGGCTTGATCGCGCTGATGCTTTCCATACCTGCCTTTCCCATCGTCGAGTCCGGAACCATGCGAGTCGCGGCAGTGCAAGGCAACGCGGATGCCGGACTGTTCGCCGAATACACGCCAGGCCAGATCCTGAACGACCATGTTGCTGCCACCGAACCGTTCTACGGCGAAGACGTGGACCTCGTCGTCTGGCCGGAGAACGCCTCCGACCTCAACCCCCTGGAGAACAGCCGGTCCGCTGCAACGCTCGACCAGGTGACGGCGGGAATGAGTGCGCCGCTGGTCACTGGCACCATCACATCCGACGGTAGCGGCATCTACAACAGCTTGCTGCTCTGGAAGAACGGGGAGGCCGCCATCGATCAGTACGACAAAATTCACCCAGTGCCATTTGCTGAATACATCCCCGACCGTGACTTCTGGTATCCGCTGGCCCCCGACCTGTTCTCGCTCATCCCACGCGATTTCACAATCGGTACCCGCGACAATCTGTTCGATATCAACGGTGTAGCCGCCGGGCTCGCCATCTGCTTCGACATCGTCGATGACAACCTCATCCGACAAATGATCGCCGGGGGAGCGAACGTCATCCTCGCGCCGACGAACAACGCAGACTTCGGGCGCACCGACGAGAGCGTCCAACAGCTCGCAGTCGCGCGTCTGCGTGCCATCGAAACCGGTCGCAGCGTCGTGAACGCGTCAACCGTTGGTACCTCGGCGATCATCGCCCCAGACGGCAGCACCATCGACCGGCTGCCAACCTTCAAACCGGGGGCGATGATTCAGGAGGTGCCACTCAGCACGACAAAGACACTCGCCATGATCGCTGGCCAGACAATCGAGTTCGTCGTTTCTGGTCTAGGACTTGCTGGACTGATCCTTGCGGTATTCCGCACCCGTCGCAAACGCGACCTCGAACGTTGATCCCGCTCCGTTGTGATCAATTTCTCCGGTTATGGAGCAGCCTCGGCCTTGGGAACCGTACCGTGTGATCATTTCCTGGCCGTCGGCACCTTAATCCTTACGCCAATGATGATGAACAGTAACGCGGCGATGAACTGGGGACTGCCCCCGGTTTGGTTGACTCCTGACCTGTGGAGATTCGTCTTCGCTGGAAGGATGTCATCATGCCCAAGCCCTACCCACCCGAGTTCCGCCGCGACGTTGTCGCCGTGGCCAGGAAGCACGAAGCCCCGCTGAACCAGATTGCGAAGGACTTTGGGATCTCGGAGCGTTTATGAGACGCAAGCCTCATACGGATATGCCCCGTGGACGCGGGCCTGCACGGCTCGCTCGGCCAAGAGAGTCGCATTTACCCCGCCCGTAAGGAAACCCCGCTCACATGCGCTTTCGGGACACCCGTCGAGACTTTCTCTGTCTTTCAACCCATGAATAGCGGCACACGTGAAATCCCGCGCGAAGAGGCCGACACGCGAGGTTTAGCGTTTCTGCTGTCCGTGGTCAACGGGTCTGGATCTTGCAGAACTCCTGTGCCGTTTTCAAGTCCGCGTCACGCTCGGCGATAGCGATATCGTCGATGACTTTGATCGGCTCGTCCAACCCTGCGTCGGTCGCGCGCATCCAATACGCCCAGCATGTTCCGGTTCCACCGTGGGGTGCCCGTGCTTGGAGATGAAGCGAACCCCGAGGGGCTGCGTACCGTCAAAAAGTGTCACCGTGTCTCTGAGCCACCCCGCGATCAAGGTGGTGATCGCCCGATCGTCACTTGTGACGTGGGCGACGGTGAGGCCTCCGGTAACACCCAGGTCAGTCAGCTCGCTGTCGAGGTGCGCGGACAGCGCCACGAGGGTCCTGGTTGATGTAATGTCCACCCACCAACCAGACGGATAGTTCAAGCGATAGATAACCCGGCCATCTCGCCACACTTTCGGCAGCCACCTGTCCCGCATCGTTCCGGCCTCATCCCAGTCGGCGACGACCATGGCCCAGTACTCATCGAGCGGGACACCCATCGCATCCGCGTCTTTCTGCAGGGCGCGACGGGCGCCGTTGATTTCGGTACGGTACGGAGCCAGAAGCTCCATAAAAGACGTGAGCCGGTCGTCAGTGGAGTACAGAGTGCGCCCGACAGTATCGAAACGGCTCCAACCGGCAGGGTCGAGAGAGCCGTCAGGTTCTAGTCCTCGGGGCACCGGGGCGAGCGGCCCGAACGAAGTACGAGCAATGCGGTAGTTGCCAGGCATCGGATCATCCACGAGCTCCAGCCCAGAGCGGGCACAAACCTGCATCAGCCGGAGAAGGAATCGTCGATGACGGCCTGAGCCGCTGTGGCTACGTCCTTGAACCGGTCTTCACGAATGGCGGTGACCGGGGTGTCATACCCGAGCCACGGGTTCGCTCCAATGAACCAGGCGCGGGCGACGTGCTCACCTTCAGCCGCGGCCAGCATCGTCCACTGCTCGTAGGCGAACTGAAGGCGTCGCATCGCCTCGTTCTTCGGCGCGGGACCATCGGCCTTCGCCCACCGGTACGGGAGCTTCGCGTCTTTGCTCCCGGATAGAGAGGCAACAAGAGTCCCGCCCAGAGTCCCATTCAATCGGCGAGTGATCTCCCGAATGTCGAGCTTGATCATCCTCGTGTGGGCGTTGGTAACGTGCGTCGTGATAGCCATGTGATCCTCCAATCGCCGGTGGAATCCGAGAAAACCCGCATAACCACTTCAATACCACCAGTATTACACCAAATTCTGGGTTTTGACCCCGGCGGATGCGACTCGATCTCGTATTCTCGGACGATTCCGGCAGCCGCTGAAATTCGACGCCCCCGACTGTCCTGAACGCATAGCGAGCAGCATCCGGGGCCAAACAGTTGGCTGCGGCCGGAGTGGGGTCCGCTATCCGACGGCAGCGAACGCGCGAGCTGCGGCCAGCACGCGAGGGCCGACTTCATCCGGGTTGCCCTCTCGGATGAGCCGTGCCGGCGCCGTGTCTTCGAGCTGCGGATTCATCCCCTGAAACCAAGCTTGGACCACCGGCGGCTGGTCCCGTTCGTTGAGCAGACCAGCGACCTGGTAAGCGAGCCTCAACCGGCGAATCGCCTCCGCTGGTGGCTTACGGGTGCCATCGGCCCACTGTCGTACGGCGCGGGTTTCGGTCACGGAACCCAGATAGGCAACCAGTTGGGCGCCCAAGAGCTCGCGCAGCTGGCCGACAAGTTCAGTGACGTCCGAACGAACGGACATTTCGTACGCCCTCAGTCCGGGCTGGGGTAGTGACATGTGCAAAAGTTTAGCCATTTACCACGTTGCATGACAGTTTGATCACACTCTAAATCCCACCCAATATGACCGATAATGGATAATATGTCAAGTAAAATGCTGATCAGAGGAGATTTCATTACTCTTGGCGATTCGGGCGGAGAGATCGCGCCATTGCTGAAACGCGTTGAATGAGTGAGTTAGGTTGCGCAACCGGCCGCGGTCTCGGCCGCGTTGTTCCGGTTCGCGAACTGGTCCTGGATCGCGGCTCGGATGCCGCGTATGCCCTCGCGGCCGCCCTGGTTCCCGCTGGGCGGGTCATGGTCAGAGTCCAAGGGGCTCATTTTGCGTCAATTTTCAGCACCCGATAGGCTGCGAGTACCTCTCCGAGGCCGCTACGCGGTCGCAGCCTATCGGGTGCTCTGATAAAATGCCTGATCAGGTGGCATTTTTTATGCGTGTCAGCGTTTGTGAGCCATCTCCGCCATGGCGCCCTCAGGGACTNCATCAAGCAACGCGGGTAGCTCGCTCGAATATTCTTATTCTTGCCGGTGAGGCGTTATGCCCCAGATGTCTACGGACTGCCTGGGGCTGCTTTCTTTAACCGTTGACGGTGGGGCCACATTCACGACAAGCTCGCGCGACTCTATGCAGACAATGATGCGCCGGTCGCATTCATTGACGAGAGTTTCGAAATCGACGGCGACCGCACGTTCTACATTGTTGGCGTGGCTGTAGTGAACCGCGATCAGATGGTCGCAACGCGAAATACATTGATGGACTTCTACAGCGGAGATGCCCTCCACGCCGGTCCTATGTATCGTCGTGGCGAACTCGAGACGCTTAGACAGGCGACCGTTCTTGTCGCCGACGAACACGACGGTCTCGATATCGTGGTTTGCG
>NZ_SOHO01000011.1:0-53597 GCF_004403225.1 Cryobacterium sp. Sr8 | reverse complement strand
AGCGACCAGCGCAATCGAGAGGAGCACGAGCGCGAACGCCGCGGTCGGGGCCACCAACAGGACCCCGGGCACCATGCTCGAAAGCATCGCGCCTCCCGTGGTGTACCACCCGTACAGGATGGCAAGCCCCGCCGCGCCGGCCAGTGCCGCTCCGATACGCCCGACCAGCTGCATGTCTTTCCCTTCTTACCGAAGGGGGGCAGACGTGCCGACCGACGCTAGAAGGGTACAGCCCCGGCGCGCCGGATCCGGGGGTACGAACTTCTGCCGGAGCGTGTCGATCCGCGAATTCTCGTGATTGGCAATTCACATTCGTTAAACTTGACTGAACCCAACTGAGGAGACGGCCGTGGCACTGGATGACGAGCGCTTCGCTTCGCTCCTGCGCGACCTCGAAGCGGAGAGCGATGACCTTGTCGCCGTTGCCTCCGGGCTGCCTGCCCCGCAGTGGGCTCTCGGCACGCCCGCCGAGAGCTGGAGCGTCCACGACCAGGTCGTGCACCTTGCCTACTTCGGCGATCTGGCGACGCTGGGCTTCACCGATCCGCACGCGTTCAGGGCGTCCACCGAAGCGCTCCGCGCTACCGGGCCGGACTGGGTCGACCAGGTCAATGAACAGCGCAGGGCCCTCCCCCCTGAGGCGACGCTGCGCTGGTTCGCGGACAGCCGTGCCACGCTCGGCCGCGTGCTCGCCAAGGTCGGCCCGGGTGCGCGCACTGCGTGGTTCGGCCCCTCGATGAGCGCCGCCTCGTGCGCCACCGCCCGGCTCATGGAAACGTGGGCGCACGGCCAGGACATCTATGACGCGCTCGGGCTGGAGCATCCGCTCACCGATCGCGTGCGTCACGTGTGCCACCTCGGCGTGATCACCCGCGAATTCGCATTTGCCCAGCGCGGCCTGCAGGCGCCGCGGGTGGCTGTGCGGCTCGAGCTCATCGCCCCGAGCGGAGAACCCTGGACCTGGGGTCCGGCCGATGCCGCGGACCGGGTCACCGGCACCGCCAACGACTTCGCGCTGGTGGTAACCCAGCGGCGACATCGCGCGGACACGTCCCTCCGGGCCACGCCGGGCACGGCGGAGGAGTGGCTCAGGGTCGCCCAGGCCTTCGCGGGAGCGGCCGGCACCGGCCGCTCACCGGGCACGTTCCGCGGTCAGCACACCGGCCAATCCGCCGCGGACGAAGGCTGGCAATGACAGACACCCGGCCCAAGTCGCCCAAGGGCGCCGACCGGCGCGAGCTGATCCTGCGCTCAGCCGCCGACCTCATGGCGGAGCGCGGCTATTCGGCGGTCAGCATGGCGCAGATCGGGGCCGCCGCGGGGATCGTCGGGTCAGGCGTCTACCGCCACTTCGACTCGAAGGCCACCATCCTCGGCGTGCTGCTCGAGCGCGTCATCGATGCGATGCACTCGGGCACGCGCGACATCATTGCCGCGACGGAGGACGGTCCGGACCGACTCGACGCGATGATCCGCAAGCAGACCGAAATCGTGGTCGAGAACCGGTCGTTGGTCGCCGTGTACCTGCGCGACTCCGGCAACCTGCCGGCCGACGACCTGCGCCGGCTCCGACTGCAGCAGCGCGAACTGATCGGCGAATGGATGCGTGTCTGCGCGGCGATCTCGCCCGGGTCGAGCGAGCCGGAACTGCGCATGGTCGTGCAGGGCGTGCTCGCCCTGATCAACTCGATCTGCACGTACGACAACCGGCTGCCCGCCGACCGCATCGTGGCGGCGATCACCGAAATGGCCAGTTCGGCGCTCAGGACGGGCGTTCCCGTTCCCTAAAAGCGAAGCGCAGACATCCGCCGCAGGTTGAGTTGCGGAGAAAGTACCCTCAATTTCACAACGAAGGGTCGATCTCCGCGACTCAACCCGGGGGCGAGTCCAGGGTCAGCAGGGTCAGCAGGGTCAGTAGGACTTCGGCAGTCCGAGGCTGTGCTGCGCGATGTAGTTGAGGATCATCTCGCGGCTCACCGGGGCGATGCGCAGCAGTCGCGCGAGACCCCAGTAGGGCAGGAGCCCGTATTCCTGGGCGAGGCCGTTGCCGCCCATGGTCTGGATGGCCGCGTCGATGGCGGCCAGGGCTGCCTCCGCCGCCGCGTACTTGGCCGTGTTCGACGCCTCGCCGGCCGGCAGGCCCTGGTCGTGCAGCCAGGCGGCCTTGCGCATCATCAGCGCGGCGAGCTCGGTCTCCATGCTTGCCTTGGCGAGGGGATGCGCCAGGCCCTGGTGGGTTCCGAGCGGAGCCCCCCAGACCTCGCGTTCGCTGGCGTACTTCGACGCCTGCGTGAGCGCGAATCGCGCGATGCCGATGCACAGCGCGGCGCCGGTGATGCGCTCGGGGTTGAGTCCGTGGAAGACCTGCTCGAAGCCCTTCCCCTCCTCGCCGACGAGGGCGTCGGCCCCGACGCGCACGTCATCGAAGAAGAGCGTGTACTGCTTCTCCGGAAGCATGACGTCCATCTCGATCCGCGTCTTGTCGAGCCCGGGCGTGCCAACAGGCACGATGAACAGCGACATAAGCGGTTTGCCGTCGTCCTTGCGGCCGGTGCGGGCGACCACGAGCACGGCGTCGGACTCGTCGACGCCGGAGATGTAGTACTTCGAGCCGGAGAGGACCCAGTCGTCGCCGTCGCGGCGAGCGGTGGTGGAGATCAAGTGCGTGTTGGAACCGGCATCCGGCTCGGTGATGGCGAACGCCATCTTCGACGTGCCGTCCGCAAGACCGGGCAGCCAGGCCTGGCGCTGGTCATCGGTTCCGAATTCCGTGATGACCTCGGCCGAGATGGCTGCCGAGACGAGGATCAGGAGAAGCGGGACGCCCTGGGCGGCACTCTCCTCGGCGACGAGCGCGAGCTCGAGCATTCCGGCTCCGCCTCCGCCGAACGCTTCGGGGATGTTGACGCCGATGAGACCGGCCTCACCCAGCGCCTGCCAGACCTCGTCGCAGGGCTCGCGATTCTTGGAGTGCTCCGCGTAGTAGGCGCCGCCATACGGCTTGACGATGCTGGCGACCGCAGCCTTCAGGTCTGCATGCTCATCTGAGAGGGAAAAATCCACGTCGACTCCAATTGTGATTCTAAATTCACTTATCGGCAATACTACCTCAGGGAAGCTCGATCGCGGGCTACCGGTTCGTGAAGGCGGGTGGCCGCTTCTCGATGAAGGCGTTCATGCCCTCCTTCTGGTCGGCTGTCGCGAAGGTGGAGTGGAAGACCCGCCGCTCGAAGCGGATGCCCCCCTCGAGCAGCGTCTCGTAGGCCGCGTTGACGACCTCCTTGGCCATCATCGCCACCGGGAGCGACATGCCCGCGATGGTCGCCGCGGTCGCCATGGCCTCGTCGAGGAGATCGTCGGCGGGGATGATCCGCGACACCAGGCCGGCGCGCTCCGCTTCCACGGCGTCGATGGTGCGGCCGGTGAGTATCATCTCCATCGCCTTCGCCTTGCCGACGG
Source organism: Cryobacterium sp. Sr8 (assembly GCF_004403225.1). Taxonomy (NCBI): domain Bacteria; kingdom Bacillati; phylum Actinomycetota; class Actinomycetes; order Micrococcales; family Microbacteriaceae; genus Cryobacterium; species Cryobacterium sp. Sr8. The sequence continues at coordinate 50,138 of NZ_SOHO01000011.1, read as the reverse complement.
CACGCGTGAGCCGCTGGGAACCCCCGATGCCGGGGATGACGCCCAGCTTGATCTCGGGCTGGCCGAACTTCGCGGTGTCCGCGGCGAGAATGAAGTCGCACATCATCGCGAGTTCGCAACCGCCGCCGAGTGCGTGCCCCGCGACCGCGGCAACCACGGGTGTCCGCACGGCCGTGAAGCGGTCCCAGCCGGCGAACCAGTCGGCGAGGTACATCTCGACGAACGACTTCGTCGCCATCTCCTTGATGTCCGCCCCGGCCGCGAACGCCCGTGCCGACCCGGTGACCACGATGGCGCCGATCTCCGGGTCGCGGTCGAGCGTGGTCGCGGCGGCGACGACATCCTGCAGCATGCCGAGGTTGAGGGCGTTGAGCGCCTCCGGGCGGTTGAGCGTGATCAGGCCCACCCGGCCGCGGCGCTCGAGGATGATGTTGTCGTACTCGGTCATGCCGAGACCTCCAGGTTCGAGTTGTGACGAATTGTGTTGATGATGGCCGAGAAGTCGAGGCCGGCCCCGCCCTCGTCGGCGAAGCGGCGGTAGATCGAGGCTGCGAGCGGGCCGAGCTGGGCCGCGGTCCCTGTGGCTTCGAGCGCGTTCAGCGCGAGCCCGAGGTCCTTGGCCATGAGCGCGCCGGCAAACCCGGGCTGGTAGTCGCGATTGGCCGGACTTGTCGGGACCGGGCCGGGCACCGGGCAATTCGTGGTGAGCGCCCAGCACTGTCCGGATGCCGCGCTGGCGACATCGAAGAGCGCCTGGTGTGTGAGCCCCAGCTTCTCCCCCAGCACGAAGGCCTCACTCACGGCGATCATCGACACGCCGAGGATCAGGTTGTTGCAGATCTTCGCGGCCTGCCCCGCCCCTGAGCCGCCGCAGTGCACGATGCGCGCGCCCATCCGGGCGAGGATCGGCTCCGCCGCCTGGAAGTCCGCGTCGCCCGCGCCGACCATGAAGGTGAGTGTGCCGGCCTGGGCCCCACCGACGCCGCCGGAGACGGGGGCGTCGAGTGCGCGGTGGCCGGCGGCCTGCGCCAGCGCCTGTGCCGCGCGGGCGTCGTCCACGTCAATCGTGGAGGAATCGATGAAGAGCGTTCCCGGATCGGCCGCCGAGAGGAGCCCGTCCCGGTAGGCCGCCAGCACGTGGGCGCCGCTCGGCAGCATGGTGATGACGACCTCGGCGCCGGCCACCGCCTCGGCCGCGGATGTCGGGACCGTGACGCCGTTGTCGCGGGCGTGGTCGAGGGCCGCCGGAACGAGGTCGTAACCGGACACCTGGTGGCCCGCGCGCACGAGGTTGGCGGCCATGGGGCCACCCATGTTCCCCAGCCCGATGAAGGCGATTTTCGTCATGACCTGCTCCTGTCTGCGCCGCCCGCTGGGGCAATCGTGTGTGCTGAAAGCCCGAGTTCCCGCGGCCCGAGGCTCGCGAAATAGCTCTCGACGACCGCGCGGTCCACCTCCGGCAGGGTTGCCGGTGACCACCGCGGGTTGCGGTCCTTGTCGATGACCTGCGCCCGCACTCCCTCGATGAACTCACTGCTCGCGGCGAGCCGCACGGTGACCCGGTACTCCTGGTTGAGTGCCTCCTCGACGCTGCCGAGCCGGCGCGCGCGGCGCAGCGACTCGAGGGTGATGCACACGGCGGTGGGCGATTTCGCGAGCAGCACGGATGCCGCGGCGCGGGCATCCGGGTGGTCAGACGCCTGCAGCCGGGCGACGATCTCGGAGGCGTCGTCGGCGGAGTAGCACTCGTCGATCCACGCGCGCTGCCCGGCCAGCGCCGACGGCGGAGCGGCGCCGGCGAACCGGGCGATGGCATCGGCGGCCGGGACGGTTTCGAGTTCTCGGGCCAGCAGGACGAGGTCCTCGCTGGGCACGAAGTGGTCGGCGAGGCCGAGCTCGAGGGCGTCGGCCCCGGTGAACATCCCGCCGGTCAGGGCGACGTGGGTGCCCAGCTCGCCCGGCGCGCGGGCGAGCAGGTACGTGCCGCCCACATCCGGGGCGAAGCCGATGCCCACCTCGGGCATGCCGATCCGGGTGCGCTCCGTGACGATCCGCGCGGAGCCGTGGGCCGAGACCCCGACTCCCCCGCCGAGCACGATGCCGTCCATGAATGCCACGTACGGCTTGGGGTAGCTCGCGATCTTCGCGTTGACGACGTACTCGTCCGCCCAGAAGCTCGCGGCTTCCCCGCCACCCTCCTGCGCGTCGTTGTAGATCGCAACGATGTCTCCGCCGGCGCACAGGCCGCGTTCGCCCGCGCCCGAAATGAGCACGGTCTGCACCGCGTCGTCGTGTTCCCACTCGTCGAGCGCCTCGCCGATGGCCTGGAGCATCGCGTGGGTCAGGGCGTTCAGCGTCGCCGGCCGGTTGAGCACGATGTGCCCGAGCCTGCCGGTGCGGGTGAGAAGGATCTCGTCGTTTGGGCTGGTCATTTGGCCTCCGTCAGGCTGCGGCCCACGATGAGTCGCATGATCTCGTTCGTCCCCTCGAGGATCTGGTGCACGCGCAGGTCGCGCACAATCCGCTCGATGCCGTAGTCCGCGAGGTAGCCGTAGCCGCCGTGGAGCTGGAGGGCGGAATTGGCGACGGTGAAGCCGGCATCCGTCGCGACGCGTTTCGCCATCGCGCAGAGCTTCACACTGTCGGCGTCACCGCGGTCCAGGGACTCGGCGGCGCGGGCCAGCAGGGTACGCGCCGATTCCAGGGCCGTGTCCATGTCGGCCAGTTCGAACAGGAGGGCCTCCTGCTTGATCAGCGGTCCGCCGAAGGCGGTGCGGTCCCTGAGGTACGCGACCGTGCGGTCGAGGGCGGCCTGGCCGCCGCCGACCGAACACGCCCCGATGTTGAGGCGCCCGCCGTTGAGTCCGCCCATGGCGATGCCGAACCCGTCACCCTCCTGGGAGAGGAGATGTGCCGCCGGGACGCGCACATCCTCGAACACGACCTGCCGTGTCGGCTGGGCGTGCCAGCCCATCTTCTTCTCCAGCGGACCGAAGGACAGGCCCGGTGCGCCGGCCTCCACGACGATCGCACTGATCCCCTGGCTGCCGGCGTCACCGGTGCGGGCCATGACCACGTAGAAGCTCGACACACCGGCGCCGGAGATGAACTGCTTGACCCCGTTGATGACGTAGTCGTCGCCGTCACGCACCATTCGTGTGGTGAGCGCCGCGGCGTCGGACCCTGCTCCGGGCTCGGTGAGGCAGTAGCTGCCCAGCGCCTCCATGCTCACCAGCTGCGGCACCCACTCCGCGCGCTGGGCTTCGCCGGCGAAGCTGTCGATCATCCAGGTGACCATGTTGTGGATCGAGATGTAGGCGGCGATGGTGGTGTCGCCCTTGGCGAGTTCCTCGAAGATGAGAATGGAGTCGGCCCGGCTCAGTCCTGAGCCGCCGAACTCCTCGCTTGCGTAGATCCCGCCCATCCCCAGCTCGCCGGCACGGCGCAGAATGTCCACCGGGAAGTGGTGCATCTCGTCCCATTCGGCCGCGTTCGGAGCCAGCGATTCGGTCGCGAATTGGCGAACCATCTGCACGATCGATCGTTGATCCTCGGTTAGTGCGTACATTCGTCAGCCCCTCCGTTGGTGCGCGATAATCAACCTACTAGGACATCCGACGCATCGGTTGGCCACTTCCTGGACCATATAGGCTGGGACCGTTCCGCCCACTTTCAACGAGGAAAACGGAGAGTGTGATGAAGATCGCAGTGCTCGTTAAAGAAGTTCCCGACACGTGGGGAGACCGCCGCATCGACCCGTCGACGAAGCGGGTGGACCGCAAGGGCGACCTGGTGATCGACGAGATCAATGAGAAGTCCGTCGAGGCTGCGCTCCTCGTCAAGGAGGCGAATGCGGGCAGCGAGGTCACCGTGGTCACCATGGGTCCGTCGAGCGCCCTGGCCGCGATTCGCAAGGCCCTCGCCATGGGCGCCGACAACGGCATCCACATCGTCGATGACGGCCTCGTCGGCTCCGACGCCATGCAGACCTCCGCAGCGCTGGCTGCGGCCCTCCGCCCGGGAGGCTTCGAGCTCATCATCACCGGCAACGAGTCGACCGACGGGCGCACGGCAGCCGTCCCCGCGATGCTCGCCGAGCGCCTCGGTCTCGCCCAGCTCACCTTCCTGCGCACCCTCAGCGTCACCGGAGACGGCGTCAGCGGCGAACGGATGACCGACGAGGGTCACCTCGACGTGCGCGCGTCCCTGCCCGCCCTGGTCTCGGTCACCGAACAGATCGCCGAGGCGCGTTTCCCGAACTTCCGCGGCATCATGGCCGCCAAGAAGAAGAAGGTCGAGTCACTCGGCCTCGCCGGCCTCGGCCTTCCGGCAGACGAGACGGGTGCCGAGAATTCCTGGTCCGTGGTCGAGGATGTCGCCCCCCGACCGGCCAGGTCCGGCGGCACCATCGTGAAAGACGACGGCACGGCCGGCACGCAGCTCGCAGACTTCCTCGCCGCGGCGAAACTGATCTAGGAAGAAAAGACATGGCATACGCACTCGTTCTTGTTGAACTCGCCAACGGCCGGCCGGCTGCGAGCACGGGCGAACTCCTCGCCGCCGCGGCCAGGCTCGGCGAGCCGGCCGCCGTCATCGTCGTCGAACCGGGGACCGCGGGAGAGGTTGCCGAAAGCCTCGGCGCGCTCGGCGCCGGCACCGTCTTCGTTGCCTCGATCGAGAACGCCGACACGCTGCTGGTGACCCCGCAGGTCGCGGCACTGCAGGCCGCGGTCCTGGCCGCAGGCGAGGTGTCCGCCGTCCTCGTCGGCAACTCCATCGACAGCCGGGAGGCCGCCGCGCGGCTGGCCGTGCGGATCGGCGGCGCCTTCCAGAGCGACGCCGTCGACGTCACGGCCGGAGCCGCCGGAATCCTCGTCACCCAGCAGGCATTCGGCGGTTCGTTCACCGTGACCGCCCGCGCCGCGAAGGGCACCCCGGTCATCTCACTGCGGCAGGGGTCGGTCGACGGCACCGCCCCGGCGGCCGCGGGCGCCATCCACGAACTCGAGGTGACGGGCGACACCGCCGTCGGCGCACAGGTGACCGCGCGCCACGAGCAGACCCAGGCTTCCGAGCGCCCGTCGCTCCAGACCGCGGACATCGTGGTCTCGGGCGGCCGCGGGCTGGGCTCGAGGGAGAAGTTCGTGCTCGTCGAGGAACTGGCCGACGCACTGGGCGCAGCCGTCGGCGCGTCGCGCGCCGCCGTCGACGCCGGCTACTGCGAGCACAACATGCAGGTCGGCCAGACCGGTGTGACCGTGTCGCCCAACCTGTACATCGCCGTCGGCATCTCCGGCGCCATCCAGCACCGCGCCGGCATGCAGAGCGCCAAGACCATCGTCGCGATCAACAAGGACGCCGACTCCCCCATCTTCGATGTCGCGGACTTCGGAGTCGTCGGCGACCTCTTCACCGTCGTGCCGCAGCTCATCGAGGCCGTCAAGGCGAGGAAGAGCTAAGTTGACCTCTGTCCTGACCGGCTTCACGAAGAGCCGGTGGTTCAAGCTCGTCTGGATCGTGCCGGCGATCCTCCTCGGACTCTTCCTGGTCGTCCTGGCGGCCAGGATGATCCGGGAACTGCCCGCCGTGGCGTCCTTCATGACCGAGTACCCCGGCGAATCGGAGCTGCCGGAGTCCGCCCCGGTCGGTTTCCCGGCCTGGCTCGGCTGGCAGCACTTCCTGAACGCGTTCTTCATCCTGCTGATCATTCGGACCGGCTGGCAGATCCGCACCACGAAGCGCACCGCCGCGTACTGGACCCGCAACAACACGGGGTTGCTGCGCACGAAGAACCCGCCCGTGCGGATTGCACTCCACGTCTGGTTCCACCTCAGCCTCGACACCCTCTGGGTGCTCAACGGGGTGATTTTCTACGTGCTGATCTTCGCGACCGGCCAGTGGATGCGGATCGTCCCGCTCAGCTGGGACGTGTTCCCGAACGCGGTATCCGTGGCCATCCAGTACGCGTCGCTCAACTGGCCGACCGAGAACGGCTGGGTCAACTACAACGCCCTGCAGCTGCTGGCCTACTTCATCACGGTGTTCATCGCGGCGCCGCTCGCCCTGATCACCGGCATCCGGATGGCTCCGGGCCTGGCCGGTCGCTTCGCCCGCCTCGACCGGGTGTTCCCCCTGCCGCTCGCCCGGGCCGTGCACTTCCCGGTGATGCTCTGGTTCGTGGGGTTCATCATCGTCCACGTCACCCTCGTGCTCGCGACGGGGGCCCTGCGCAACCTCAACCACATGTATGCCGCCCGGGATGACCTGAGCTGGTGGGGCTTCGGCATCTTCGCGCTCTCCCTGGTCGTGATGGCGGTCGCCTGGATTGCCGCGAGGCCCTCCATCCTCAGTTCGCTCGCCGGCCTGACCGGCTCCGTGCGGCGCTAACCGGGCTTGCGGGCCCGGCTCGGCTGCACCCGGGTCGGCTCCCCCGGCATCTTCGGAAAGTCGGGCGGGAAGGGCAGTTCGCCGAGCCCCGCGGCGACATCGCGGTCCCACCATCCGAGCAGGGTGTCGATCGTGCCGGGGTGCTCGGGCATGGTCGCCCACGGGTCGCCGGTGGCGGCCAGCCGCGCGGGCACGGTGCCGATCGTCAGGACCGTCGGATCGGTGCGCTCGAGCTCGTCCCACTCGATCGGGCAGGAGACGGGCGCGTGCGCCAGCGCCCGCGGACTGTACGCGCCCGCCATCGTGCGGTCGCGGTTGGCCTGGTTGAAGTCGACGAATATCCGCTCGCCCCTCTCCTCCTTCCACCACGACGTCGTGACCTTGTCGGGCATCCGTCGTTCGAGCTCGCGGGCTGCGGCGATCACCCCGTGACGCACGTCCAAAAATTCCCGCGCCGGCTCGATCGGCGCGAACACGTGCAGGCCGCGGCTCCCGGACGTCTTGATGAACGCGGTGAGACCGGCCTCCGCGAGCACCGCGCGAAGCTCGAGCGCGGCGGGGACCGCATCGTCGAAGTCGGTGCCCGGCTGCGGGTCGAGGTCGATGCGCAGTTGGTCGGGGTTGTCGGTGTTCTCGGCGCGGGATGGCCAGGGGTGGAACGCGACGGTGTTCATCTGCACCGCCCAGACTGCGGCCGCCGGTTCGTCGATGACGAGCTGCGGATGCGACCGGCCGCTCGGATAGACGACCATCACCGACCGCACGTACTCCGGCGCGCCCTTCGGCGGATTCTTGGAGAAATACTGCTCACCGTCGATGCCGTCGGGGAACCGTTGCAAGGAGAGGGGACGATCGCCGTTCGCGGCGACGAAGGCTTCCCCCACGTCCACGATGTAGCGGGCGAGGTCGAGCTTGGTGATCCCGCTGTCCGGCCAGAGAACGCGTCCGGGACTCGAGATCCGCACCTCACGCCCGCCGTGCGGCCCGGGAACAGGGAGGACAACCGCTTCGCTCGCCATGCGGACAACATACCCAGGGGACGTCGATGCGTCGCCCCCTGACCCGGTGATCTACTGGCGAACCAGCCCGCCGCCGGCACTGATCAGAACGCTGACCTTCTTCCCATCGACCGTGAAATCGACGATTGTCGAGGTCCCGGACGCCCGCACTTTGTACATCATGACGCCCGTGGCGCTGACCGGTGCGATCACGGACAGGATCGACGCACGGGTGCCCTGGCGCGCGAACATGGCTGTCGGAGCGGCCTTGCGGCGAAAGATGTCCGGATACTGCCAGCCCAGGATCGGTGAGGTCTGCGCGCGCTTGACCAGGATCGCTCCCCGAGGCAGCTCCTGCTTGTACGGGATCTGGAACAGGATCGTCCGCATTGTGTCGCCGGGAGCGGCCGCGATGGCCGTCGTCCGGGAGTAGACGGTGGCTTTTTGGTCCGCCGGCAGGTTCCAGAGCGTCTGGAATTGCTGCCAGGTCTGGGAGGTCGCGCGGTCCAGGGTCACCACGAGGTCGGGGTCCTTCAACACCAGGACGCCGCGGGTGCGCGAGACCCCGACACCTGGTTGGTCGCGGAACTCGAAGAAATCGGACGTGTCCTTGATCAGGTAGCGCGTCAGGTCGGTGTTGATCGGCATCGAGGCGGCCTTCGGGGTCGTCATCGAGCTATGCGCGGTCGCGCCCCTCGCCCAGGCGCGCCAGGAGTCGTTCTGATAGCCGGCGTGGCCGCCGTCCACCAGGATGGTGCGCCCGCGCGCGGTGTAGGTCAGCGCCATGTGGTCATTGTGGCCGTGCACTGCCCGGGACCGGCCATACCGGATGCTGTAGGTGGATTCCTGCGCGAAGGGCTTCACCGTGCTGCCCCAGCCGGACCGGCCGAAGACGTACCCCCGTTTGTAGATCGCGACCCGTTGCCTGGGCGCCACGCCGCTGGCGCCCCCGGACGCGGCGTATTCCAGCGGAGTCCCCGGGTAGCCGATCGTCTTCACCTGCTCCGAATCGCCGATCTGGTGCAGGGTGCCGTTCGAGCTCGTGGCGTGGGCGATCCACGTCGCCAGGAGCGCCCGACGCGCGGAGATGGTCGCGCTCGGCACGGCGTTGCAGGCTCGCAGCACCTCCTCGACCCTCCCCCAGAGCCCGTAGTTCATCTGGGCGTATGCGGTCGACTGTTCATTCGTGGAGCCCTGGGAGTCGATCGCGGTCGTGATCGACGAGTCCAGGCGCGTCACGGCCAGGTTGCGGTAGTCGGCCCGGTTGAGCAGGCATCCCACACCGAACAAGACCATGCTCTCGTCCGTGCCGTGGTTCCAGGCCCCGCTCCAGTTGTTGATCAGGAACTTGGCGTGGTCGTGGAGCGAGGCGTTCAGCCAGGCGTAGGGCGTGGGGAGCACCGACACGCCGTAAGCGGCCAGGACGGACTGGCGCAGGCAGACGAGGACATTGGTCCGGTGCATGGTGGATTCCCAGGCGCCGATGTCGCTCTTCCAGGAGTAGGGATTGTCCTTGACCCAGTCCCTGGCGATTGCGGCAGTGTGCTCGAGGGTGACCAGATCCCCCTCTGAGCCGGCGGTAATGCCCTGTCCCAGCCAACGGAGGGAGTGCAGCCACATGTACCAGGACGGGTTCTTGTAGGGGTTGACCCTCCAGTTGACGTTCCCCGTGCCGTCGCCGACCCGATAGGGCGTGAACGGTCCCCAGGCGAACGTGTCAGCCATCAGGGCGCTGGGCGGATTCTTGGTGTCGATGCCGGCGTAGCCCGAACAGGTATAGGTTCCCGGGCCCAGCGCCCGCGTCTCGGTCGACCGTGAATCGACCGGCCCCGGCCCCGGATCGCTCGCGTCGGCGGCCGGGGGTCCGGTCGGTGCGACGTAGATCGGCCCGTCGAGGAACTGCGCCTCGGTCGGCTCGGGCAGCGGATCCTGCCCGGCTGCCGGTACGGAAGACCTCGTCGCGGAACCGGCCTGGGCGGTCGCGCTCGACAGGCCGGTCGCAGTGGTCGTGAGTGCCAGCACAGTCAGGGTCACGAGAACGCGACCCCCCAGCCGCCGCGAGCGGTTTCCCAGAGTACGTCGTGACATATATTGTGTCGCCGAGTCCGGAATCGGCGACCTCCCCCGACTGCAGCATAGGGCACGCGGCACCGCCGTGGAGCAGGCGGGCGGTCAGGCCTTTTTCACCACGCTGGACTTGAGCTGCAGGGCGACACCGTCGATCCGGCAGTCGATGTCGTGGTCGCCCACGCCGTCCACCAGCCGGATGCCGCGCACCTTCGTGCCCACCTTGATCACGGTGGAACTCCCCTTGGGCTTCAGGTCCTTGATCACGGTCACGTTGTCGCCGTCGGCCAGCGGCGTGCCATAGGCATCCGTGATGACGGTGTCCGCGGCCACTTCGGCTTCGGCCGGTTCCGGTGCCCACTCGTGCCCGCAGAGCGGGCAGACCAGAAGGGCCCCCATCTCGTAGGTGAGTTCGCTGGAACATTCAGGGCACGGAGGCAGGGAATCAGTCACCTTCCCAGAGTAGCGGGGGGGGCCCGGGACACGCAGCGAACGCCGGGTCATCCGTCGGCAGGTTCGCCGGCGATGTTGACCAGCCAGCTCACGCCGAACTTGTCCGTGCACATGCCGAAGGTGTCACCCCACGGCGCCTTCTCCAGGGGCATGGCGGCCGTGCCGCCATCGACGAGCTTGTCCCAGTAGCCGCGCAATTCGACCTCGTCGTCGCCGCTGAGGGACACCGCGTAATTGTTCCCGGGCGTGAGTTCCATGCTGTCCGGCGTATCCGCCGCCATCAGGGCCAGGCCCCAGTCGGTCTTCAACTGGGAGTGCATGATCTTGTCCTGCTCGGCCGGGTCTTCGCTGGCGTGGTATTCGCCGAAGGTGCTGTGCGTCACCTCGCCGCCGAAGACGGACTGGTAGAAGTCCATTGCCTGCCTGGCCGTGTCGCGAAAGCTGAGGTAGGGATTGAGAACGGTGTGGGTCATGATCGAATCCTCATTCTTCTCGGTTGTCCGGTTTCTGAGTCGATTATCTGCTCGTCCGGGCGTCCCCGCGAGTTCCGGCCGCCGTCACGGCGGCGGGGAATCACTCGGCCAGGCTGATCGTCACCTGGGGTGTTGTGACCAGGGTGTTGTGCACCGTGCAGTGCCCGGCGACGGCCAGGAGGGCGGCTCGGCGCTCGGGCGGCACCCCGTCCGGCAGCACGAGGCGCACCTCGATGCCGGACACCCGGGCGGGCCTGGACCCCATCTCGAAGCTGGTCTCCACGGCCAGCCCCTCGGTGGGCAGGTCGTGCCGGGCCAGGTAGCGGCGCGCGTAGAACGCGACGCACGACGCAAGGCTCGCGATGAACAGTTCCGTCGGCGTCGGGGCGGTGTCCTCCCCGCCGTCCTCACTGGGTTGATCGACGCGGACGACATGCCCGCGAATGCGAATGTCGAACTTATCCTCGCCGCGATGTTCAACCCGCACGGTTCGCGCGGCCGTGGCCGGCGCCGGCGCTGCCTCGCTCGCGCCCTGGGATCGCCGCAGCCAGCGCAGGCTCTCCGTGTCACCGAGGAGTTCCAGCCGACGCCACAGCACGCTGCCGGGCACGGCCTGACTGGCGTGGGCCCGGATCGCCACATTCTGACGTTGGCGCTCGACGCTCACCCGCACGTCGATGTCCTCGTCGGCGTGGCCGACGAAGGAGGCATCGAGCTCCTGGTTCAGTTGTTCCGCCACGACGGCCGGAAGAGTCCAGCCGAGGACCGGCAGGTTCAGGATCTCCGCCGCAGCCAGCGCCGCGGACGTTGCCGCAGCGTGGTCAGGGTGCCCGGTAACGCCGCTCGAGTCGAAGACCAGCAGCCCGTCCGCCCGGGCCGCCTCGGCTGCGCCGACGACGTCCGCGGCCACCTCGGTACGGCCCACCGTGCCCAGGGCGCCATCCGGATAGTGACAGAGGGTCGTTCGGCCGACGCCGAGCGCTGTGGCTGCCGCGTCGAGTTCCTCCGCCCGCACGGCTGACAGGTCGTCCGGGACACCCCGCAGCGTCGAGGCCTCGCCGTGGGTGAGACAGAGCAGCTCCACCGTGGCGCCTGCGCGGGTGAACGCGGCCAGGACAGCGCCCAGGCCGAACGACTCGTCGTCGGGATGCGCCACCACCGCAAGCACCGATTTCCACGCCGGCAGCTGGTCCGCGCTCTCGCCCGTGTTCCTCAGATTGTCAACGTTCATCGTGCTCCTTCACTCCGGGCGGCTTCGTCCCTCAACGCCCACCGGTATAGGGGGCCCCGGCGGGCACCGAGACTTCTGCCAGCCTACTCAGACTCGAACGTAGGCCCAGCTGTCGAACTGCCGTGCGGCCAGGTGTCCGACTGGCCGCAAGAAGGCGACGCACGGGCCCTGGACGACGAGTTCAATCTGCACGGCCGGCAGGGAGGCCCGGGCATTCCGCGCGGCCCGGATTCCGGCCTGGATCCCCGCCGCGTCTGCGCCGCTGACGTGGAGGAGCATTCCCCTGTCGTTCATCGGTGGTCCTGTCCGGACCGCGCCCGCGTGCGCAGGTAGTAGATCCCGGCGACGACGACCAGGAGGACGATCGCCACCAGGCCGAAGAGCAGGTTGGACACCCCCGATGAGAGCGTCAGGACAAAGGATTCGGCGGCGAACTGATCGCCGATGGTCAGGAAGCCGCCGAGGCTCGCCGTGCCGTCGGTGAGCAGCAGCAGTACGCCGATCCCGATGGACAGCAGACCCGACACGATCAGCAACCACGAGTTCTGCCACCGTCCGACCTGGAGCATGCGCGGCCTCAACCAGCCGCGTTGGGTGATCTTCAGGCGGTCCCAGACGAGCGCGAGCAGGAACAGGGGGACGGTCATGCCGAGCGCGTAGACGGCCAGCAGAATTCCCCCATACGCGGCATTTCCGCCGACGGCGGCGACCGTGAGGACCGACCCGAGGATGGGGCCCGCGCATACCCCGGCGACACCGTAGACCGCTCCGAGCAGGAACACAGAGGCCGATGACGTGCCCTCTGCCGTTGCACCCCGGGTGAACGCGGGCATCCTGATGCCAACAACCTGGATGATGCCCAGCCCGATGATGAGTGCCGCAGCGACCATCACCATCTCGGAGCGGTGCTGGAACAGGAACGCACCGAGCGTCCCGGCCAGGACGCCGATCGGCACGAGCGTGGTGATCAGCCCGAGGTAGAACAGGCCCGTGCGGCCCAGGAGCTTTGCGGGTGTTGAAAATGCGTAGGCGAAGAACGCGGGAAGGAGCATGACCGAGCACGGACTGAGCAGGGTCAGGACGCCGCCGATCAGGGCGCCCGCGTAGCCGATGTCCACTACTTCGCCGCTTCCTCGAGTTCGCGGTCTATGGCCTGGCGGAAGGCCGCCAGGGGCTGTGCTCCCGTGATGGGCGTGTCGTTGACCAGGAACAGGGGCGTTCCGGTCGCGCCAATCGACTGCGCCTCGGCCGTGTCGTCGGTGACGAGCTTCAGGAGTGCGGGGTCGCTCAGGTCGCTCTCGAACCGAGCCATGTCGGGCACGCCGACGTCCCGGCCGATTTGGAGCAGGCGCTCGCGCGGAAGGTCGATATGGGCTCTCTCCGGGGCGTCCTTGAAGATGGCGTCGGTGTACTCCCAGAAGAGGCCCTGGTTGCCGGCTGCCCGGCCGGCCACGGCCGCGTCGATGGATTGCTGCCCGAACACCGTGAGGTCACGCCATTCGAAGCGCACCTGCCCATTCGTCACGTACTCGTCCACGAGAAGCGGCATGGTGTCGCGCGCGAACACGGCGCAGAAGGGGCATCGATAGTCCGAGTACTCCACGATGACGACGGGTGCATCGGTGGCCCCGAGCGCGGTCGGATCACCCTCGATCCGACGCGCCATGTCGATCAGCGGTTCGTCCGAGCCCTGCCCACTCGCGTCGCTCGCGGCCGGATCCGTCCCCGCCGTGCCGGACTGCGCCGCGAAGCCGACTCCGACCACGACCGCCAACCCGACAACTGCGAGGATGAGGTAGATGAGACCACGTCGCCGGGACCTGCCTGATGGCGTGCGCTTCGGTTGCTCAGACTCCATGGCTTGCGCCTTCCGGTTGATCGACGGGACTATTACAATGTATATACATTTCACCGGAAAGGACAACCGTGTCAGGACATCGTGAGGCTGCTGCCAGGCTCCTCGCCGGCGACGGCGCGCACGACGCCGGCCCCCGGCCGCCGCTCTGGCGAAGGATCAGCGCCGATCTCGCGGCTCGCGTTGCCGAGGGCGAGTACGGCGACGGCTTTCCGGGCGAAGTCGAACTCGCCCAGACCTACGGCGTCAGCCGCGGCACGATCCGGAACGCCCTCCGACCCTTGCGGGAGACAGGGTCGGTCACCGCCCAACGCGGCAGGAAGCCTCGGGTGGTGATGGGTGGGCACGGGAGTGCCTTCGGACCCGTCTCCAGCCTGTTCGCGTCGGTGCAGGCATCCGGAATGACCCAGCGGAGCATTGTGCTTGCGCGCCGGGTCGTCACCGATCCGACCACCGCCGCGCTCCTGAGCCTGCCGCCGACGGAGGAGTTGCTCTTCTTGTCGCGTTTGCGACTCGCCGACGAGCAGCCGCTCGCGGTCGACAACGTGTGGCTCCCGGCCCGGCGGGTCGCTGCCCTGCTCGAGGTCGACTTCGCCGACACCGCGCTGTACAAGGAACTGCGGGAACGCTGTGGCATCACGCTGGACGGCGGCCAGGAAGAGCTTCGCGCGGACACCGCGACGGCAGTGGACGCCGAACGCCTCGGCTGCGCCGTCGGCGCCCCGATGTTTCGGATCCAGAGGATCGGCTACCACCAGGGAACTGCGATCGAACTGCGCTGCAGCCATATCCTGGGCGACCGATATGCCGTGACGGCCACCTTCGGCGACGGAGTGCCCGCCGCCTGACCCGCCTCGGCGCCCGCCTGGAACGAGCGGGCGTAGTCTGCGAAGAAATGACCGAGAAAAGCGCCGCTCGTTTCGCTCCGGTGACGCACACCAGCGATTCGATCCCGCACGCCACCACCTATCGGCGGCGCCTGCGTCGGATCGATTCCCTGGAGGGCCTGGCCTGGTTCTCGGTCGCTGTCGTACTGGCCCTCTTCCTGGCGGATGGCGGCGTGTCGTACTTCACGAACCTCCGCGACATCCCGACCGGAGCGGGCATCGTCGCGGGCCTCGTGGCCGGCGATCTCCTTCTCATCATGCTTCTCCTTGCGGCTCGCCTCCCGGTCATCGATCGGGCGATCGGCTATGACCGGGCGCTCGCGGCCCATCGCCGACTCGGCAAACCGGTGCTCTACCTGGTGCTCGCGCACACGGTCCTGCTCCTCCTCGGCTACCGCCTGGCCCTGGGACAGGATCCGGTGACCCAGGCCATCGCCATGGTCACCACCATGCAGGACATGCCGCAGGCCTTCATCGCCCTGGCCCTCTTCGTGCTCGTGGTCACGACATCGCTCGTGATCGTGCGCCACCGACTGCCGTACTTTGGCTGGTACTCCGTGCACCTGCTGGCCTATGCGGCCGTGCTGCTCGCTCTCCCCCATCAGTTCGCGCAGGGGGAACGCTGTGCGCGGGTCCGGCTAGTCCGCGGGATCGGCGACGGCACCGGGATGTTCGGCGGCCAGCTGATCCAAGGCATCAATCCCGCCGGCAAGGTATCCCGCCCAGCTCGGGCCGGTGCGTCCGGGCGCGCCGGTCTCCGCCGCCCAGCGGGCACGGATGTCCGCGAGGACCAGCCGGCTGCCGGATTCATCGTCCGGCACAATGGGCAGGCGTCGGATGGCCCGTCGCACCTCGGCCAGGGCCGCCGCCATCCCCTCGTAGTACTTCGTGGCGGGCACCGGCGCCCCCCTGGAGAGAGAACAAAGCGACTGGCCGCCAGTAGTGGCGGACAGTCGCTCGAGCGCCTCGCTTTCGCGGGCGCGGATGGATGCGTTGAGCATCCTCTTACTTCTTAGTTGCAGGTGCAGCGCTGGGCGGGCGGAACGTCAGCCATGACGCTGGCGACGTGCTCGCCGCATCCGGCCCAGGTGATTTTGGCGCAAACATTGCAACGGACGGGACTGCACATAGGTTTCTCCTTCAGTGGTCTAACGGTCGAGACAAGCATACCCCCCGGGGTATCAAATAGCCAGCGACACGGCCGGCCTGGCTCGGCAACGGGCCGCTGCGTGCTAGCGTCGAGGCCTACCTTAGGAGTGCTGTGCTAACAGCTTCGTCGATCCCTGTGCGTGCACGCACCCCCCTCCTGTCCTCGCTGGCGAGGGCCTCCGTCCTGGTCGCGGCGCTTGCCATCGCTGTCGTGGGCCTCACCCTCGCTCCTTCGGAGAAAGCGTCCGCGCAGGACTTCGCCCAGTGCGACAGCGTCCACAACACCCCGGGCCTGGAACTCATCTGCGACGTGACCGTGGAGAACAACCTGAACCTGACCACCGGGGTGGAGAGCTCCACTGTCACGACCACGGTGTGCGAAGGGGCCAATGGGGCGTCCAAGTGCGGCCCTGCCTCAACCGAGTCCTTCGACACACTCACCAGCAACGTCAGCCAGTGCAACTACGCCCTGAACGGCGGCGGCGGCAACCTGGATTGCACCGTGACCGTGGTCAACAACATCACCGGTGCGGCTGAGAAGGACCAGGCTCCGACCGGCGCAACGGTCAACCAGTGTGTCGGCTCCGCAACCGGCGGCGGCACGGCGATGATCTGCGACCCGTTCCCGGCCGCAACATCCAGCGCGACGATCACGCAGTGCAACGATTCCGCAATCGGCGGCGGCGGCGCGACCGGCGTCATCTGCACCGTGCACCCGTCAACCCAGAGCGCGCTGCTCCCGGTCACGATCAACCAGTGCAACAACTCGGCCAACGGCGGCGGAGCCAGCGTCACCTGCGATGCGACGCTGACGAACAACTTCCTCAGCGGGGCAGCGACTCCCGAGGAGACCACTCCGGTCGCGCCGCTGAAGAACACCCTGCACGACTCCCTGACGGACGGATTCGGCCTGCCCGGCACCAACGGCAGCCAGGGAACGTTCCTCCTCGGAGGCGGCGTCCTCATGCTGCTCGCCGGCGGCCTGCTGACCGCAGCGTTCGCTACCCGCAAGGCTGGCGCCCGTCGCTAGAAAAGCCCTGCTCGTCGGCACGGCGGCGCTGCTCTGTGCAGTAGCCGTCGGCTGGCTTGGCTTCAGCCTGGCGGACACGGATGCGGGGACTCCCGCCCCCGTCCGCCGGACCCCCGTCGCGGCGGCGCCCTCGGCGTCGCCCACGGGGTCGCCCACGGCAGCCCCTGCCGCCGACCTCGTCATCGCCTCCTCGGCGCCTCTGCGACTCCGCGTCCCCGTCATCGGAGTGGACGGCGCCGTGTCGGAGTATTCCCAGCAGATGATCGACGACCGCGGGGGCTTCGATCCGCCCGAGCTGTCGACCATCTCGTGGGACACGACCATCACCGGCGGGACCGCGGGAACGGACTCGATCAACACGGTCTACCTGTACGGACATTCCTGGGTCGACGAGGCCGTCTTCAACGGCATCAGAGTAATGAAGGCCGGAGACGTTGCGGGCATCGACACCGCCAACGGCACCCTGTGTTACGTCACGCAGAAGACACTCACGCTCAACAAGGCGGAGTACAAGAACAACGACGAGATGACGGATGCGATCCCCAACCGCCTGGTGCTCGTCAGCTGCTACCGACCCGTCGGCTACGATCCGAATTCCGCCACAATGGAGAACGTCGTGGCCGTGCTGCAACTCGACCAGGCCGCGACCAGCTCCGGCTGCTGATCCTGCTCGAACCGGCCCGTAGAGCAATCTCGATACCCCATGGGGTATAGTCGGCTTTGACAGCTTGACGAAAGGAACATCGGATGTGCCGAGCAGTGACGTGTAAGAAGTGTGGCAAGACGACCTGGGCGGGCTGCGGTCAGCATGTCGACCAGGTCATGCGAGGCGTGTCCAGCGCGCAGAAGTGCCGCGGGCACGAGAATGACCCCGCGCCTGCCGGAAACTTCTTCACCCGGCTGTTCTCCCGCTGAGTCCTGCGGCCGCCACGGCGGCCCGGATCAACCAAAGCCGGGAACATACCGTCACGGTATGTTCCCGGCTTCTTGTTTTCCCTCGCGGTCTACGCCGCCAGGGGCATCCGTTCCGTGCCCGCGTCGATGCGCAGCGAGTCACCGTCGACGGAGACCGTGACCTGCCCGCCCTCCCGCAGCTCGGAGGCGACCAGGAGATCGGCGATCCGGTCGTCCAGCTCGCGCTGGATCACCCGGCGCAGGGGCCGGGCCCCGTACTCCGGTTCGTAGCCGCGGTCGGCGATCCAGCCGACCGCATCATCGCTCACCGTGAGGCCGATGCCCTGGGACTGCAGGCGCGACTCGGTCTGTCCCAGCAGGAGCCGCACGATCCGGTGCAACTGTTCCCGGTCGAGCTTGCGGAAGAGGACGATCTCATCGATCCGGTTGAGGAACTCCGGGCGCATGGCCTCGCGGAGCTTGCCCATGACCCGGTCGCGCAGCGCCTTCTCAGAACCGAAACCGTTCCCGGCTCCGTCGGTTTCCGTGGTGAAACCGAGGGCGCCGCTCCGACTCGCGAGGAACTCCGACCCGATGTTCGAGGTCATGATGACCACCGTGTTGCGGAAGTCCACCGTGCGCCCCTGCCCATCGGTCAGGCGCCCGTCATCGAGCACCTGCAGCAGCAGGTTGAACACGTCGGGGTGCGCCTTTTCCACTTCGTCGAGCAACACGACCGAGTACGGGTTGCGCCGCACGCGTTCGGTGAGCTGCCCGGCCTCGTCGTAGCCGACGTACCCGGGTGGAGCCCCGACGAGCCGGCTCACGGTGTGCCGTTCGCCGAATTCGCTCATATCGAAGCGCAGCATCGCATTCTCGTCGCCGAACAACGATTCGGCCAGGGCCTTGGCGAGCTCGGTCTTGCCGACGCCGGTCGGTCCGAGGAACAGGAAGCTTCCGACGGGCCTGCGGGCGTCTCCCATGCCGGTGCGGTTGCGCCGCACGGCCTTGGCGATCACCGTCACCGCGTCATCCTGACCGATGACCCGCTCGTGCAGGTCGTCTTCCAGCCGGCCCAGGCGTTCGCGGTCGCCCGCGGTGAGCCGGCTGGCCGGGATGCCCGTGGCCCGGGCGATGATCTCGGCGATCTGCGCGTCTCCGACGACCGCCGGTCCAATCCCGGTCGGTGGCGCCTGGGAGTCCGAGGCATCCGCGACAGGTGCCGACTCGGCGGACGCGATCTTCCCCTGGACGCCCTCCATTTCGTCGCGCAGCCGCGACGCCTCTTCATAGTGCTCCGCAGCGACGGCTGCGCTCTTGGCTGTCTCGAGGGCCGCGAGTTGCTCGCGCAACGCGGCCGGATCGACGCGCACGCCCCGCTTCAGCCGCAGGCGCGCGCCGGCCTGGTCGATGAGGTCGATGGCCTTGTCCGGCAGGAAGCGGTCGGTGATGTAGCGCGCCGACATCTCGACCGCGGCACGGATCGCCTCGGCGGTGTACAGAACACCGTGGTGCTGCTCGTAACGGCCCTGCAGCCCGGCGAGGATCTGCACGGCATCCTCGATGCTCGGCTCCCCCACCCGTACCGGCTGGAAGCGTCGTTCCAGCGCCGGGTCCTTCTCGACCTTGCGGTATTCCTTCAGGGTGGTGGCCCCGACCACGTGCAGTTCTCCGCGGGCCAGGCGCGGCTTCAGGATGTTGCCGGCATCCATGCCGCCCTCGCCGGCGCCGCCGGCACCGACGACGGTGTGCAGTTCGTCGATGAACACGATGAGTTCGTCCGTGCGAGCGCTGATCTCATCCATCAGGCCGGTCAGGCGTTCTTCGAAATCGCCGCGGTAGCGGGTACCGGCGACCATGGCGGCAAGGTCGAGCGCGATCACACGCTTTCCCCGCAGCTGTTCGGGGACCTGGCCGTCGACGATCGCCTGCGCGAGGCCTTCGACGATGGCGGTCTTGCCCACGCCGGCCTCGCCGATCAGCACCGGGTTGTTCTTGGTGCGCCGCGAGAGGATCTCGATGGTCTGCTCAATCTCGTCCGAGCGGCCGATCACCGGGTCGAGTTCGCCCGCGCGGGCCCGCGCGGTGAGGTCCGTGCCGTAGCTGTCGAGCATCGGCGTGTCGGAGTTCTCGGATGCCGCCGGCCGGCTCGTGACCGTGTCACCCGCCTGGTCCTCGCCCGCGCCGGCCTGCAGCGATTCCGGCGTCACCCCGGCGGCGGCCAGGACCTGCCCCGCGGGCGCATCCTGGTTCACGACGAATGCGTAGAACAGGTGCTCGGGGTCGATGTAGGTCGAGCCGAAGGCGCGCGCGACCTGGTGGGCATCAAGCAGTGCGCGCTGGGCCGAGTGCGTGAGCGACGGCGCGGCCGCCGACCGCTGGGCCGACGTTTCCGGCAGACGCTGCTCGACAGCCTTCGCTATGGCCGCGGGGTCCGCCCCGGTGCGCCGGATGGCGTCGGAGGCGGGCGTCTGCGGGGCCATGACCCTGAGGATGTGCAGGGCGTCGACGTCGGGGTGGCCGTGGTCGATCGCGAATTGGGCGGCCTGGGCGAGCACCTCGTGCGTGCGGCGGCTGAGCAGCCGGGTGATGTCGATGGGACGCCCGGCCTGAGCCGCGCGCTGACCCTGAAGGTAGCGGGCGATGAATTCGTCGAACGAACCCTCGCCTGACCCTGCCGGACCGAAGAATATGGGCATCTGACCTCCTGGGACGTGAAACTTGAGTTGCCTTGACTCAAGTTAACGTCGCAGGCGGCGTTTCATTCCCGACGCACAATCTTCCGGAACCCGGGACGTGGCTGGACCGGCGGGCCCAGCAAATGAGAAATCGCCCCCGAGCATCCTCGGGGGCGACTTCGCTCATGCTGCGGCGCCTAGGCGATCACCGCTTCGTTCATGCGTGCTCTCATCCCCTGCGCGAGAGTCTCCGCGGCTCGCGTGAACGAGGAGAAGTAGGTCCTTTCCCGCCACCGGTCGAGGCTCATCACCTCGAAAAAGGCTCCAACTTGCCGGATGAAGCCGAGAATCGCCGCAGGAGTCTGCTCCGCAACGCCCTGGGCGCTCACGCGCCATTCGGTCGGGGAGATCTCCACGATTTCAAGATCAGATCCGTTCGCAAAAACATTGCCATCCATGACGCCTCCGGTTTGTTGGTGAAATCAAGTACACAAGATGCCGATGAGGCGAACAAGGGGCTTGACGATGGCGTCACGATCCCCCAAGGTGAGATTTGCTCGCACACTGATGGGGCGCTGGACTCGCGATCCCGGAGCCCTCGAAACGGATGGAGGACCCGGTCATGGCTGCATCCTGGCCCACGTCGATGCGGCCGATCCTCACCGTCACCGTGAACCCGGCCCTCGACGTCAGCACCTCCATCGACGAGGTGACCAACGACCAGAAGCTGCGCTGCGGCCCGACCCGACTCGACCCGGGCGGCGGCGGGGTCAACGTGGCCCGGGTGGTGCAGCGGCTCGGCGGGCAGGCGCTCGCGGTCTATGCCGTGGGCGGTCCCACCGGGGAGGCCTACCGCCAGCTGATCGAAGCCGAACGAGTGCCGGCGGTGGCGGTGCCGATAGCCGGGAGCACGCGAGAGAGCTTCACGGTGGACGAGTCGTCCACGGACAAGCAGTATCGCTTCGTGCTGCAGGGGCCCGAGCTGAGTGAAGCCGAGTGGCGTGCCTGCCTGGCGGCCGTCGAGGAGGCGATCCCGGCGGCCGGGTACGTGGTCGCCAGCGGCAGCCTCCCGCCGGGGGTTCCCCACGATTTCTACGCGCGGGTGGCCAGCCTGGCTCGCGCACGCGATGCGCGATGCCTGCTGGATGCCTCCGGTCCGGCGCTGGCCGAAGCCCTCGCGGAAGGAGTGTTCCTGGTCAAACCCAGCCGGCGGGAACTGGCTGAGCACATGGGTGCGCCGCTCGACTCCGAGCAGAGCCAGGTCGAGGCGGCTTCCGCCCTCGTCGCCCAGGGTTCGGCGGAATTCGTCGCCCTCTCGCTGGGTGCGGCGGGAGCCGTGCTCGCCTCGTCAACCGGGATCCTCCGTCTCCCCGTGCCGCGCGTGCGCGTGCGGAGCACCGTGGGGGCCGGCGACAGTTTCGTCGGCGCGTTCGTGCTGCGGATGGCGCAGGGTCATGAGCCGGAGTCGGCCTTCCGCTCTGCCGTTGCCGCCGGAACGGCCACCACGATGACGCCGGGAACCGAACTGTGCCACCGGGACGACGTCGAACGCCTGGAAGCGGAACTCGCTGCCCTGGCGGATCGGACGGCCCAGTCGGTCTAGAAACCGGCCGGCAGCGGCCCGTCGGAGACCAGGTACAGGCGTTGCGTTGACCGGGTCATCGCCACGTACAGGGCGCCGGCGCCGCGCTCGGATGCCGCGACGATGGCCGTCGGATCGACCACGATCACCGCATCGAACTCGAGCCCCTTGGCGTCCCGCGGGGTGAGCAGCGCGATGTCGCGCGTGAGGCCGGCCGGCCCGCGGCCCACCAGGCCGTCGAATTCGGCGGCCAGCGCTTCGTGCAGGGCATCGATGGCGGCGTCGACGACGATCACGGCGAGGGTCCCGCCGGCCTCGAGGGCGCGGTCGCGACGGATGGCCTCGGCGACATCCGTCACCGTCTCCACCGGCCATTCGCTCGCGCGCACCGCGCGGGACGGCGTGATCGGCAAGTCGTGCGCCATCGCCACGGTCTCGGCGACCTGGGCGATCTGGCTCGGGGTCCGGTAGTTCACGGTGAGCTCCTCGAGACGCCAGCGGTCGGCTTCGAGCGACGACTGCAGGACGGGTCTGAGCGCGTCCTTCCAGCTGCCGGCCGACGCCGCCGACGCCGCCTGGGCGATGTCGCCGACGATCGTGAACGACCGGAGCGGACCGCGGCGCAAGACAAGCCGCCACTGCATCGGAGAGAGCTCCTGGGCTTCGTCGATCACGACATGGCCGTAGGTCCAGCTGCGGTCCAGCGCGGCGCGTTCCGCCGTCGTCGCCCGGTCGCCCAGTTCGGCGAAGTTGTCGGCGAGCGCCTTCGCGTTGACGAGCCCCTTCACCTTCATATTCGAGATGGCCAGTTCGGCGTTCTCGATGTCGCGCGCCCGCTGTTCCTTTTGCGCTCGCTTCGCGGCCGCGTCGACGACGTTGTACTCGCCGAGATACTCGGCCGCCTCGTCGAGCAGGGGGATGTCGGCGATCGTGAACTCGGCGTCGCGGGGGCGTTGCAGGAGCGCGCGCTGCTCGGGCTTCCAGCGCGGGGTCAGCTGGGCGAGCCACTGCGGGCGTGCGTACAGGTCCTGCAGCAGCTTCTCCGGCGTGAGCGGCAGCCAGGCCGTGTTCAGGGCCACCCGCACGTCGTCGGCCAGGCGGAGGTCCTCGCGCAGCATGGGCAGGTCTGTGTCGTCCATCGACCGGCCCTGCGCCTGCAGCTGCGCGAGCCACTCGCGAGAGAGGGCGTTCAGCGCGCTCTTCACGAAGGCGACGCGGGCTTCGTTGTGCGGCTTGCCGCCCACCCGGGCGCGATGGATGGCGTTCTCGATCAGCTGCGGCTGCAGGGTCAGCCGGTCGCCGTTGACGATGAGCTGCTGCGGGGCTGCGGGCACACGCTGGCGGGATCTCACCGCGCGGGCGATGAGATCCGCCATGAAGGTCTGGCCCTTGAGTGCGGCCACGGCCGGGGCGTCCTCGCGGGTCGCCTCGACGCCGGGGTAGAGCTGGCCGACCGAGGCCAGTACCACGCCGGTTTCGCCCAGCGACGGCAGGACGGCCTCGATGTACTGCAGGAAGGACGGGGACGGGCCGACGATGAGCACACCGGAGTTCTTCAGACGATCGCGGTGCGTGTAGAGCAGGTACGCCGCGCGGTGCAGGGCCACGGCTGTCTTGCCGGTGCCGGGCCCCCCTTGCACGACGAGGACACCCTTGAGGTCGGAGCGGATGATCCGGTCCTGCTCGGCCTGGATGGTGGAGACGATGTCGGACATGTGCCCGGTGCGCTGCGCGGTCAGGGCGGCGAGCAGGGCACCCTCGCCCTGGTGGTGCGAGGGCGCATCGTGCTCCAGCAGCTCGGCGTCGAGGATCTCGTCTTCGATCCGGATGATCCGGCGCCCCTTGGACAGCAGGTGGCGGCGGGCCCGTGCCCCGAGCGGCGTCGCGGCGGTGGCCTGGTAGAACGCGCTCGCCTGCGGCACGCGCCAGTCTAGGAGCAGGGGGCTCAGGTCTTCGTCGCGCAGGCCGACCCGTCCGATGTAGCGGTAGACCGGTTCGCCGCTCTCGTCGGGTGCGGTCTCCAGCCGGCCGAAGGCGAGGCGGTCGTCCACCTCGCGCAGCTGCACGATCCGGTCTTCATACAGGCGGGCGAACGTGTCGCGCTCGGAACGAGACTGGTGGTTGCCGCCGACATTGAGCATGCGCACGGCCGTGAGCTGCTGCTCGGCCTCACGCTGCAACGCGTCCAGCCGCGCGTACAGCGTCGCGACATAGTCCTGTTCCCGCTGCAGTTCCTGGTCGACCACTCACACACCCCTTCAAATCCAACCTTTGAGTTTACTCGCCTTCGCGCCGAACCCCGGACAGCCCCTCTGCGGGCCGGGTGATTCACACCCCCATCGGTTAAGATTCCCGGGTGCTCCACTCCCCCGCTCCCTTGCGCATCGCACTCGTCAGCCTGCACACCTCGCCGGCCGCCGAGCCCGGCTCGGGCGATGCCGGCGGCATGAATGTCGTCGTGCGCCACCAGGCCGAGGCGATGGCGTCGCTGGGTCACACCGTCGACATCCTCACCCGCCGTTCGTCGTTCGAGGCGCCGGGCGACCAGCAGCTCACGCCCGGGGTCACGCTGCGCTTCCTCGACGCGGGACCGGCCGAACCGGTGGCCAAGGGCGACCATGAGGCGTTCATCGATGAGTTCCGGATACGCATGGCCGCGCTGGGACCGTACGACCTCATCCACTCGCACCACTGGTTCTCGGGCATGGCGGCGCTCCCCCTCGCCCGCCAATTCGGGATTCCGCATGTGCAGAGCTTTCACAGCATTGCCGCCGACGAGTCGACGCCGCTGTCCTGGGGCGAACGCGCGGAATCCGCGGGGCGCATGATGGGTGAGGTCTGGCTGGCCCGGGAGTCGGATGCCGTCGTGGCGATCAGCGACGCGGAGGCAGCGACCGTCGTGGAACGCCTCGGCGGCGAAGCGGATCGCATCGCGGTCGTGCCGCCCGGGGTGGACGGCACGCTGTTCACTCCGGCAGTCGAACCGCCGCACGGCCGCGGCTACGCCGTCGTCGCCGCGCGCCTGCAACCGTTGAAGGGCCTTGACCTCGCGATCGAAGCGATCGCGGCCGTGCCGGAGCCTCTCCGGCCCGAACTCGTCATCGCCGGCGACGCCTCGTCCGATTTCGACGGCTACGTGGAGGAGCTCCGGGCGCTCGCCGCCGGCCGCGGGATCGGGGCCGGGGTGCGCTTCGTCGGCCCGCAGCCCCGCACCGACCTGGCCGCGCTGCTGCGCGGCGCCCGCGTGGTGCTCATCCCCTCGCACTCTGAGACGTTCGGGCTCGTTGCCCTGGAAGGCGCGGCGAGTGGCGTGCCCGTCGTCGCCGCGGCATCCGGGGGCTTGCGGGAAGCCGTCGTCAACGGCGAGACGGGCCTGGTCGTCGAGTCGCGCGACCCCGCCGCGTGGGCCGGGGCCATCACCAGGATCCTGGCGGACCCGGGGCTGGCCCGGCGGCTGTCCCTGGCCGCCCGCGACCGCGCCGAACACTTCGACTGGCTGCGTTCCGCCGAAGGCCTGCTGGCCGTGTACGCCGCCCTCCTCCGGCCGGGCCCGACCGGCGTGCGGCACACGCTCGCCCGCGCATGAGCATTCTCGACGCCGCGCCGTCGGTTCTGTTCGTGCACGCGCATCCCGACGACGAGACGATTTCAACGGGGGTGCTCATCGCCGAGCTGGTCACGCGCGGCACCAGGGTTTCGCTGCTGACCGCAACGCGAGGCGAACGAGGCGAAGTGGTGCGGGGGCCGCTGTCGGCCCTCGCGGGTACGGATGCGCTCACCCGAGAACGCGAACGCGAACTGCAGCGTGCCGCGGACACCCTCGGCATCGCCCGGCGGTTCTGGCTCGGCGATCCTCCGGCGCGCGCGGACGGCCTCGCGCCTCGACGCTACCGCGATTCGGGAATGACCTGGATCCGACCCGGACTTGCCGGACCCGCGGAGGACACCGACGACGACGCCCTGGTGCGAACGGCGCTGGGCGAGGTGACGGATGATGTCGCCGCCCTCATCGTGCACCTGCGCCCGACACTGGTGATCAGCTACGACAGCGGCGGAGGCTACGGCCACCCCGACCACGTGCGCATGCACGAGGCCGCGCTGGCGGCCGCCCGAGCCCACGGCACCCCGTTCGCCGAAATCGTGCACACCCCCGGCCTCGAAACCGAGTGGTTCGGCCTCGACGCGCACGTCGGAACCGTGACGGCGGCCTTGCGGTGCCACGCCAGCCAGCTCACCGTCCACGGTTCCGACATCGTGCACTCCGGAGGGCAGAGGGAGCCCATCACGACATCCGTCGGCTTGCGCCTGCTCTGAGTTAGTCGGTGTCGATGTTAGTCGGTGTCGATGTTAGTCGGTGTCGATCGGCTAGTCTGTGTCGCTGGTGCGGCGTTGGGCGCGCTGCTCTGCGGGCGCCATCGCGTCACTCGTCAGGGTCCGTTCCGCGGCCAGTGCAACCGCCACCAGCACAACGGCGCTCACCAGGTGCAGGTAGTGGTCGGCCGTGTTCAGGGCGAGGACGTTCATCGTCGTGTCCACAATGAAGAACCCGACGATGCCGACGACGAGAAGCAGCGCACCGACCGTGCCGTTGGCGATCTTCGCCGCCATCACTCCGGCCAGTCCAGCGATCAGCAGGGCGGCACCCAGGATCAGGTGGGCCACGTTGAGCAGCGGGTTGACCTCGAAGACCCCGATGAGCAATTCGCCGGACGTCGTCATGAATCCGACGGTGCTGGTCACTGTGAAGCCCCACAGGCCGACCAGGATATAGACCGCTCCGAAGATGATCCCGAGGATGCGGTTCGGGGATTTAAACATGAGGCGCCTCCTATCAAAGTCACGATGGATTCGTGAATATTCCGAGGAACACCCCCAGCATTCTCTCGGTTTGCGCGCCCCGCAAGCCCCCTGGCGACGATGCGTCCCGGCCGCAATGCGGCCGGCGTCAGTACTCGTTGTGGGCTGTGCCGTTCCGGGCGGAATGCGCCGCCTTCAGCAGGGCCAGGTTCACAAGCTTGAACACCTCGATGCGCTCGGCACGTCGCTCTTCGTAGTCGGGATCCCGCCGATCGATGGCCAGCCGGATGAGCCGTGCGGACACTGCGTCACGGATCTCCGCGCTGGCGGCCTGTCGGGCATCCTCAACGATGCGGGCGACCTGGGCGTCATCGGCGGCCACGGCGTCCAGGGCGAGGGCGAGCTTCTTGTGCACACGGCGCCGAAGCGCGAATTGACTGATGTCGGCTCGCTCGTCTTCGGTGAGCAGGTGCACCCGCCCGGACCGGGCGAGCACCTTCCTGAGCCCGCGCACGCGTTTGCCGTACTCCTCGTTCTGGCGTGCGAGCACGTGCAGTTCGTGCTGCGCCGCCCGGGCATACCTGGCCGGATCGTAGTCGCTGTGCTCGCGCAGGGCACCGACGATGATGGCGTTCTTCACTGCCATGCGCACCGCGGAAATCGCGATGAGCAGGCCTTCGTCGACAATGCGTCTGACGGGCGGCGGGGCGGCTTTCGAATGTGTCATCGGCAGGTCTCACCCGATCCTACTGCGCCGACACGGTGGGATTCAGTCCGGGGCGGGGACCCGCGCCAGCCGTCGTTGGCGTCGGACCACCGCGATGAGCAGCACCAGGGCGACCACCTGCGCCGGCACCGTGATCAGGCTCACCTGCGACGCATCCGGGTAGAGCGCGCCCGCGAACGCGGCGCCCGCGAAGGCGCCCGCGCCCTGGAAAACCGCGAACACCCCGTAGGCCGTTCCACGCCGAGGCGACGCCACGAGGTCGGCCACGAGGGCCTTCACCGTGGAGTCCTGGATTCCGGTGGCCGCGCCCCACAGCACAATGCCGGCCAGCACTCCGGCCAGCGACGGCGACAGGGTGAGCGCCGGGACAGCCGCTGCGAGCAGCGGGACCGCGAGCAGCACGGCGCCCCCGACGTGGTCGTAGACCCAGCCGCTGCCGAGCGCGGCCACCGCGGCCGCGAACATACCGACCGCGAAGACCAGCGGGACCGCTGCCAGCTGGACCAGGCCTGCCTCGGCGAGGTGGAACGAGATCACACCGAAGCCGACCAGCCCGAACACGCTCAGACCGGTCGAGAGCGAGAACAGCAGGAAGGTCAGCGGCAGCCCACCCTGCCCGGCCTCTGCCCGGCCGTTCGACCCGGCGGAGGGCTGTTCCTGCCCCGGCCCCACCTCGGGTTCGTAGACGCTCGGATCCGGCACGCGGCTTCGCATCCAGAGCAAAAGGCCCAGGGCGACCAGTGCGGGAACCGCGAGGATGGCGAACGCGGGCCAGAGCGTGCCTGTCGCCGCGATGATGGCGGCGACGAGGAGAGGACCGATGAAAGCGCCGACCTGGTCGATCAACTTGTGCACGGCGAACCCACGCCCGCGGCCCACCGCGCCGGCGGCGTAGGCCAGGAGCACTGTCTTCGCCGGGGTGCGCACCGCCTTGCCGGTGCGTTCGAACAGGATGAGCGCTGCGGCCACCGTGAGCCCCATTGCCCCCAGGAAGGGAGTGAACGCGAGCAGCGGCACGCTCAGCCCGGTGAGGGCGTATCCGCCGATCGTGAAGCCCCAGTATCGACGAGTGCGATCGACCAGGGGCCCGGAGACCAGGCGCAGGATGAACCCGAGCGCCTCGGCCGTGCCGGTCACCAGTCCCACCACGAGCGCTGTGGCGCCAAGCTCGCCCAGCAGGGGGCCGGCGATCGAGCGAGCGCCGTCAGCGACCAGGTCAACCGAGAGACTGACCGCGCCAAAACCGATCACGACCTGCCAGGCCGTCCACCGAGCCTGGGCTCGCGTCATCCGCAGCCTCCGTTCACCCGGCGAATCGCAACGGCAGTCTAGTGCGACGATCCCGGGCAACACGGGCGGCGGGACCGAGGCCCGCCGCCGGTGTCAGCGCACAAGAGGTGCTGCTAGTCGCGGGTGATCTTCCAGATGCCGTCGGCCAGCTCCTTGTCGGGGTGCTGCACCGACACGAACAGCTCCTTCGGGTTTTTGCCGAAGTAGATGCCGGTGGTCTCGGCGTGCTCATCCTTCAGCGAGGCGAAGAGTTCGACGCTGTCGGCCGAGCCGTCCTTGTCCAGGTCCTTGCCAGCCCGGTAGACGTCGCTGAAATCGTTGTCCTCGACGATCCAGAGCGCACCGTCGGGGCCGGCGGCCAGGTTGTCGGGGCTGTTGAGCCCGGTCACGCCTGCTGCCTTGTTCTCGACCGGTACGTTGTCGCCGGCCTGCACGAAGCTGCTCACGGTGAGCTTCTTCAGGTCGATCGCGACGACGCGGTCCTCGGACGTGTTCGCCACGTAGAGGGTCTGGCCGATGACCTGCACGTCCTCCGGGCGACCGAACTCGGTTGCGTTCGCGGCGTTCGACGCGGCATCCCCGTCGGTGCGGACCAGGTTCTGGTCGAGCGCGACCCACTCGAACGCGCCCACCTTGTCGGCAAATGTCGCAGAGTTCCACTTCTGGGCCGCATCCGTCAGGCCGGTGAGCTTGAGGGCGTACAGGCGGCCCTGCGAGAGGTCACCGCGGGTGGTGGGCACGAACTTGTAGATCGAGCCGCCGTTGAGTTCGTCGATGACGAAAACCGAGCCGTCGGACGCGACACCGATGCCCTCGTGACGCAGGGCTCCGAGTTCGCCGCGTTCTTCGATTCGATCGACTGTGGTCGGGTCCTTCTCGTTGAGGAACACCTCGAAGACCCTGCCTCCCTCGGTCTCCTCGGTGACAAGCAGGCTGCCCCAGGGGGTCCAGACGATGCCGTCGAGGCGGTTCCAGTCCGCGCGCTGAGCGATGACCTTCGACTTGCCGGTCTTGAGGTCGGTGACCCCGACCGCGCCGTTCGCGCTCACCTCGTAGGTGTTGAACAGGTAGCGGCCGGCCTGGGGTCCGGTCTCGTTCTGGGTGTTCATGTCGTGCAGGTCGTCGACGCCCGGGTAGACGTCCAGCCCGGTCTCGTCGCTGACGAGGCTCTGGCTGTAGCCCTCCGGCACCACGTAGGGCTCGGTCCAGTCGGAGCTGGCCTGGCCGTAGGCGGATCCGGCGATGGGGGTGAAATCGATTGGGCCGCTCGCGGCGAACGCTGCGGGGGCGGTGAAGCCGATGATGGCAACGGTCGCGAGGGCACTGACGGCAATCTTCTTGCGCAAGGCGCTACTCCTTTGAGGGGGGATGGATGCAACGCCCTCGAAGCTATTCGCGCAATCTGTCGTGCCGGGGTCGGTGGGCAGCCATCACGTGGCGCGGGAGTGAACACGAGGTGACCTGCGGCGAGCCTTGTACACCTCGAACCACGCCACCCCCGCGAAACCGGCGACGAGGGCGACCGCCCAGTCCCCGAGCCCGATCGGGCCGAGGTTGAAGGCGTCCCGGAGCGCCGGAACGAGCAGCACCAGCGCCAGGAGCGCACCGGCTCCCAGCAGGACCCACTTCAACGCCCGGTTGCGGCGCTCCCTGACGGTTCGCCAGATGGGCAGTGTCCACGACCGGTTCACCAGGATGAGCGCCAGGTTGCCGATCACGAGGGTGGCGAATGTGACCGAGCGCACGACGTCGTCGGGGCGGTCCCCGAGTACTGCCCACAGGTAGACGGCCAACACCGCCAGGAGGGAGGTCAGGCCCTGCACGGTGGCAATCGTGAGTACGCGCCGGCCGAACATGGGCTCGCCGAGGCCGCGCGGTTTCTGCTCCATCACCGCCGGGTCCGCCTGCTCCGCCTCGAACACCACCGAACAGGCCGGGTCGATGATCAGCTCGAGGAAGGCGATCAGCACCGGCAGGAGCACCAGAGGCCAGCCCTTGCCGGCGAACACCGGAATCAGCGCCATGCCGATGATCGGAACATGCACGGCGATGATGTACGACATCGCCTTGCGCAGATTGTCGAAGATGCCGCGGCCCTGGCGGATACCGCCGGCGATCGAGGCGAAATCGTCGTCGGTGATCACCAGCGCCGCTGACTCGCGGGCGACATCCGTGCCCCGGGCGCCCATTGCGATGCCGATGTCGGCTGCGCGCAAGGCGGGCGCGTCGTTCACCCCGTCACCGGTCATCCCGACGACCTCTCCGTTGGCCTTGAGCGCACGGATCAGCTGCAGCTTCTGCTCGGGGACCATCCGGGCGAACACGCTGACTGTGCGGATGCGACGGGCCAGCTCGGCCTCGTCCAGCTGCCGCAGCTCCGGCCCGGTGATGCAGCCCTGCGCGTGGTCCAGGCCGATCTCCCGCGCGATCGCCAGCGCCGTGCCCGGGTAGTCCCCCGTGATCATCACGGTGCGCACACCCGCAGCGGCGAGCTCCGAGACGGCCTCCGGCACGCCGGGTCGAACCGGGTCGTGCAGTCCGGCGAGGCCCAGGTATTCGAACTCGAAGTCGTGCTGCTGCACGGGGAGTTCGCTCGGGCCGCTGAAGCGGGCCCGGGCCACTGCGAGTACCCGCTGGCCGTTGGCCGTCGCAGCTTCGACCTGGTCGAGGAGCGCGGCCAGCCGCTCATCATCGAAGTGGCACAGGTCTGCGATGGCCTCGGGAGCGCCCTTCGCCGCGACCACGTACTCAGTGGGCCCGGCGTTGGTTTGCCCGGCATCGGTGCCGCCGGGCGCCCGCCACACGTGGGAGAGCGCCAGGAGGTTCTCGGTCAGCGGGTATTCCCGCACCAGGTCCCAGCCCGCGTGGGTGTGCGGGGTGTCGACGAGCACGGTTTCGGCCAGGTCCTGGAAGGCCCGATCCATCGGGTCGAAGGGGTCGATCGGCGAGGCGAGCTGGGCGAACTCCACGAGGGTGTGGAAGCGCTCGGGAAGGATCGGTCCGTCAAGCCGGTAAGCCGCCCCGTCCACGATCAGCTCGCGCACGGTCATGGTGTTCATGGTGAGCGTGCCGGTCTTGTCGACGCAGATGACCGTCGCCGAACCGAGGGTCTCGATCACGGCCGATCGGCGGGTGAGCACATGCTTCTTCGACATGCGCCAGGCGCCGACGGCCAGGAAGATCGTGAGCACGACCGGGAACTCCTCGGGAAGCATCGCCATGGCCGTCGCGATGCCGGCCAGCAGCCCTTCGAGCCAGTCGCCCCGGGTAAGACCGTAGATCACGGCGACGGCTGTCGCGGCGAGGAGCCCGATGACCGCGATGACCCGCACAAGCCGGTCGATCTCCCGCTGCAGCGGCGTGGGCTCCGTTTTGATCGTGCGCAGGGCCGTGCCGATGCGGCCCAACTCGGTGTTCGCCCCCGTTCCCAACACCTGCGCGACTGCACGCCCTTTCAGCACGAGCGTGCCCGAGAACACCCACGTGGTGGCGTCTCCGCCCGGCGCTCCCATCGCCGCGGCCGACGGGTCGGCGCCGAGGGCCGTCTTCCGCACCGGGACGGATTCGCCGGTGAGGGCGGATTCATTGACGGAGACGTTGACGCAGTCGAAAAGCACCGCATCGGCGGGAACCCGGTCGCCTTCAGAGAGCAGAACGAGGTCGCCGCGCACGACGTCGCGCCCGGCAATGCGCGTCTGCTCGCCGTCGCGGATGACCAGTGCACGCGGCGAGGAGAGGTCTCGCAGCGCCGCGAGAGCGTTCTCGGTCTTGCGCTCCTGATAGATGGAGATCGAGATCACGACGATGACGAACGACATCAGGATGACGCCGTCGAGCGGCTCGGCGAGGAGGAAGTTGATCGTGCCTGCGCCGAGCAGCAACAGCAGCATCGGCTGCCGGATCACCGCCCAGGCCTGCTGCACCAGGTTGCGCGGCCTGGCCGTGGGCAACTCGTTCGGGCCGTCGGCGGCCAGGCGCCGCTCGGCCTCAGTCGCGGTGAGCCCGAGCAGGGCGAGTGGCTGTGCCGGTCCGGTCATCGCCGCCACCCCTTCTTCGGCGCAGCGAACGAGTTGCCTGCCGTGCGCCCATCGTAGCCAGCCACGCGCACCGAGCTCCGGAATCCTGAGCTTCCTGTTCTCCACATCAGGCACTTGACCTGGTTATTCACTGGTTCAGCAACAGGCCTCATAATGTCGGTGGTTGCCCGTAATGTGACTGTCATGACAGCTTCGTTGATCGCCCAGCAGGAGGCCCGCGGTGTGCGTTTCGACGCCATCGCGGCCGCCGACCGGCAGATCGCGCAGGCGTTCGCGCGTCGCGCCGAACTGGTCGACGAGGCCCGCCGTTACGGCGCGGCCACCGCCGGGGACGCGCCCCGCGTTCCCGGGTCGCGCTGGGACGCCGCCACAGTGGCGGAACGCGAATTCGTCAGCGAACTGGCATGCACCCTCCGGGTGCCGCAGCGCACGGCCCAGACGCTGATTGCCGAAAGCCGCGCCCTCACCGAAGACCTGCCGGCCACCCGCGAAGCACTACAGAACGGAGAGATCACTTACCGTCACGCGCAAGTCCTGATCGGGCAGGCCTGGACGGTCCCCGACGAGGCCAAGGCGGCCTTCGAGGCGTCGCTGCTGCGCTCCGCGGGGCGGCTCACCGCGGCCAAGCTCAAGTACAACGCCCGGAAGCTGCGGGAGCGGCTGCACCCCGAGACGATCACCGCCCGGCACGAGCGATCCGTCGCGGACCGCGCGACGTACTTCCAGGCCGAAGCGGACGGGATGGCCTCACTCGTGCTCTACGACAGCGTCGACCGGGTACAGTCCGCGTACGACCGGGTCACCACCGCGGCCCTGAGCTTGCAGGGGCCCGACGAACCCCGCACGCTCACCCAGCTGCGAACGGATGTCCTCACCGACCTCCTGATCGACGGGGTCACCCCCTCCGGTCTCGGCAAGGGGATCCGCGCCACGGTCAACGTGACCGTCCCGGTCCTGACCCTGATGGGCCGCTCAGAGGAGGCCGGCCACCTCGAGGGCTACGGTCCGATCGATCCGGACACGGCACGGCGACTGGCCGCGGGAGCACCGAGCTTCACCCGGTTGCTCGTCCATCCGGAAACGGGGGTGGTGCTCTCGGTCGGCCGCACAAGCTACAAGGTCCCGAAAGATCTCAAACGCTGGCTCCGCATCCGAGACGAAACCTGTAGATTCCCCGGCTGCAACCGGGCCGCCGCCCACTCCGATCTCGACCATTCGCTCGACTGGCAGTTCCAGGGCAGAACGGCCCACGACAACCTCGCCCACCTCTGCCCCGGTTGCCACTCACTTAAGAGCGAGACCGGGTGGCGTCTGAAGCACCTGGGCGACGGACGGCTCGAATGGACCTCACCCACCGGACGCAGCTTCACCAGCGAACCAGGCACGGACCTGGCGACCGACCAGCCGAGGTAGCCTGCCATCTCCTTGCGAACAATGAACTTCGGGTCTAGACCGTGAGTCATAGGACAACGTTGACGAGCATGCCTGAATTGCCTGACATGTCCCTTGACGAGGTGTCCGGGAAAGGACCTCGTGATGCCGAGTCACCGGCCTCAGTAGCCAGCTGCCAGGTTCCTGACGTGTTCGCGTCCGTGGATCCTGTGTGCACACGCCGTCCTTTCGATCCCCCTGCAATCGCAACCAGAGGAAGGAAAGATGATGTTGAAACGTAAGAAGATCACAGCACGAGGCGTCGGAACCACCTTCGTTGCAGTCCTCGGCATCGTGGCGCTGGCCGCGTGTACAACGCCGAGCACGTCGCCCGGCCCGAGCGACACGGGCGGCGGGGGCGACGTTCCGGAGTTGAACGCGGAGTCGTTCACACCCGACTTCTCGGCCATGGAAGAGCTCAAGGGGCTTGCCTCAGAGGGCAAGGGCCTGATCGGCGTGCTGCTGCCCGACACGACGACCTCGGCGCGGTACGTGACGTTCGACGCCCCCTACCTGAAGCAGGCGTTTGAAGCCGCGGGGCTGGACTCCACCCAGTTCAAGATCGACAATGCGCAGGGCAGCGCGAGCACGATGCAGACGCAGGCCGAAGCCGACATCACGGCCGGGGCATCCGTTCTGCTCGTCGACGCGCTCGACTCCGGTTCGGGCGCAGCCATCGAGGCTGCCGCCACGGCCCGCGGCGTCAAGGTGATCGACTACGACCGCCTCGTCAAGGGCGGCGCAGAGGACCGCATCTATGTCAGCTTCGACAACGTCAAGGTCGGCCAGTTGATCGGTGAGGGCGAGGTGAGCTGCATTGAAGACTGGAAGGTTGCGAAGCCGAACATCCTGATCATGAACGGCGACCCGACCGATAACAACGCGAAGCTGTTCGCCGAGGGTTACAACGGCGTACTGAAGCCCAAGTTCGACAGCGGCGACTACGTCAAGGCCGGCGAGCCCGCCGGCACCTGGACGCCGTCAGTGGCGCAGACCACGTTCGCCCAGCAGTACACCGCCAACCCGAAGATCAACGCGGTCGTCACACCCAATGACGACAACGCCAACGCGGTGATCGCCTACCTGCAGAGCAAGAAGATCCCCGCGAAGACGTTCCCGACCACGGGGCAGGATGCGTCCCTGTCCGGTCTGCAGAACATCCTCAAGGGCTACCAGTGCGGCACGGTGTACAAGCCGATCTATCTGGAGGCGCAGGCCGCCGCGGCCGCCGCGATCTACCTGCGGGCGGGCAAGGAAGTGCCTGAGGGCCTGGTGAACGGCACCACAAGGGACGACACAGCGGGGACCGACGTGTCCTCGGTGCTTCTGACCCCGGTCTGGGTCACCGCCGAGAACATGGCCGACACCGTTGTCAAGGACGGAGCAGTGAGCGTGTCTGACCTGTGCATCGCACAGGTGAAGGATGCGTGCACGGAGGCCGGTATCAAATAGCACCCACCGGTGAACCCGGCCGCCCCCGGCCCTGACCCGGGAGCGGCCGGGCCACCGGCACGAACTGCTCGCCACACGAACTGCTCACCAGAGGACAATCGTGATTGCTGACCTGCAGTCGCCCTCGGCGGAACCCGACCCACCGGGCTCCGGCCCGCTGCTGCGCCTCGCGAGCATCGACAAGAACTTCGGGCCGGTGCAGGCGCTGGCCGACGTCACCTTTGAGGTGCCGGCCGGGCTGGTGACCGCGATTGCCGGCGACAACGGCGCGGGCAAGTCGGTGCTGATCAAGTGCATCGCCGGCATCTACGCTCCCGATGACGGCGAGCTCCTCTGGGAGGGCAAGACCGTGCGGTTGAGCTCGCCGCACGAGGCCGCCGAACTGGGCATCGAGACGGTGTACCAGGATCTGGCCCTGTGCGACAACCTCGACATCGTGCAGAACATGTTCCTCGGCCGAGAGCGCCGGCGACACTTTCTGCTCGATGAGGAGAGCATGGAGATCGCGGCCCGCGAGACCCTCAGCAGCCTGGCCGTGACGAGCGTCCGGTCGATCAGGCAGCCCGTCGCGTCTCTCTCGGGTGGGCAGCGCCAGTCCGTGGCGATCGCGAAGTCGGTGCTGTGGAACTCGAAGCTCGTCATCATGGACGAGCCGACCGCTGCTCTCGGCGTCGCCCAGACCGAGGTCGTGCTCACCCTGATTCGCCAGCTCGCCGACCGTGGCCTCGCCGTCATCGTCATCTCACACAACATGAACGACGTCTTCCGGGTCGCCGATCGCATCGCCGTGCTCCGCCTCGGTCGGCTGGTTGAGGTCCAGCCCGCTGCGCAACTCGACCGGCAGATCGTGGTCGACCTGATGACCACAGGCGCGTCGGACCGGGTCCGGCCGGCAGCCGCACCGCGCGCGCAACCGGAGCATTCGATACCGGCCCCGTCGAAGACGGCTCCGGCGGCCGTCGGCCTTCCCCGGGAGGAGCCCACGACCGCAGCAGCCACTGCGGCCGGTCACAAGACCGCGCTCGCCCTGAATCCGAATATCGCCACGTCCTTGCCCGAATACGTCCGTGGGGCAATGTCCCGGGTTCGCGGCGGCGAAAGCGGTGTGCTGCCGGTACTCGGGGGCCTGCTGCTCATCTCCATCCTGTTCCAGTCCCTCAACCCGAACTTCCTGACCCCCGGCAACATGGTGAACCTGCTCATCCAGGGCTCCGTGTTCATGCTGCTGGCGATGGGCCAGGTCTTCGTGCTGCTGCTCGGCGAGATCGACCTGTCCATCGGCTATGTCGGCGGGGTGGGCGGCGTTATCATGGCCGAACTGCTTCGAGAGTCGATGGGCTGGCCGTGGTGGGCGGCGATCGCCGCCGGTTTGCTCACCTGCGCCGCGATCGGGGTGCTGCACGGAACGATCATCACCCGGCTCGGGCTGCCGTCGTTCGTCGTGACGCTCGCCGGGCAGCTCGGCTGGCTGGGCGTGATGCTGATGATCCTGGGCAGCGGCGGCGTCGTGACCATCAACGACGACGTCATCAACAACATCGCCAGCGGCAACCTCAGCCCGCTCACCAGCTGGATCGTGATGCTCGTCATCGCCGGTGTGTTCAGCGCATGGACCTGGCTGCGCGACGCCCGCCGGCGGAAGAGCGGACTGGTCGCACCGCCGGCCAGCGTCAGCGCCCTGAAGATCGCGGCCGCGCTCGCCGCCGGTGTGGCCATCGTGCTGCTCTGCAACACCAACCGCGGCACGCTGGTCGAAATTCGCGGCGTTCCCTGGGTGCTGCTCGTGGTCCTCGGTGTGCTCGCGGCCTGGACGCTGCTGCTCGGCCGCACCCGGTTCGGCCGCTACGTCTACGCCATCGGCGGCAATGCCGAGGCCGCTCGTCGCGGCGGAGTGAACCTGGCACGCATCCGCACACTCGCCTTCATGCTCGCCTCGTTCACCGCCGGTATCGCCGGCATCGTTTATGCGTCCCGGCTGCGCTCGGTGTCAACCTCGTACGACGGCGGCACGCTGGTGCTCTACGCGGTGGCGGCAGCCGTCATCGGCGGCACCAGCCTCTTTGGGGGGCGAGGCAAGGTGCTGCACGGCGTGCTGGGCGGGCTGGTGATCGCGGCGATCGACAACGGCATGGGCCTGCAGGGCTACAGCGCGCCGGCCAAGTACGTGGTCACCGCCCTGGTGCTCGTCGCCGCGGTGACGATCGACGCGGTCGCCCGCCGCGGCCGAGGCCGAACCTGAACAGGCCCGCGAACACCCGACCCGCCATCACGCGGGCCGGGCAGTCCGGTTAGTACCAGCCCACCGACTCGGAGTGGTCCCAGGCGGCACAGGGTGTGCCGTAGCGGTCCGCGATGTATCCCAGGCCCCAGGTGATCTGCGTGGCGGCGCTGGTCTGCCAGTCGGAGCCGGCGGTGGCCATCTTGCTGCCCGGCAGCGCCTGCGGGATACCCGTGGCTCCGCTCGAGGAGTTATAGGCATTCACATCCCAGCCGGACTCCCTGTCCCAGAGAGGCACGAGGCAGCCGAACTGGTCGGCACCCCAGCCATATTTGGAGGCCATCAGGTCTCGGGCGATGGCCTGCGCGCCGCTGGGATTGGTCGGAGCGGACGGGCGAGACGCGGAGGCAGCCGGCGCTGCGGCAACCGCTTCGGCCGCTTTCGCCGCTGCCGCCTGTGCTGCGGCAGCGTCTGCGGCGGCTTTCGCGGCCGCTTCGGCAGCGGATTCTTGCGCGGTCGTGCGGTCGACCACGGCCGTCGCGGCCGTCAGCGTCGCGGTTTCGGCTTTGGTGTTGTCGACGAGCTCGAAGATCTGCTCAGGGTAGAGCTTCGGGAAGTAGGCGAGTGAGGCGACGGACGCGGTCAGCGCCGTGGCATCCGACTTGCCCTTCGCCGCGGTCATCGCGCTCTTGGCGATGGTCAGCGTGGCTGTGGCGCTCTTCTCGGCGTGGGCCCGCAGGACGCCGTCATAGGAATCCAGCTGCTCGGCGTGGGAGCCGGTGCTTGCCGCGAGGGCCGCCGTGGCGGCGATGCTCTCGCTTTGCGCCGCAAGCGCGGGCTGCAGCACGAGGCCGTTTCCGACGAGTGCGCCGACGGCGATGATGGCGCCGGCCAGCACGGTGCCGCGGCGGGTGCGGCGGAGGCGGGTGTTCTTAATGCGATTTTTGCGGGTTTTGCGGGTTTCGGTGACGCTGGCGGACTTTCGGGCAGACCAAGGAAATGAGTTTTGCATGACTTTCACAGAGCGAACCGGCTCGTGCTCGGGTGGCCAGGCGGTTCTTGTTAGACGATCCACGGGCGGGGCTCCGCGCGGGCGAAGTTCCAAGTATGCAAAGCGTTTCTGCACGTGTCCCCCTGTTTTTCTGTGAATGTCCTCCCAAAACGCGGGCATCGCGGGCAACCGTCACGTTCGACGTCGTTCGCACGAACCCGCTGCACCCGGCCGGTCTGCGGGAGCGCACGGCGCGGCGATGCCTATGCTGGAAGGGATATGAGGCTCTTCCTGATCCGCCACGGCCAGACTCCAGCCAACGTTCTCGGCCAGCTGGACACGGCGCACCCGGGTCCCGGCCTGACCGAGCTTGGGGCGCGCCAGGCGGCCGTGATTCCGGATGTCCTTCGCGAGGAACCGATCGACGCCATCTTCGCGTCGACGCTCCAGCGCACGCAGCGCACGCAGCTCACCGCGAAGCCGCTGGCGACCGACCGGCGCCTCGAGGTTCAGGTGGCCGACGGACTGCACGAGATCGAAGCCGGTGCCCTCGAGGGCCTCAGCGACCGGGCATCCGTTCGCACCTACATGGAAACGGTCTTCGCGTGGGGCGCCGGCAATCTCGACGCCAGGATGCCCGGCGCCCTGGACGGGCACGCCTTCTTCGCTCGGTTCGACGCCGACATCGCCAGCGCGGCATCCGACGCCCGGACCGCGGCCGTCTTCAGCCACGGGGCGGCGATCCGCGTCTGGACGGCGGCCCGCGCCCAGAACATGCCGCCGATGTTCGCCGGAACGAACGACCTCGTCATCACGGGAGTGGTGGAGCTGACCGGCTCGCCGCAGGCGGGCTGGACGCTCGTCGCCTGGGCCGGATGCCAGGTGGATCCTATTCTTCGGTGAGCCGGGAAACCCGCAGGGTGACGATCTGGAAGGCGCGGAGCACGAGTCGCACGTCGGCGCCCGCTGCCGCCCTCACCGCAACCGGCGCGACCGTCCGCTCCAGCAGGTCGGTCTCGACGATCCGCGTCGCCGGGAAACCGAAGCT
The DNA here is from genome assembly GCF_004403225.1 of Cryobacterium sp. Sr8. NCBI lineage: Bacteria > Bacillati > Actinomycetota > Actinomycetes > Micrococcales > Microbacteriaceae > Cryobacterium > Cryobacterium sp. Sr8. The sequence goes on along the minus strand of NZ_SOHO01000011.1, from coordinate 10,463 downwards.
GACGCTGCCCTCGGCCCGGGCTCCGCGCGCTTCGTACAGTCGCACGATGACGTCGCCGGACCTGTCCTCCGCCAGTTTGACCGCCTCGACCACAATCGAGGCGCAATCGCTCACCACGACGGGTGTCACGGACGTTCCGCTCACGTCGCGGAGCGGAAGGTTGATGCGGTAGCCCTGCTTGGCCGCGCCGAGCACGTCGGGCGTCATGCTGATCGACGTGCGCAGCACGTGCACCCCCTGGTCTGCGCCGGGGTCGGGGAACGTCGGCGCGCGCAGCAGGGACTCGCGCACCGTCGTCGTGGTGCCGCCGCCGGTGCTGCTCCGGCTGATGTCGTGGCCGTACGTGGAGTCGTTGGCGACGGCCACTCCGAAGCCGGGCTCCCCCACGAACACCCACCGGTGGGCGCAGGTCTCGAAGCGGGCCGCATCCCACGACGTGTTCTCATCGGTCGGCCGGTAAATGTGGCCGAACTGGATTTCGGAGGCTGCCCGGTCGGCGTGCACATCCAGCGGAAAGGCCAGCTTCAGGAACTTCTGCCGTTCGTGCCAGTCCACCGTGGTGACGATCTCGAGCGCGGTCTGGTCTCCGGCCAGGGTCAGTTCCTGGGACACGGTCGAGGACCCGAAGCGGCGACTGACGCGCACGGTCGCGTGTCCAGCGTGCCGCGACACCAGCTCCACCGAGTCGGCCTCCAGCAGATCGACGCCGTTGCGCTGGTAGTGATCGTCGATGTCCCACGCGTCCCACTGCGTCGGCGTGTCCCGGAAGAGCTGGAGAACGTTGCCGGGCTTTCCCTCCGGCACAGCCTCCCTCCCGGTCCCGAGGTCCACGAGGGACACGAGCAGTCCGCGGGCGTCGATCGCCACCCGGATCGCGTCGTTCTCGAGCACGAACCCGCCGTCCCGGGCGTCGACGCGAACTCCCCCGGATGTCCCGCGCGGGCCGGCCGACAGGGCGGCCACCCCGCACACCGGGAACGGCGACGCGTTGAAGCTGACCGGCATGGCGCCGATGGACCCCGGCGCATCCGGGCCCGCGGCATTCTGGCGGTTCAATGCGGCGAGCGCCCGGGAAATCAGGTCTTCCAGCTCCACCCGCACGCCGGCGTACGCGGCCTCGGCCTCCTGGTGCACCCAGGCGATGGAACTGCCGGGGAGGATGTCGTGGAACTGGTTCACCAGCACGGTGCGCCAGGCAGCCTCGAGCCGATCGTAGGGGTAGACAGCCCCCGTGCGCAGGGTCGCCGTCGTCGCCCACAGCTCGGCCTCCCGCAGCAGGTGCTCGCTCCGCCGGTTGCCGGCCTTCGTGTTGGCCTGCGAGGTGTACGTGCCGCGGTGGAATTCGAGGTAGAGCTCGCCGGACCACACCGGCGGGGCCTGGTAGCTCGCTTGCGCCTCTTCGAAGAACGCCCGCGGCGTGGCCATCCGCACGGTGGGCGAACCCTCCAGTGACTTCGTTCGCTCGGCGGCCGCGAGCATCTCGCGTGTCGGTCCTCCCCCGCCGTCGCCATAGCCGAACGGCACCAGAGACAGGTTCGAGGCGCCCTTCTCGGCGTACTGGCGTTGCGCCCGGGCAAGGTCCTGACCGGAGAGCACCGAGTTGTACGTGTCGACCGGCGGGAAGTGGGTGAAGACGCGGGTGCCGTCGATGCCTTCCCAGTAGAACGTGTGGTGGGGCATCGTGTCGGTTTCGTTCCAGCTGATCTTCTGCGTCAGGAAGTACTGCGACCCGGCGGCGGCAACGATCTGAGGGAATGCTGCCGTGTACCCGAACGAGTCCGGCAGCCACACCTCCAGCGGTTCGATGCCGAACTCGCGCAGGAAGAACGCCTTGCCGGCGATCAGCTGGCGGGCGAGCGCCTCGCCGCCGGGCATGTTCGTGTCCGATTCCACCCACATGCCGCCGACCGGCACGAATCGGCCCTCGATCACCCGCTCGCGGATGCGCTCGAATAGCTGGGGGTAGTGCTCCTTCATCCAGGCGTACTGCTGCGCGGAGGAACACGCGAAAATGAATTCCGGGTTCTCGTCCATGAGCGCAAGCACGTTCGAGAAGGTGCGGGCGCACTTGCGAATGGTCTCCCGCACCGGCCAGAGCCAGGCCGAGTCGATGTGAGCGTGCCCGACGGCGACGATCCGATGGGCGCTCGCGTAGGCGGGCTGGGCGAGCACCGGGGCCAGGATGGCGCGGCCGAGGCCTGCCGTACCGCTCACGTCGTCCGGGTCCATCCGGTCGGTCACCGTCTCGAGCGCCCGGAGGATGTCCGCGGTGCGGGGAAGGTCGGCGCCGAGTTCCTCCATCAGGCCGAACAACGTCCAGATGTCCTGTTGGAGTTGCCAGACCCGGGTGTCGAGCAGGGCAGCATCCATGCGGCGCAGCCGGTAGATCGGCGCTGTCCCCGCCGTGGCCTTGTCGCCAACGGGAGTGGGCCGGAACTTCCAGTTGCTGCCGACATCCGGGTTGGAAGCGGCTTCCACATACACGTCCACGACACCGCCCGGGCCGAGCGGCAGCGGTACGAAGCTGTTGCAGGGCTCGATCGCCTTCAGGATGTTCCCCGCCGGGTCGAAGACCAGCCCCTCGGCCTGGAACCCGGGCTGGCCGGAGAGGAACCCGAGGTCGACGAGCAGCTCCGTGCGGGTGTCGAGGCCGCCCCATCGGGACCATTCCTCGGGAACCGTGCCGGTGACGTGGAACCAGGTCGTGCCCCACGGCTTCCCCCACCTTCGCCCCACCGCGAACGGCGTGAACGCCTGGCGCCGGGCCTCCGCGAAGGGCACCGGCTCATCCGGCACTTCCCAGGCCGACACCACGAGGGGTGCGGACGCGCGGTAGACGGCGGGAGCCACCCGCTCACTGACAAAGCGACGGATGCGGGCCCGGATGAGGGTCGAGTTGTCGTGCACGGCGGGCTCCTTGCGATGGGACTCCGTGTGGCGGGTGTCAGGCCCCAATGAACACGAAGATGAACCCGACCGCAAGACCCTGACCATTCGACACGGGGCGGCCTCGCAGCGCATGCTGGGGAGCATGCAATACACATCCCTCGGCCGCTCCGGCCTGAACGTCTCCCGACTGTGCCTCGGCACCATGAACTTCGGTGGCTGGGCCCCGGAACCCGACGCGCACGCCATCATGGACGCCGCCCACGGTTACGGCATCAACTACTTCGACACGGCCAACGTCTACGGCGACAGCGCCGGCAAGGGCGGCACGGAGACCATCATCGGCAATTGGTTCGCCCAGGGTGGTCAGCGCCGCGAACGCACGGTGCTCGCGACCAAGCTGTACGGAACGATGACCGACTGGCCCAACGACGGCAGGCTGTCCGCGCTCAACATCCGCCGGGCCCTCGACGCCAGCCTGACCAGGCTCCAGACCGACTACATCGACGTCTACCAGTTCCACCACATCGACCGGGAGACGCCGTGGGATGAGATCTGGCAGGCCATGGAAACGGCCGTCGCGCAGGGCAAGATCCTCTACGCCGGAAGCAGTAACTTCGCCGGCTGGCACATTGCCACCGCCCAGGAGGAGGCCCGGCGTCGCAACTTCACCGGGCTGGTCAGTGAGCAGTCGATCTACAACCTGCTGACCCGCGACATCGAGCTGGAGGTCATCCCCGCCGCGGTGAGCAACGGGCTCGGCATCATCCCCTGGTCGCCGTTGAACGGCGGACTGCTCGGCGGTGTCCTCCGCAAGGAAGGCGAGGGCAAGCGACGCCTGGAAGGCAAGGTGGCAGAGGCTCTCGCGACCCACCGCGACGCGATCGAGACGTACGAGAGCTTCGCCGAGGAACTCGGCCACCCGCCCGGCGACGTCGCACTGGCCTGGCTGCTCCACCAGCCGGCCGTCACCGCACCGATCGTGGGGCCACGCACGACCGATCAGTTGGCCGCTGCCGTGCGATCGCTGGACGTCACCCTCGACGCGGATGCCCGCGGCCGCCTCGACGAGATCTTCCCCGGCCGAAAGACCGCGCCCGAGCACTACGCCTGGTAGCCGTTCACGGTGAGTTGCGGAGAAAGTACCCTCAATTCCGAAACGAAGGTACTTTGTCCGCGACTCAGTGCCCGAGGCGACTCAGCCCCGAGGTGGCTTCGGCCGCACGAGTGCGTGGCTCTCGCGCAGTAGTTGCTCGACCAGCTCGTCCGGGGGCGCGCCCTCGCCCTCGCCGCCCAGCACGATCGTGATCCAGTGCTTCTTGTTGAGGTGGTAGCCGGGCGTGATCTGCCCGGGGAACTCCTCCCGGAGCGCACGGCTGTCCTCCGGATCGCATTTCAGCGAGACGGTGAGCGGCTCCGCGGCCAGGGCGGTGAGGGCGAAGATCTTGCCGTTACCGCTCGTCTTGAACACGCTCGTTTCCCCGCCGAACGGGAACGTTTCGATCGCCTGCGGCAGGCTCAGGCAGAACTCGACGAGGGCATCCGGGGTCATGGAGTCGAGCCTGGCTGGTCGCGCCGGCTGTCGCGCGGGTCAGGTCGAGAGGGCGGGCGCAGCCGGCCGGCGCCGGGCACGAAGCGGCCGACGCGAGCCCCGTAGTCGCGATAGTCCGGATGCTCGGCCACGAGCATCCGCTCCTCCCACCGCGTCTTGGCCGCCAGCAGCAGCACGAGGGCAAGCCAGGCCAGGATGTGCCACACCGACGCGCCGAACAGCGCGAGGCCGAGCCCGCCGGTCATCAGCCCCGTGTAGATCGGATTCCGGATGCGGCCGTACACACCGCTGGTGACCAGCAGGGCGTGCTCCCTGGGGATCGGACTGGCCGTCAACGCCGGCCCCAGGCCCCTCAGCCCCAGGACGGCGAGGATCGCACCGGCCAGGCCGAGCACGATCGCGGCGGCGAGGACGCCGGCGTTGACGCTCCACAGCGACCCGTGGGGCAGGAAGATGAGCGCCGCGAGCAGCAGGAGCTGCACCGACACCAGGCCGATCGCGAGGGCACGTTTCATGGCTCGAGTGTATGTCCCGGGAGATCCGCCCGTCAGTGGCCCTCTGCTGCGAGGGCCGTGATCAAGCGTTCCAGGCGCACGATGCCGGTGAAACGGCCGGCGTTGTCGGTGGCGAGGAGCGGCTCGAAGCGGACGCCCGGATCGCGCGTCATCGCCCGGCCGAGGGCATCCGTCACCGGGGTCTCGAGGTTGACCCGGAGGCCGGGGCTGACCACGCCGAGATGCGACGCGTCGGCCTCGAGCACGGCAAGGGGGCTGCTGTGCTCGTCGAGCAACACGACGGCGCGGAGTTTGGGGTCGGCCACGAAGGCAGCCGACGCATCGGACACGCTCGTGGCCGTGGGCACGATCTCGAGGAAGTCGCGGATGACGCGGGTCTTGCCCGGCACCGCCCGCGTCGCCAGGCGAATCGCCACATCCTCGTCGATCCCCACCCAGGCCGGGGCCGGCCTGGCCAGGCAGTATCCCTGCACGAGGGGAATGCCGAGCGCGACCAACGCGTCGAGTTCCTCGAGCCGCTCGACTCCTTCGGCCAGCAGCCACGCGTCGACGCGGCCGGCGAACGTTCCCAGCATCTCGACGAGGGCGCGCTTGGCCTCGTCCCGGTCGATGTCCTCCACGATCGCGCGGTCCAGCTTGATCAGCGAGGGCCGGAGGGAGAGCAGGTGTCGCAGCCCGGCGTATCCGGCGCCGGCGTCGTCGACAGCGATCAGGGCGCCGGCTGAGCGCAGGAGGTCGAGGTCGGGTTCGAGGGCCAGGTACGACTCGATCGGCGCCTGCTCGGTCAGCTCGACGATGAGTCCGCCCAGGTCACCCTCGTCGCGCCAGACGCTGCGCACACTCTCACGGGGCAGCAGATCCGGCGACACGTTGACCGTGAGGAAGCAGTTCGTCGGCATCGTCGGGCGGGCCCGCAACGCGGTGCGCAGGGCCATGACTTCCAGGTCTTCGGCTATACCGTGCGTCCGAGCCGCCCGGAACCAGGTCTCGGGGTTGCGCTCGGAGTAGCCGGAGAACCGGGTCAGGGCCTCGTAGCCGACGACCGAGCCCCGAGCCGTGTCGACGATCGGCTGGTAGAGCGTCGAGATGCCCTCACCGCGGCAGGCAGCAGCCAGCATCTCGGCCCAGTCGGGCCGGGCGGATCCCACGCCGGCGTCCGGATGCCCCGCCGACACTAGACGACCGGTGCGATTGCCGCCCGCCCGGCCTGGGCCATCGTCGATGACACCTCGACCAGGCCGTGAGTCGAGGCAGCATGCGCTGCGACCTGGAACATGATCTCGTCCTCGGTGGTGCACACCCAGCGAGCTTCACAACCGGGCACGACATCTCAGCACGCAAATGACTTCATAGCTCCCGGCACTAGCCGAGCACCGCCTCCCGGCCGTGTCATTCCGCGGCCCCCAAAGTGCCGCGTCGGTCGCGAGGACTGGCCGGCGGCTACCGGGCCAGGAAGGCCAGCAGCAGGCTGTTTACCTCGTCCGCGTGGGTCCACAGCATCCCGTGCGGGGCTCCGGCGATCTCCGCGTACTCGGCGTCCGGGAGGGCCGCGTGGAACGGGCGCCCCGTGGAGTCGATGGGCAGGATTCGGTCGCTGTCGCCGTGCGCGATGAGGGTGGGCAGGTTCACTTCGCGGATCTTCGCGAGGTCGGGACGGAAGTCCTCGTACCAGGTAGGCACAACGGCGTAGGCGGCGATGGCCGCACTTGTCGCAGCAACGCTCCAGCTGCCGCGGACGGCTTCCTCACTGATCCGGCTGCCGAGGTTCTCGTCGAGGTTGTAGAAGTTCTGGAAGAAGTCCGTGAACCAGGCGTAGCGGTCGCCCTTCGCCGCGGCGGCGATGCCGTCGAAGACCTCCTGCGGCACACCGGACGGGTTGTCATCGGTCAGGAGCAGGAACGGCTCCAGCGAGGCGAGGAAGGCGAGCTTCGCGACGCGTTCCGCGCCGTAGGTGCTCACATAGCGGGCCAGCTCCCCCGTGCCCATGGAGAACCCCACCAGCACGACGTCACGGAGGTCGAGCGTCGTCAACAGGGTGTTCAGGTCGGCCGCGAAGGTGTCGTAGTCATAGCCGACGGTGGGCTGGCTGGACGCGCCGAATCCACGCCGATCGTAGGTGATCACCCGGTACCCCGCCTCGAGGAGCGCCCTCGACTGCCTCTCCCAGGAATGGCCGTCCAGCGGGTACCCGTGGATGAGCACGACCGCCTGGCCGGTGCCGTGGTCCTCGTAGTAGAGCTCGATCTCGGTGCTGTTTTCCTGCCCAACGGTGATGAATGCCATCTGGAGCTTCCTTCTCTTCTTGGGTCACGCGGAGCCTCGGCGCCGAGGCGCCACGGTGAGCGCGGCGAGTTCTTCCACCCGCGGATGCAGCTGGTCACCGTCGTGCACGACGCCGGACACCCACCACACTTTCAGACCTTCGGGAGTGTCGGCAAGGGTCGCCAGGCAGTTTTCGAACCAGGGCCCCTTCATTCCCGCCCAGTGGAACGGCGGATCGGCGACCCCGGCCGAGCGGGCCAGCAAGGCGCTCAGCCGGGTTGCGATCCCATAGGAGAGCACGGCGGAGAAGGATCGCATGGCCACGGGCAGCGGGTTGCGGATCGGCGAGCACACGGCCTGGATGATGCGGCTTCCCGACGCCCTCTGCACCTCGGCAACGTAGGAGTAGTGCACGTCCCCGGAGAGGAAGGTGACGGTCTCCGGGGCGCGGCCTCGTTTGCCGTCGGCGACTTCCTCGGCCATCGCCGCCACCCGGCGGAAGCTCTTCTGGAAGGCCCCCCAGTGCTCGAGGTCCAGCGCCTGGCGGAGCCGTTCGCCGACGCCCGCGACAACCCTCCCCCAGGCGCCCTCGGAAATCGCCTCGTTCCAGGACTCCATGTGGTGCAGCCCGGTCGGGAGCAGGAACGGCAGCGACGTCCCGATCAGGAGGTGGCGGAATCCACCGCGCATCCGACTGTCCAGCCAGGCAGTCTCCTCCTCATCGAGCAACGCTCGCCGCTCCGGCGCGAGCTCGCGCGCCGCCCGGGAATCGACGGCGATCAGGCGAACCTCACCGAAGTCCCGGCAGAAGCTCCAGCGGTAGACGGTCGGCTCCCGGTCGCATCGCTCGGCGAACTCGTCGAGCACGGAACTCAGGTCCAGCTCGGCCTCGCCCTCATGCGCCGCGATCCGCCGCCAGATCGCGTCGTCGGCTCGCTGCCGGGGCGAGAGGTTGCCGAGGTGCTGGTAAACCCAGTACGAGGCCAGGCCGGCCACGATCCGTCCGTGCCACCAAAATGTCTCCTCCATGGTGCGCTTCCAACTGAGCGAGGCGTTCCAGTCGTCGCGCACATCGTGGTCATCGAAGATCATCGCGGTGGGCACGGTGCTGAGGAGCCACCGGTTCGCCTCGTCCGACCAGGCCAGGTTGTAGAGGTGCGCGTATTCCTCGTAATCCGCGAGCTCCTTGCCCGGCGGCTCGCTGATGTCGCGCCTGGCGCGGATGAATTCCTGCATGGCCTCGCTGGTCAGGTCGGCGTACACCTGGTCGCCGAGGAAGAGCACCAGATCCGGCCAGGACAGGGATCCGTCGTTCGAGGCCATCTGCAGCGCATACGCCCTCAGGGCATCGACGCCGTGCGTGCGGTTGCCGCCCTCGTCATGCGGCACGCTGGTGCGGCAGGACCCGAAGGACATCCGCAGCGGCCGGCCCTCTCTCAGGGTGGCAATGACGGATGCCGGAAACACCGTGCCGGCCGCGGGCCAGGCATCCGCCCCCGCCACCTGCACCGTGTAGGGCGTGACGGTGCCCGGTGCCAGGCCGTTGACCTCGACCAGGGCGTAGTGGTGCCCGTGCACGGCGAACGTGCGCGCCGCCCAGGACCGGTTCCCCGCGTTGACGACGACCGTTGCCGACTCCCGCGTCTCGCACCAGATGCTCGCGGACACGTCGTCGACGTACCGCAGCATGGGCCCGAGCACCAACGGCGACGTCGTCATGAGGTAGTTTTACCGCTCAAACACGGCTCTGGCTATGCCTTGCCTGTGCCCGGGCGCTCCCGCACCGGCCGGAGCCGGAACAGGCGCACGACCCGGCCCGACTCCCGCTCGTAGTCACGGTAGCCCGGCCACTGCCCCTCGATCCGGCGCCACGTCTCGTCCCGATCGGCGTCGTCGATCAGCGTGGCCCGCACTGGCAGGAGCCGGCCGCGCACGCTGATGGCCGCATCCGGGTGCGCCAGGAGATTGTAGGTCCACGCCGGATGTCGCCCCCTGGCGAAGCTCGTCCCCGCCACGATCGCGCGCCCGTGCCCGTCGGGGGTGTACATGAGCACCGTGTCGCGCGCGAGACCGGTCTTCGCGCCGGTCGAGTGGAGTACCAGCGACGGCACGAGCATTCCGCTGAGTTGCACCCGGCCCCGGCTCAGGCGCTTCAGCAGCCGTTCGATCGGGGGCATCGCTCGCGGCGCAACGAGGCGGAAAAGTCGCGTGTGGGTGAACGGCGCAATCGCCGAGCGGACGACGTGCAGGACGAAGGGCATGCGCCCATTCTGACCCCGCCCGCACAAAGCGCCCGGATGCCGCGGCCGCGGCATCCGCGCGAGCGGTCCCGGCTACCGGGCCGGGACTCCGTACTGCGCGGCGCTGGCGAACTCGATCCCGACGAACGCCTCATCGCCCACGACATGGGCGTCATGGCCCGGCGGGATCAAGTAAGAGTCACCGGCCTTGATGGTGGCTCGGGTGCCGTCATCCAGCACCGTTTCAAGGGTCCCCGCGACGCAGTAGCCGACATGCAGGAGCCGGCAGGAATCGGTGTGCACGACCGGCTTGATGCACTCCGACCAGGCCCACCCGGGCTCCATCGTCATCCGGCCGATCGTGTACTCACCGAGATGGTTGAGGTCCAGGTTGGTCTTCTCCGGCGCGCGACGCTCATCGGGAGCATCGAAGGACTTGACCTGCAACGCGGACATCGTGTCTGACATGACTTCCTCTTTTGACTCTGGAAGGGCCGATTGGCAGGAGCTCCGGGCACGCGGCCCACCGGGCGTGGACGGCCTGAAATCTTCAGAATAATCCTCCCGAAGAGGGCGCGGTAGGGCCAGGCGCCGTCGGGAGTGCGCCCTAGTACTACAGTCGCGTTTATNGTTTATGGGGTGTGTCCGCGGGTTCGATAGTGATGTCGTTTCGCGGTTTGTTGATGTCGGCGTCGTCAGCGTGAGCGGCTCAGGACGCGTTCGGGGTTCGCTGGCTGGGTGAAGACCAGGCAGACGAGGAGGTGCCTGATTTCGGGCAGGCTCAGGGTGATGAGGTCGCTGTCGTCTGGATGTTGGCCCCCTTTTTTGACCGGGTCACGGTCAGGAACGCGTGGGCGAGCATCGAGAGGGTGATATGCCGATACCAGCCGGTGTATTGCCGCACCTGGTAATGATCCAGGCCTGTTTGGCCTTTGCTGGTCTGGAAGCTCTCCTCGATGGCCCAGCGGGCTCCGGCGGCCCGGGCGAGGTCTGCCAGGGCAACACGTT
>NZ_SOHO01000050.1:0-10008 GCF_004403225.1 Cryobacterium sp. Sr8 | reverse complement strand
GGGATGTCGCCCAGCTTGCGGATGCGCTCCAGAAGTCCATCGCCCGGCCGATCCGGATCGGCGATCACGTCGCATCCGTGGATGCGAGCATCGGCATCGCCTTCGGCGTCGGCCACGACGACCCCGAGTCGTTGCTGCGGAACGCGGACCAGGCCATGTACCTGGCCAAGGACCGCGGGCGCGCTCGCTTCGAGGTCTTCGACGACGATCTACGTGGTCGGATCGACCGGCGACTGGACACCGAGATCGCCCTGCGCAGTGCGGTCGAACTGGGGCAGATCGAGACCTGGTACCAGCCGATCGTGGACCTGCGGGAGCGCAAGGTCGTGGCCACCGAAGCGCTGGCGCGCTGGCGTCGGCCCGATCGCGGGCTGGTGATGCCGGGCGAATTCATCCCGATCGCCGAGGAGGTTGGCCTGATCAAGCAGATCGGGAGCACGATCCTGAGCCAGGCGTGCCTGGCGGCCACCGTGCTGGAGCGCGGTATGGCTGTCAGCGTCAACGTGTCTCCGCACCAGTTCGTGCGAGACGACTTCGGTGCGGTGGTCAAGCGGGCGCTCAGCAGCTCCGGGCTGGCTCCGAACCAACTCTGGCTGGAGCTGACCGAAAGCGCCGTGATGGAAGCGATCGGCTCGGCCGCCCGGACGTTCCAGGAACTCCGCGGCATCGGTGTGCGTCTGGCCATCGACGACTTCGGCACGGGCTACTCGTCGTTCACCCACCTCCGGGAATTCGATGTCGACCTGTTGAAGGTGGACATGACGTTTGTGCGCGATATCGAAACCTCCGCGCACGATCGGGCGATCGTGGAGGGCGTCATTCGGTTGGCGGAATCGTTGAAGCTGGACGTCGTCGTCGAGGGCATCGAAACGACCGGCCAACTGGAGCTGTTGCAGGCCATGGGTTGCCGCTTCGGGCAGGGCGACCTCTTCTCCAAGCCGTCGCCCAACGCATCACCGGTCGTGCGCTTCGAGGATTTCCTGGCACCTTCGGGCACCGCTTAGCCTCAATACCGTTCAGTTGAGCGTTTGAATGGTGATTACTGAAGTGTGAGCAGGTTGTGGCGAGTACGCGTGATGGAAGCGTTTGGCAGGCCACTTGGAGATCTTCTGTTTGATCACGCGAGGGTTTGATCGCCGTCGGCGAGCGGGGTTCAGACGTCGGACCAGAGCGAGAAAGGCGTGGCGCCAGACGGCCTTCGCTCGGTCAGGGTGTGGAGGGGGAAAAAGCGCCCTGAGCCACGGAGCGGCGGGCGAGGCGGAGTGCGGCGACGAAGGAGACTCGGTCAGGGTCACGGCGGGCGTGCTGGGCGGCCTCGACCATGAGGGTCCGGATTGCGTAGTGGCAGCACAGGTGGCCCCAGATTTCCTGCTTGACCAGGTCTGGGGATTTGGATCGCATCACCATGCGCGGGCCGCTTTGATGGGTCTTCAATTCGTCGAACACGGACTCGATCTCCCACCGTTCGGAGTACACGGTCGCCAGTTCTTCCGCCGAGGCCTCGGCCGGATCCAGAATCGTGGTCAGTAATCGGTAAGCGTCGGGATTGTCGCGTCCGTCGTCGATCGTGTAGTCCACGACCCGCACCGTCAAGGGTGTCGCCGACTGCCGCCCCGGGCCCGAGGTGGGGATAATCTGCGCCAGCCAGGACCCATCAGGCAGGGTCTCCTGATGCCGAGGACGTAGGTTCGTCTTGACCTGCCAGAGCAGGTCAGCGCCCGTGGAGGCCGCTTGCGCCCACAATCGGAAGCCGTAGAAGCCTCGGTCGGCGAGGACCAGCATTCCCGGCTGGAAGCGTCCGGCGAGCTCGCGGGAGAGTTCAATTTCCGACGTCGTGCACGGGCCGATCACCGCGTCCAGCACAGCGTGCGTCCAGCACAGCGTGCGTTCCGCACTCCGCCAGCGCCACGAGACGTGCTTGCGGGAAAGCGGATTGCTCGCCGCGACTGACAGGCGGGCGACCAAAGAACTCCGCATTCGCCGCGCTGTCGGCCAGATCCAGGGCTGTTCCGTCGATGGACATCAAGCGCCGCCCAGCCAACCAGGACCCAGGCGTGTTCGGCACCGCGAGAGGGCGCGCTACGCGGGCGAACAAGTCCCGCACCGGCTCGAACCCCAGCCGCAGACGCGCCTGGAAGATGCCCGACTTCGACGGTGGCACATACGTCTCGGACCAGCCAGAGGACCACGACAGCCCATCCGTCAGCTGAGCAAATACATCCTCGTAGGACCCTTCGGCATACAGGTCCAGATCAAAGCGTGGCAGATTTGCTCGGGAGACCAACGGATCTGCAGCTTCTTCTGCACGTATTCGCGCAATCGTGAACCCCTGACCAGCTTGATGTCCTTGGGGCGGGGTCGGCGCTCCGCGGCAGTGCGGTGGGCCGCATAGGGCTCGTAGGAGCCGGCGTCGGTCTGGTTGCGGCGCAACTCCCGGCTGATCGTCGACGGCGCCCGAAGCAGGGTCCGGGCGATGGAACGGATTGATGCGCCCGTGGCGGAGAGGTCGCGGATCTTCTCCCGGTCGACCAGCGACAGGTACCGCGGATCCAGCTGTCTTTCCACGAGGGGAAGCAGCAGGCGTTGACGGGCTTCGCTGAGAACAGGCACTTCCTTGTTGTAGTCGATGACGCGACCGTCGGGGTAGACGCGGCGATTGCTGGCGTGTTCGATTCGCTGGTCCCAGTCGATCGCGGTGCGAATGTTCAGCCCGGTCTGTCGGGCGGCATCGACGCGGGCGATGCCGGCCTCTCGGAGCCGAAAGTACTCCGCGCGTCGGGCCCGGCTGTGTTTCTTGGCATCGATGCCGGCATCGACCAGCCATCTGTAGCAACTGGCGGGATGAAGCCCGACCTCGCGGGCGGCGAGGCTGACCTTGCCAAGTCGCTCGAATGCTTCAAGGAATTCGATCTTCTCGGCTTCGCGATAGATCCTGAGCGGTGATGGTGTTTTCGGGGTCTCGAGCATGGGTGTCGCAACTCTCAGGATGGTGAGTGTTGCGACGATCGCTAGAACCCAAGGCAGAACTGGGGAATTTCAGTGAGCGCCATCACACCGGTCGATGGTGTCTTTGGAGACCGTCACCGTGCCACCGAACGGCCCCGGATGCACCATCACCGCGAGGGCTCTCACCATCGGGCCGCGCTGACGCGTCGTCACGGTGTCGTCGGCGGCTTCGCGGATGAGTTGGTAGCGAAACAGCGCGATCTTCTCCGTCCGGTCCCGCCGCACCGCCGAATCAGACGGCGATCCGGCCGGCGGCACGAGCAACGACTGGGCGGCCGCCGCCGGTGATGCCCGTGGCGATGCCGATGGGAGTGCGGGTGGGGTTGCGGGCATGGTGGTGTCCTCTCAAACAGTGAACACGCCGATCACAGGGGTGTGGCAGGCGCTCCTGCCACCCTTCCCGGCCGAGAGGTTCGGGCGTAAGGGCCGGTTCGTGTTGGGACCCGCGGCCCACCAGCTCCGGCAGAAAAGCCGACCATTCGTCGTGGCGATGCCGGCCTGCACCCACGTCACCGTGACGGTCGCCGTGAACCGGCGGGCCAGACCGTCGGCATACGCCATCAACGCCGACAACGCCTCACCCGTGACGGTGCCGGCCGGTGTCGGCCAGAGCACCACGGCGTCGGGAGCATCCCGCACCAACAAACCCGTGAACCGGTCACTGATCTGAAAGGCTGAGGCGCCGAACGCGCGCAGCCAGCCGCGCACCGTCGAGAGCGGGCGGCCGCACCCTGCCGCGATCCTCCGGTGACCCCACCGCAGCGCGGTCTTCGCCTCGATCGCCGCGGCGATCACCTCGGCGGTGTCGGCCCGACGGACGGCCAACCGCACCTCCAGCAGCACGCGCGTGCTTCGGCACGCCACGCACCGTGATCGCCGCGGCCGGAGCCGCCGGCCCGCCCAATCCGGGCCGAGGCCCTCACGAATAAAACGCGCTCGAGCCCACCCCCACGGCCGTAACCGGCCCCCGCAACCTGGGCAGGTCATACGCCCGACCAGCAGGTCCAACTCGACAGAAACAGGATCATGACTTAGCGTGAGCATCAGCGCGCCTTTACGCGTTAGAACGGCCCGGCGTGATCCTCAAAGATTGCACGCCGGGCCATTCGTCTATCCGGGCATCGTCAGCCTGACGCCGCCGACCACCGGACACCAAATCCAGTCGCGCTAAAACCCATCGTCACCGGGGAAGACGCCTACCTCGTCACCCCGGGAGACGTACAACACCAGTCTGACGGACCTGGAAACCGTGCTCAAGTCCTTCGACTCACCCGACACGATCCACGGCGTCGTGGCAGAACTTGAACGGCACGGTTGGGTTCATGAAGAGGACGGGCTCCTGCGGCTAACTTCTGACGGTGCGCAGACGCAGACGGACCTCACGCCCGTCGTCGATCGAGTCCGGCGGCAAGTTCAGAATGCTCTCCCGCCTGACGACTACATCAACCTCATCCGGCTGCTCGCCCGATTCACCGAAGCGCTGTGATCGCCAGCACCTAAGCAACGGTTCGTCAGCGGGACGTCCACGGACGTAGGTTGGCTACAATTCGCCGAAGTTCCGGAGTCTCGGGGGAGTGGCGTTTGGGAATGGCTGGCCGACGCCGTGGGCCCTGGCAGTGGGGTCATGAACCAGCTCAGGAGCCGCCGTTGAGGCTGCGCCGACGCTGGGCCTCAGCCGACGAGCCGGCGTAGCTCGCGCACGGCCGCAGCCACCTCGTCGAGCGGAGCGCGCGACTGCACCAGCCGCTCGACAACCGCGGCCTGCTCCGATCCGGGCCGGCGGTAGCTGCCCAACGCGCCGACGAGCTTGTGGGCGGCGGACTCGGCCTCGTCGGCCAGCACATCGCCCGAGCGGTCTCCACCTCCGGCCTCGACGTACCGCTCGAGTGCCGCGACGCGCTGGTCGGCGAGGTACCCGTACCGCTCCCACATCTCGGCGAGGAAACCGTCGACCGCGTCGGTCACGGTCCCCATCCCAGCGACTCGGACACCAGACGCGGCAGCTCCATCGGGTCGAAGGGCTTCGCCAGCACGCCACGCACGCCCTCGGCCAGCCACCGCTCTCGCTGGGTGGCATCGGCCCGGGCCGTGAGCAGGAGTACCGGGATGTCGCGGGTGCGCGGGTCGGCCTGCAGCAGCGCATACGTTGTCGGGCCGTCGACGCGGGGCATCATCACGTCGAGAAGGACCGCGTCCGGCTGGGAGGCGGCAACTATATCCAGCGCCTCCATACCGGAGGACGCCTCGATCACCCGCAGGCCACCGACTCGCTCAAGGCTGAGTCGGGCGACTGCGCGGATGTCCGGCTCGTCGTCGACGACGAGCACGCAGCGCGTCACGTCTCCTCCTTGCGCCGGAGGGGGCCGGGCCACGGCCCGTTCCGCGGCCTGCGCTGCGGCAGCACGACCGTGAACGTGGAGCCCTGCCCGAGGATGCTGTCGACGTCGATGCGGCCGCCGTGCGCATGCACGATGCTTTGGCAGATGGCGAGCCCGAGGCCGCTGCCCTGCTTCTCGCGGGCGTCGCTCACGTCGACCTGCGCGAAGCGCTCGAAGATCTGCTCGACCCGGTCGGGCGGGATGCCACGGCCCTTGTCGCACACCTCGAAGCGGATCTCACCCTCTCGCATCCGGGCGGTGACGCGGACCGCGCTGCCGGAGTGGCTGAAGCGGACGGCGTTGCCCAGGAGGTTGACGAGCACCTGGGCGAGTCGGTCGGCATCGCCCCAGCAGATGTCGTCGGAGGTCTCCTGCTCCAGTCGGACGCCGGCCTGAGCGGCCATCCCTTCTACGGCTGCGAGCGCCAGCGCGACCAGGTCGCTCAGCCGGTGAGGACGGCGCACGACGTGCATGTGCCCCGCGGACAGGCGCTCGAGATCGAGGATGTCGGCCACGAGCCGACTGAGGCGGTCGGTGTTGGTGAGGGCGATGTCGACAAGCGACTGCGCCTCGGGCGGCAGTTCGGCGACGACCCCGGCAGCGAGGAGGCCGAGCGAGCCGCGCATCGAGGTCAGCGGGGTGCGCAGCTCATGGCTCACCACCGAGACGAACTCGTCCTTGAGCCGCTCCACCTCCCGCCGCTGGCTGACGTCTTGGAAGACCAGCACTGCGCCGGCTGTCCGGTCGTCCTGCCGCAACGGCGCAAACGAAAGCTGCACCAGGAAGACCTCACCGTCCTGCCGACGGAAGGCGTCGTCCACGCCGACGAGCACCTGCTCGTCGCGCAGCGCCGCGCCGAGCGCACAGTCGTCGTCGTAGCACGAGCTGTCCTGGGGGTGCAGCAACTCGTGCAGCGGCTGGCCAAGCAGTTTTTCGGCCGGTGCCGCGAGCAGGTCGCACGCCGCGGGGTTGACGAGCGCCAGCCGGCCCTCCCCGTCCGTCGCGCAGATCCCGTCGCCCGCCGAACGCAGTACGGAGTCTGTGAGCCGCTGTGCCAGCTCAGCGGCAGCCAGCCGGCGCTGCACCTCCTCGGCGCCGAGCTCGAGCTCGGCCCAGGCGGACATGTCGGCCAGGACTTCCAGGTCCGCGCGGCTCCACGTGCGCGGCACGACGTCGAAGGCGCATAGCGTTCCCACAGCCTGTCCGTCCCAGCGCAGCGGGTAGCCGGCGTAGGCGCGCAGGCGGGGAGGGCCGACGACGAGCGGATTGTCACAGAATCGCGGGTCCGTGGATGCGTCGCCGACGAGCACCGGGGCGTCGTCGACGACGACGAAGTGGCAGAACGACGCGTCGTGATCCAGCGCGGGGTCGGTCTGTCCGGTGCAGGCCACGACCCACAGCCGCGTCTCGTCGACGAGATTGATGTAGACCACCGGCACGTCCAGCAGATGCTTCGCACGATCCACGATCCGGCGGAAGCGCTCCTGGCCCGGCTGGTCGAGCAGCCCTAGCGCCCGCAGCGCCTTGACGCGGGTGTGCTGGCGTGAGGTGGTCACGACGTACGGCTTGGGGAAGTCGTGTGGTGGGGCAGCGGCGGCGGGACCAGCGGCTCGTCCGCCGGGTGCTCGGGGTCGTTGGCCGCTGGACCGACAGCCTGCGCGGTGAGTCCGCCCTCCGGCGCCCCCCCTGTCCCGGCGGCCCGGGGCGTCACCTTCCAGGCCTTCTCGCGCATGGCTTGCTTCACCTGCGCGACGCGTGCGATGACGTTCTTGTACTCGGTGTAGAAGACCGAGGCAACCACGAGGTACAGCCAGAACCACGCCGTGCGGGAGCGGATCTCCGGATCGGCCTGGCGATACGCGAACAACGTCTGCCACGGCCCGACGCTGAGCGTGAAGATGGTCGTGAGGACGAACACCGGGACGAACCAGTCGAGGTGCTGCGGCCCGCCGGCGCGATGGGCGTAGAAGGCGATGAGCGGGAACATTTGGACGCTCAGCCAGGGGTAGACCTCGCGCCAGCCCAGCAGGAAGAAGAAACCGAACCGCTGTCTGGGCGTGAGCCCGGGGTTGCGCAGCGCCCCGAAGAGGTGGCCCAGGGACACCTGGAACCACCCTTGCGCCCAGCGCATCCGCTGGTTCCACAGTGCCTGCAGCGTCGTCGGCGCCAACTCGCGGCTGATGAGGTACGGGTCGGAGCCGATCCGGTAGCCGGCTTCGACGACCCGCAGGGCAGAGTCGATGTCCTCGGTGAGCATCGAGCCGCGGAAGCGCGTCTCGCGCAGCAGCTGCGTGCGCCAGTAGCCGTTTGACCCGCCGAAGATGCCGAACTGGTGCAGCTTCGCCCGGCCGGGGTGGCTGACTGCGTAGATCATCTCGAACTCGACCGCTACGGTGCGCGCCACCCAGGAGGCGTCGCCGTTTCGTACCACCGGGTGGCCCTGCACGACGTCGTACCCATCGGCCATCCAGCGGTAGGCGCGCACGAAGCTGTCTGCCGCGGGCAGGTGGTCGGCATCGAAGACACCAGTGAACTCACCAGTGACGATCTGCAGGGCGGCGTTGACGTTCTGCGCCTTGGACGTGCTCCCCTCCACCTTGAGCAGAGTGAAGCGCGTCTCGCGCTGCGCGAGCTCGCCGAGGACGCGCTCTACCGGGAGCGGGACGGGCGAGTTGTAGGCAAGCACGACCTGCAGGTCGCCGGGGTAGTTCACCCTCAGGAAGGCCTCGACGGTCTCCAGGACGGTGGCGGCCTCATTCGGCAGGTACGCCGCGATGACGGCACTCGCAGGCGGGTACGCCGGACCGCCGTCCTGCTCCTCTGGTGCGGGAGGCGGCTGCGCCGGGTTCAGGGCGAGCAGTCCTTCGACCCAGATCGCGATCCCTGTCACCAGCAGCGAGAAGACGACGACGAGGTAGGCGAACGGTGTGATGTCGAAACCCGCGCGGTCAGCCAACAGGTAGACGAAGTACGGCAGCACAATGCCTATGACGAACGTCAGCGCGACCTGGAACGGCGTGCGCAGCCGCTCTAGAAGCGGCCGAGGCTGGCGCGGTGCCGCGGCCTCGGCGAGCATCTCGGGACGGTACGCGATCGGCCGCAGATCGAGGTGCATCTGCGCGTGCTCGAGCGCCGCGCCGGCCTGCTCGACCGCCTGCTTGGCCGACTGGACGGCGTCGAGCGGGACGTATCCGACGAGCGGGGTAACGCTGACCTTAGAGCCCTCGACGTCCAGGCGGCGGCCGGCGAGGCGTTCGGAGAGTCCCTGCAGCAGGTCGCGCACGTCGTCCGACGACGTCTCCGGCAGCAGCAGCCCGAAGCCGCCATCGGGGGTACGGCCGGCCGTCTCCAGCGGCGTGACCACGGCGCCGAGCACATCGGCGACCTGCCGCAACACCTCGTCGACCCCGCGCTCCCCGAAGCGCGCACGGATGCTCCCGGACTCGTTCAGCCCGAGCAGTGCCAAGTGCCCCGAGCGGCCACTGCGCAGCGCCCGCTCGCGCTCCCGGTCGAGCTCGTCCATGAACGTCGCGGACGAGGCCAGCCCCGTGCGGCGGTCAGTCTGCAGTCGGTCAGCAGGCAACGGCGGCCGTAGCCGCTTGGCGTCCACGCGAGCGACCAGGACCGGCAGGTCGAAGGGCTTGGTGATGTAGTCGTCCGCGCCGAGACGCATGCCGGACACCACGTCCGCGGCCTCCGCGCGGCTGGTGAGGAACAACAGGGGCAGGGAACGCAGCCGGGAGTCCTCGCGCAGTCGCTGCACGAGGGTGAAGCCGTCCATGTCCGGCATGTTGACGTCGGAGACGACGACGTCCGGGACCGCCTCGGCCAGTCTCTCCAGCGCCTCGGCGCCGCTGGAGGCCGTCGTGACGCGGTAGCCGGCTGCGAGGAGCCCTTGCGCGACCAGGCCCACGATCATCTCGTCGTCATCGACGACAAGCACCGCGCCCCGGTCGTCGGCTACTGCCCTACCCGTCATCGGGTTGCTCCCGGTCAATAACTCCCCCTACGGCCTTCCGGCGCAGGACTGGAGCGACTGCGTGGTGCCTGTTGAACTCTACATGGCGAGTAGCGCTTGATGGTAGCGCCAGTCCACGTAGTTGGTAGCGCGGTTCTGACGAGGTGGTAGCGGCGGCCCGGGCGGAGTGCCCGGGCCGCTACGGTGTTATTCCCAGTAGGCCTCGTGGGCGCGGGCCTGATCGTTGCGGTGCCTCCGCATGTCGATCTGGCCTAGTACTACAGTCGTGTTTATGGGGTGTGTCCGCGGGTTCGATAGTGATGTCGTTTCGCGGTTTGTTGATGTCGGCGTCGTCAGCGTGAGCGGCTCAGGACGCGTTCGGGGTTCGCTGGCTGGGTGAAGACCAGGCAGACGAGGAGGTGCCTGATTTCGGGCAGGCTCAGGGTGATGAGGTCGCTGTCGTCTGGATGTTGGCCCCCTTTTTTGACCGGGTGGCGGTCAGGAACGCGTGGGCGAGCATCGAGAGGGTGATATGCCGATACCAGCCTGTGTATTGACGCACCTGGTAATGATCCAGGCCTGTTTGGCCTTTGCTGGTCTGGAAGCTCTCCTCGATGGCCCAGCGGGCTCCGGCGGCCCGGGCGAGGTCTGCCAGGGCAACACGTT